>JAIXQY010000017.1 GCA_027485485.1 Sphingomonadales bacterium | reverse complement strand
TTTGGCGCCAGCGAAGGCGAAATCGGCTGGATCCTCGATGACAACGGCCCGATGCGCTCCATCGCCGACGCCATCGACAGCCATGTCACCCGCACCTACCGCGTGTTTGAACGGGCGCTGTAAGGCGCACCCACCCCATGCGCTCGTCATGCTGAACTTGTTTCAGCATCCATAGGACCAGTGCCTCTGAAAGCGCTCTTGTCGGGGCGCGCTCCCATGGATGCTGAAACAAGTTCAGCATGACGGGTGCTTCCATTCGAACAGGCGCACCCCCAGCGAAAAAGGGGGAGCGGTTGCCCGCTCCCCCCGTTTCATCCCATCGGGCCCGGCTTATTTCACCGGCATCAGCTTGACGCCGCGATACACGGGCGGGGTGGTGCCGCGCTGCACCAGCATCAGCACCGTGTCCTTGCCGGCCTTGCGCTCGGCATCCACCGCGGCGGCGGCTTCGGCCGGGCTCTTCACCGGGGTCTGGCCGATCTTCAGGATGATGTCCCCGCGCTGCAGGCCCTTGCTGGCGGCATCGGATGCCGGGCTGATGCCGGCGATCACCACGCCCTGGATCTTTTCATCGATGCGCAGCTGCTGGCGCAGCACCGGCGTGATCGGTTGCAGGGTGATGCCCAGGCTGGCGCGGGCGGCATCGATGCCGGGGGCCTTGGTCGTGTCCTCGGCAGGCTCGTCATCATTGGCCGGCAGGCCGGCGCGCTGCGCCACCACCGCTTCCGAAGGCCGCTGCACCAGCGTGGCGTTCACCGTCATCCGCTTGCCGTCGCGCAACAGCTCGATCGGCACGGTGGCATTGATCGGCGTGGTGGCAACGATGTACGAAAGACTGTTGTCAAAATCGACTTCGCGGCCCGCAACCTTCAGGATCACATCGCCCTGGCGGATGCCGGCGCGGCCGGCCGGGCCATTGGCTTCGACATTGGCGACAATCTCGCCCTTGTCCTTGGGCAGGCCCAGGCCGTCGGCGATATCGGCGGTCAGCCGCTGAATGGCCACGCCCAGATAGCCGCGCTTGACCGTGCCGGTCGCCTTCAGCTGATCCACCACCGGCTTGGCCAGCTCGGCCGGAATGGCAAAGCCCAGGCCGACATTGCCGCCGGTGGGCGAGAAGATCGCGGTGTTGATGCCAATCACATTGCCATTCAAATCGAACAGCGGACCGCCCGAATTGCCCTGGTTGATGCTGGCATCGGTCTGGATATAGCGGTCATACTGGCCGGAACCGATGTCGCGGTGCAGGGCCGAAATGATGCCGGCGGTGACGGTGCCGCCCAGGCCGAACGGGTTGCCGATGGCCATGGCCCATTCGCCCACACGCACGGTCTGACTGTTGCCGAACTGCACATAGGGCAGGCCAGCGGCTTCGATCTTGAGCACGGCCAGATCGGTGAGCGGATCACGGCCGACCACGCGCGCCTTGTATTCGCGCCGGTCAGACAAAGTGACGGTGATCGATTCCACCGGCTTGTCGCGGCCTTCGCCAGCCGAGATCACATGGTTGTTGGTGACGATATAGCCATCGGGCGCAATCACGAAGCCGGAACCCAGCGAGGTCGCTTCGCGCGTCACCGGCTCGCCGCCATCCTGCTGTTCCTGGAACCGGCGGAAAAATTCTTCCAGCGGGTTGCCACCGGGCTGGCCGGGCATGCGGCGGGTGCGGCCGATCTCCACCTTCTGGGTGGTGGAGACATTGACCACGGCCGGGGCGAGGCGGGCGGCCAGTTCGGCAAAGCTGCGCGGCGCGCCGCCGGGCGGCATGATCTGGGTTGCGGGCGCCTGCGCATTCTGGGCCGGCTGCTGGGCGGGCACCTGGGCCACGGCAATGGCGGTCAGGCCGGTGGCCAGCAGGGTGACGGGGATCAGATTGCGCATCAGTTTGTTGGGCATGTCTCTCTTTCCGGTTGGTGGGCAGCTGTGCGCCTTATGCGAACAACACGCCTAACCGTGCATGAACAGCGGCCAGCGGCACGTTGGGTTATCGATTGGTGCGCCGACCTTCGAATTCGCGCAGGAATTCGTTGTTGGGGCCCAGCACAACCGTGCCGGTGCCATCTTCAAACGTGGTGCGATAGGCCTGCATGGCCCGATAAAAGGCATAGAATTCCGGATCCTTGCCGAAACTGTCGGCATAGATGCGGGCGGCGTTGGCATCGGCTTCGGCCTGCACCACCTGTGCCTGCTTCTGGCCTTGCGCGCGGATATTGGCGGCTTCCTGCGCCCGGGCCGATGCCATGCGGGCGTATGCCGCATCCAGCGTGGCGCCCGACGGCAGATCGGCGCGCTTGATGCGCACATCCAGGATTTCGGCGCCATATTGCTTGGCCTGGCCATTCACGCTGGTCTGGATTTCCTCCATCACCTCGGTGCGTTCCGGCGACAGCAGCGCGACAAACGGCTGCTTGCCCAGTTCGTTGCGCAGCTTGGAGGCCAGAATGCGCTTCAGCGCGTCGGCCGCGTTTTCCTCGGTGCCCACGGTTTGCACCATGCGCTGCGGATTGACGATGCGGAACCGGGCAAAGGCATCCACCACCAGCCGCAGCTGATCGGTGGACAGCACCGTCTGCGCGTCCATGTCCAGATCCATCACCCGCTTGTCGACCAGGCGCACATCCTCGATGAACGGCACCTTCAGGGCCAGGCCGGCGCCGCTTTCGCCAAAGGGCGCCTTGGGATCATATTCGTTGACGATGCGTTCCGGCTTGCCCAGCCGCAGCACGACGGCCTGCTTGGTTTCCGGCACGGTGTACAGGCTGGCCATCGCCAGCACGACGGCACCAAAGCCAATGCCGGCGAGCAGAGCGGGATAGCGCTTCAGGGTTTCCATCTCGTCTCTTCCCGATCAGCGGGGCGTTGCCGGCGTTTCGGCCGGGGCAGGGGTGGGGGCCGCGCGGCGGCGGATTTCCGGCAGCGGCAGATAGGGGGCGACACCGGGGGCATCAACGATGGTCTTGTCCACCTTGGCCAGCACCCGTTCCATGGTTTCCAGATACATGCGCTTGCGCGTCACTTCCGGCGCCAGGCGATATTGCGCATAAACCGCGTCAAACGCGGCGGCATCCCCCTGGGCGCGCGCCACCACGGTCTGGGCATAGGTGCGGGCGCGGTTGAGATATTGCTGCTCGTCCTGCTGGGCTGCAGACACATCCTTGAAGGCGGTGTCCACCGCGGCGGGCGGATCGGCCTGCTTGATGTCAACACCGCGCACATCGATGCCGGATTTGTAACTGTCCAGCAGTTCCTGCATGCGTTCGCGCACCTGTTCGGCGATTTGCGCCCGCTGCGGCCCCAGCGCATCGTTCAGCGTGGCGCGGGCAATCGCGGCGCGCATAGCGCTTTCCGCCACTTCGCGCACGGTCTTTTCCGGATCGGACAGTTCATACAGAAAATTCTCCGGATTCCGGATCTTCCAGCGCACCGTATAGGCCAGGTTGATCAGATTCTGATCACCCGTCAGCATCAGATTCTCGTTGGCGCCTTCGCTCGACGAAATGTCGATGATGTTGATCTGTTCAACCTTGCGCCGTTCCACCGCATCGATCGGCCACGGCAGCTTCAGATGCATGCCCGGCCCGGTCGATTCCACATAACGGCCAAAGCGCTGCACCACGGCGCGTTCCTGCGCATCCACCCGGTAAAAACCGGTGAGCACAACCCAGGCCGCCAGAACGGCACCACCGGCCCACAACAGCCAGCGGCCGTCACCCAGATCAAGGCCGCCGCCACCGCTGCCGCCGCCAAAACCCCCGCCGCCGCCGCCACCGCCGCCGAACTGGCTGCGCAGCCGTTCCTGGCTGCGACGGATCAGATCATCGAAATCGCCACGGTTCTGCCCGGCCATCGGCCGCGGCTTGCGCGCCGGGCCATCGCCCCACGGATTGGCCGGCTTTGGCGGGCGCGCAGCGGGCTTGCCTTCGCCATCGCCGGGCTGGCCTTCGCCAGTGCCGTCATTGTCCCATGGGTCGCTGTTGTTCTGCCAGGGCATCGGTTCAGTGTTCCAGCTCTTATCACTCTGCGTCAAACCGCTATATACGAACACCGAACAGGGATTGCGAGGGCAAGCGGCGGCCTGCGTCGTTTGTTGGCGGTTATTGCTGCCAATGCAACATGGTTTGATCGGAAAAGCATTACAATGACTTTGAAGCATGATGTCACCGCCGCCCTGGCCGCCCTGCCCGATCCGGCCGGCGCGGGCAGCATCATCAGCAGCGGCCGCGCCGCCGGCATCGTGGTGAAGGATGATGGCCAGGTGGGCCTGGTGCTGGCGGTTGACGGCCTGGATCGCACTGCCGCCGAACGCCTGCAGGCCCAGGTGGAAGCCTGTGTGCAGCGCGTGCCCGGCGTGAGCGCGGCGCGCATCATCCTCACCGCCGACCGGGCCTCTGCCCCCGCCGGCGCCGCAAAGCCCCAGCAAACCACCGTGCCCGGCATCCGCAAGCTGGTCGCCGTGGCCAGCGGCAAGGGCGGCGTGGGCAAATCCACCGTGGCGGCCAATCTGGCCTTTGCCCTCGCCCGCGCCGGCCAGGCGGTGGGCCTGCTCGACGCCGATATCTATGGCCCGTCCGTCCCCACGCTGCTGGGCATCACCGGCCGCGCCCGGGTGGAGAAGGACCGGCTGCAACCCGAAAGCCGCCACGGCATCAAGGCGCTTTCGATGGGCATGATGACCGATCCCAACAAGGCCATCGTCTGGCGCGGCCCGATGGCCTCCTCCGCGCTCGTCCAGATGGTGGAGCAATGCGATTGGGGCGCGCTGGATGTGCTGGTGATCGATCTGCCGCCCGGCACCGGCGATGTGCAGCTCACGCTCGCCCAGAAACTCAAGCCCGATGGCGCCCTGATCGTCTCCACCCCCCAGGATCTCGCCCTCATCGATGCCCGCCGCGCCGTTGCCATGTTTGGCGAAGTGAATGTGCGGGTGCTGGGCGTGGTGGAGAATATGGCCGGATACTGCTGCCCCGCCTGCGGCCACGTCTCCGATCCCTTCGGCCACGGCGGCGCCGAAGCCGAAGCCGCCGCCATGGGCGTGCCCTTCCTGGGCCGTATCCCGCTGCAGATGGCCGTGCGCGACGCCGCCGAAGCCGCCCGGCCCATCACCGGGGACACCGCCGCCATCTTTGATGATATCGCCCGCGGCGTGATGATCACGGTCGGGCTCTGAGCCATGCTCACCGCCGATGCCGATATCGCCCGCCTGCTTGAGCAAACCCGCACCATCGCCCTGGTCGGCGCCAGCGACCGGCCCGACCGCGCGGCTCATGAGGTGATGGGAATGCTCCTCACCCACGGCTATCACGTCATCCCCGTCAACCCGCAGCTCGCCGGGCAGACCATCCACGGCCAGACCGTGGTGGCCACCCTGGCCGATGTGGCCGAACCCATCGACCTGGTTGACGTGTTCCGCCGCAGCGAATTCGTCGCCGAAGTGGTGGCAGACGCCATCGCGGTGGGGGCGAAGGCCGTGTGGACGCAACTGGGCGTTATCGATCACACCGCCGCCGCCCGCGCCGAAGCCGCCGGAATGCAGGTGGTGATGGACCGTTGCCCCAAGATCGAGATCAGGCGGCTGGGCATTCCGAAGAAGCAGTAAGGGGGCCTCCGGCGGGCAGGGTCGCAGACCCTGCACCCATTCGATTTCTGGCGCGCTGACTCAAGGTGAGTCCCTTGACGACAGCATTTCGGCCATCAGTAAAATGCTGTAAGTGGCTATGTATGGTGCAAGCCCCGACGAAATATGAGCGAATGGAAATCCGCAAATCGATTGGGAATCGAGCCATTCGCGGTCCCGATTCCGGTGTCCGTCCTTGCGGACCAGATTATTTTGTTGCGCACGCCTGCTTCGATTGTCGCAAGTCATGGAAGATTTCAGAGGAGAGCACGGCCACTTGCCCCCAATGCGCCGGAGCGCTGCATTGGATGGGGCGAGCTTTTAAAGCGCCAAAGAAGTCCGACCTGGAGCAATGGAAGAAGGTTGAGCTTCTTTGGGGGGCCGGTTTCAGATTCTTCCCGAACACCCGCTGGAGAGATGTGGAGCCTTATCCAGAGAGGCTCGGTCAGGTCGCAGCGTTTATCGAGTCCAATCCTGAGCACCCATTCAGGGTGAAACGCTAACGACAGGGTCGAGGACCCTGCACCCGTTGGGCTTCGCGCGGCCCAGGTAAGGGGTGCCGCACTTCCTGTCGCATTTGCAACTGGCCACCACCCCTGCTCCGGCGCACGCTCACCCCAAATCAAGGGGACCATCCATGCGCACCACACTCATCGCCGCCCTGCTGCTGGCCACACCCGCCGCCGCCGAAACCATCGCGATCAAAGCCGCCCGCGTCATCACCGATGCCGCCAAACCCGCGCTCGGCCCCAGCACCATCCTCGTCACCGATGGCCGCATCACCGCCATCAACCCGGCCAGCGCCGCCATCCCGGCCGGCGCCCGCGTCATCGATCAATCCACCCGCACCCTCGCCCCCGGCCTGATCGATAGCCACGTCCACCTCACCGGCGATCCCGGCACGCCGTTCTGGCGCGAAGCCGTGGACAGCGCCGAACTCTCCGTCGCCTATGGCCTGAAAAACGCCCGCATCACCGCCAGGGCCGGCTTCACCACCGTGCGCGACCTGGGCAGCGCCCGCCTCGCTGGCTTTGCCGTGCGCGATGCCATCAACGCCGGGCTCTTCCCCGGCCCGCGCATCCTCGCCGCCGGCCCCGCCCTCTCCATCGTCGGCGGGCATGGTGACGTCTCCGGCTTTGCCCAACTGGTCAACGATGCGCTGGATCAGGGCAACACCTGCACCGGCGCCACCGAATGCGCCGCCCGCGTCCGCGAAGCCAGCCAGCGCGGCGCCGACGTGATCAAATTCACCGCCACCGGCGGCGTGCTCAGCCAGCAAGGCCGCGGCCTCGATCAGCATTTCAGCGATGATGAAATGCGCGCCATCGTCACCACCGCCCACAGCCTGGGCCTGAAGGTGGCCGCCCACGCCCACGGCCCCCGCGGCATCGAAGCCGCCGCCCGCGCCGGCGTCGATTCCATCGAACATGGCAGCTTCACCGATGAAGCCGGCGCCAAGGCGCTGGCCGCCACAAAAGGCTGGCTCGTCCCCACCCTCCTCCCCTTCCGCGCCACCGCCGAACGGCTCGGCACCGGCACCTACACGGCCGTGGTGGAAACCAAGGTCCGCGCCATCCTCGAACGCCGCGGCAAACAAATCATCGCCGCCCGCGCCGCCGGCGCCCGCATCGCCTTCGGCACCGATGCCGGCGTCTTCGAACACGGCCGCAACGGCCAGGAAGCCAGCGACATGGTCGAATTTGGCGGCATGACGGCGCGCGAAGTGTTGATCAGCGCCACCACCGGCGCGGCGGAACTGCTGGGCCTGTCAGGCGAAACCGGCACGCTGGAGGTGGGCAAAGCCGCCGACATCATCGCAACGGACGGCGACCCGGCGGTGGACGCCAAGCAGTTGGCGCAGGTGAAATGGGTGATGGCGCGGGGGAAGGTGGTGGAGTGA
>JAIXQY010000048.1 GCA_027485485.1 Sphingomonadales bacterium | reverse complement strand
GCGCCGGGGCCAGCGCATGGGCGGCCACGAAATCCTGCGCAAACCGGCTGGCCACCGCGGCCAGATGATCGGCCCGCACCCGGCCGCCGATCAGCCAGCGCTGTGACCAGGCTTTCAATCCGCCGCGCGATATCAGGCCCAGGCCATAGGCCAGCCCGCCCAGCCCCACCAGCGGCAGGCAGATCACCCGCCACGGCGCTTCATGGCGCAACCAGAAGCGGATGAAATGCACCCAGCTGCCGGTATCGGTCAGCGTGCGGTCCAGATCATAAACCGCGATTTCGGACGGCGTGGCAGTCATTGTTCCCCTTGGCATTTCTTGCGGCATAGCCCAGTTTGGCGGCCATGGGCAGCGGCATAAGCTGGAGCAAGGCGGATGATGGCAGCACCTCGGTGCGGCTGGCCGGCCGGCTGACCATTGATGATGTGGCGACGCTGGCCGATGATCTGGCCGCCCAGGCCCCGCAGGCGCCTGGCCTGGTGATCGACATGCACGATGTGACCGCCATCGATACCGCCGGCGCCTGGGCGGTGAACTGCCTGCTGGTGCGCTGGCATGATGCCGGCCATGAAGCGCGGGTGGTGGGCGCCAGCCCGGCGGTGGGGCGCATGGTCGATGCGCTGTGCACGCCGCCGCCGCCCGCCCCGATGCGGCCCGATCCCGGCAATCCGATCACGGCGCGGCTGGCCCGCATCGGTGCCGGTGTGCTGGTGCAGATGGACAATGTCGGCGCGTTCCTGGCCTTTCTGGGCCAGACGCTGCTGGTGCTGGGCGCCACGGCTGTAGGCCGGCGCCGGCTGCGCTGGCACGGCGTGGTGCACCAGGCCGAGGCCATTGGCGTCAACGCGCTCGGCATCGTTGCCCTGCTGCTGTTCCTGGTGGGCGTGGTGGTGGCGCAGCAGGGCGCGGTGCAGCTGCGCCAGTTCGGGGCCGAGGTGTTCACGGTCAATCTGATCGGCCGCGCCACCATACGCGAACTGGGTATCTTGCTCACCGCGATCATGGTGGCGGGCCGGTCAGGCTCGGCATTCGCCGCCCAGATCGGATCGATGAAATTGAATCAGGAGGTGGATGCCCTGCGCACCATCGGGCTGGATCCGATCGAGGTGCTGGTGGTGCCGCGGGTGATCGCCTGTTCGTTGATGCTGGTTGGGCTGGCCTTTTATGGCAGCCTGTGGGCGCTGGTGGGCGGCGGGCTTTATGCCTGGTTCGATCTGGCGATGCCGCCCGCCACCTATGTTGCGCGGCTGCAGGAGGTGATCCTGATGTCGGATTTCGTGGTGGGCATGATCAAGGCGCCGGTGTTCGGCTTCATCATCGCGCTGATGGGCTGTTTCCATGGTCTGCAGGTGACAGGCAACGCCGAATCGGTGGGCCAGCGCACCACCCAGGCCGTGGTGGAAGCCATCTTCGTGGTGATCGTGTTCGATGCGTTTTTCGCCGTGTTCTTCAGCGCGCTGGGCTTCAACTGATGCTGAGCCCCACCCTGCCCGATACGGACGATGTGGCGCTGCGCGTGCGCGGCCTCGTCACCGGCTTTGGTGATCAACTGCTGCATAAGGGCCTCGATCTGGATGTGCGGCGCGGTGAGGTGCTGGGACTGGTGGGCGGTTCCGGCAGCGGCAAATCGGTGCTGATGCGCGCCATCATCGGCCTGCAACCGGTGCGCGCCGGCCAGATCAGCATCTTGGGCCACGATGCCCTGAACGCCGATGCCTCGGCGCAGCGGGCCTTGCGCCGGCAATGGGGCGTGATGTTCCAGGATGGCGCGCTGTTTTCCGGGCTGACGGTGGCAGAGAATATCCAGGTGCCGATGCGCGAATTTCTGGACTTGCCCGATCCGGTGATGGCGGCGCTGGCCGCCGCGCGGCTGCGCCAGGTGGGCCTGCCGGCCGAAGCCGGGGCCAAATTCCCCTCCGAACTGTCGGGTGGGATGCGCAAGCGCGCCGGCCTGGCCCGGGCGCTGGCGCTCGATCCGCCGTTGCTGTTCCTGGACGAGCCAACCGCCGGGCTTGATCCGATTTCGGCCGCAGCGTTCGACAATCTGGTGCGGCTGCTGGCCGATACGCTGGGCCTCACGCTGTTTCTGATCACCCATGATCTTGATACGTTGATGGCGATTTGTGACCGGGTGGCGGTGCTGGGCGAAGGCCGGGTGCTGGCCTGCGGCACGGTGGACGAACTGCGCGGTTTTGATCATCCGTGGGTGCAGCAATATTTCGGCGGCCCGCGCGGCCGGGCGGCAATTGGGAAGACGGCCTGATGGAGAACCGCAGCAACCAGGTGATCGTGGGCAGCGTGGCGCTGGCCATGATCGTGGGCATATTGATCATGATCCTGTGGCTGGCGCGCTTTTCCGGCGGCGATCGCAAGGAATATGACATATTGTTCGCCACCTCCGTCACCGGGCTGGCGATCGGATCGCCGGTGCAGTTCAACGGCGTCACCGTGGGCAAGATCAACGAGATCAGGCTGATGCCGGAACGGCCCGAAAACGTCCGCATCCGCATTGCCATCAATGATGATGTGCCGGTGCTGAACGGCACCACCGCCGGCATCGAGGGCGTGGGCTTCACCGGCGTGTCGCAGATCCAGCTGCAGGGGGCGATGCACGGCACCGCCGCGCTCACCACGCCCGGCCCATGGGGCGTGCCGCTGATCCCGCCGCGCGGCGGTGGCCTCAATGATCTGCTCGCCACCGCGCCGATGGTGCTGTCGAACGTGTCGCGCCTGACGGAGCGGTTGAATGATGTGCTGAAGGATGAGAACCGCGCCGCACTGGCCGGCATCTTGAAGAACACCGATGTCGCCACCGCGGCGCTGGCCAAGGGCGCCCCCGATCTGGCGGCGGCGCTCACCGAAGCGCGCACCACCATGGTGCAAGCCACCGCCACGCTGCAGCGCATCGAAGCGCTCACCCAATCGGGCCAAAGCCTGGTGGATGGCGAAATCCGCCCACTGGCCAGCGATTTGCGCCGCGCCATCAACCGCACCGAAACCACACTGGCCAAGGTTGATGCGCTGGCCACCAGCGCCCAGCCGGGGGTGGAGATGCTGTCGAGCCAGACGGTGCCCGAAACCACCCAGCTGATCCGTGAGCTCAGGGAAACCACCAGCCGGCTGGGCGCGATTGCTGCCAAGCTGGATGAAGACCCGGCGGGGGCGTTGCTCGGCGGCCGCCGCCTGCCCGAATATCAGCCACCAAAGGAGCCGCGCCCATGATGAAGCGACGTTTCGCGCCCGCCCTGGCTGCGGTGATATTGGCTGGCTGCGGCCCGCTGGTGCAGCTGGGCGGCAATGCCCCGGCCCCGGCCACCCTGCTGGTGCTGCGCGCCGCTTCGCCGCCACCCGAATGGCGCGGCCCCACCGCGCTGGCCGATACGCTCAGCGTGGCCGTGCCCGATGTGCCGGCCGAACTGCAAACCCTGCGGCTGCCGGTGCAGGTGGGGCCGGCCGGGGTGCAATATCTGGCCGGGGCCAGTTGGTCCGAACAGCCGAACCGGCAGTTCCAGCGCCTGCTGGCCGACACGCTGGCCGGCGTTGGCGTGCCGGTGCTGGATTCGCGCAGCGGCAATGTTGCTCCGGCGCGGCTGCTCACCGGCCATTTGCGCGAGTTCGGCCTGGATGTGCGCGGCACCCCGGTGGTGCGGGTGCGGTATGACGCGCAACTGGCCGGCCCGCGCGGCGGTGGCACCGTGGCGCTGCGCAGCTTTGTGGCCCAGGAGCCGGTGGCCAGCCAGCAACCGGAAGCCGTGGCCGCCGCGCTGGGCCGCGCCGCCAACCGGCTGGCCGGCGAGGTTGCGGCCTGGGTGAAGGGCTGAGTGTCCCCTCCCGCTTGCGGGAGGGGGTAGGGGGTGGGAATTGCTTTCCGGCAGGACGGTCCTAAAACAGTGGGCAAGATCATCCTTGGGAGTGCCTCACCATGCCATTCGTCCGCCCCGATGTTGCCAATATCCTCGCCATGCTGGCGGCACAACCCGGCCCCAAATTGTCGGAGATGGGCGCTGCTGACGCCCGCGCGATGATGCAAGGCATGGCGCAATTGATGGAACGGCCGATCGGCGACATGGCCATGGCCGATCTCAGCATCCCCGGCCCGGCCGGCACCATCCCGGCTCGGCTCTACACGCCCGCCGATGCCGGCAGCGCGGTGGTGGTGTTTTATCACGGCGGCGGCTGGGTGATCGGCGATCTGCAAGTGTATGACAGCGTGTGTGCCGAAATCGCCCGGCAACTGGGCCTGCGCGTCGTGTCGGTGGATTATCGCCTCGCCCCCGAAGCGGTGTTCCCGGCCGCCACCGAGGATTGCATCGCCGCCACCCGCTGGGTCGCCGGGTCGCCGGCCGAACTGGGCGGCGCGGTGTCGGGCATCATCCCGGCCGGGGACAGCGCGGGCGGCAATCTAGCCGCCGCCGTCACCCGCGAACTGCACGGCACGCTGCCGGCGCCGATCGTGGCGCAATGGCTGATCTATCCGGCGACCGACATGACCGCGGCGGAAGGTTCGATGGTGGAGTTCGCCGATGGCTATCTGCTCACCAAGGATTCGATGGACTGGTTCCACGCCCATTACATGGCGGGCAGCGAGAACAAGCTGCTGCACCCCTGGGCCAGCCCGCTGCACGCCGAAACGCTGGATGGGCTGCCGCCTAGCCTCGTGTTCACCTGCGGGCTTGATCCGCTGCGCGATCAGGGCCGCGCCTATGCCGCGCGCCTGATCCAGCACGGCGTGCGCACAATCTATCGCGAGGCCGCCGGCCAGATCCACGGCTGCATCACGCTGCGCCAGGGCATCCCCAGCGCGCAGGATGATCTGACGGGTTGCATCACCGATCTGAAGCTGCTTTTGGCGGGGGCATGACGCCGCCTTCAGCCATCCCGCGCGAACATCCCTCCGGCCTGCCCTATCGCCCCTGTGTGGGGGTGATGCTGGTGAACGCGCAAGGCCTGATCTTCACCGGCCAGCGCCTCGATCAGATGGTGGAGGCTTGGCAGATGCCGCAAGGCGGGATCGATCCCGGCGAAGACCCGTATGAGACGGCCCTGCGCGAGTTGTGGGAGGAAACCGGCGTCGATCCGGCGCTGACGTCACTGCTCGGCGAAACGCCGGACTGGCATTATTATGATCTGCCCGATGATCTGATCGGCAAGATCTGGAAGGGCAAATATGCCGGCCAGCGCCAGAAATGGTATGCCCTGCGCTTCCACGGCAGTGACGCGGACGTGAACATCGCGACGGAACACCCCGAGTTCCGTTCGTGGCGCTGGAGCCCGCTGGACACGCTGGTGGACATGGCCGCGCCGTTCAAGCGCGAGCTGTATGCAGATGTGATCGGGGTGTTGCGGCCTTATCTCTGAGGCCAGTCAATCGGTTCCGGCCTGGGCACCAGCACGGCCAGGCTGAACAGCGAGACAATCGGCATGGCGGCTGCCAGCGCAAAGGCGGCGTTGTAGCTTCCGGTGGCATCGATGATGGCGCCGGTGATCAGCGGGTTCACGATTCCGGCGATGTTGCCAAAGCTGTTTTGCACCCCGGTCCATTTCGCCACCGCTGTGGGCCCGGCGAACAGCTGCGCCAGCATGTTGACGCACACATGGCAGATGCCGATGCCAAAACCGGCCAGCAGCAGCGCCGCGATCAGCGCCGGTTGGCTTTCTGACAGCGGGATGCCGGCCAGGCCAAGACCGGTCATCGCAGTGCCGGCCATGGCGCCAGCGCGCCGCACTGGGCCGGGCGCCATGCCGCGGCGCTGCATCCAATCGTTCAATTGGCCGCCTAGCAGCGCCGCCAGCGCTTGCGCAGCAAAGGCCAGCGCGCCGATCCACGCCATGTCGGTCAGGCTGTAGTGGCGCACCTCCACCAGCCACAGCGGCAGCCAGGTGACAAGGAAATAGAGGCCAAAACCCCAGCAGACCTGCGCCAGAGACAAGGACAAGGCGGCGCGGGTGGCGAGGATCTGCAGGTAACTGGGCCCGGCATCGGCCGCCGGCCCCTGCTGTTGCTGCGGCGGCGGCAACCGGCGGATGGTGAGCACCCATGGCACCAGCCATAGCAAGGTGGCCACGCCCACCACGGCAAACAGCCAGCGCCAGCCCATGCTGGCCAGCAACAGCCCGCCGGCCAGCGTGCCAAACGCCGGCCCCAGCGCCAACCCGATGGACAGCGCCGCATTGGCCGCGCCCTGCCGGGCGGCATCGACATGATCGACAATCAGCTTGAACAGCGCCGGGAAGGTGACCGCCTCGCCCACGGCCAGCAGCAGGCGCAACAACACCAGCGCCATCAGCCCGTTGGCCAGGCCGGTGAGCGCGGTGGCCAGCCCCCACAGGGCCAGCCCGGCCGCCAGCAGCCAGCCGGCATCGCGCCGCCCCACCAGCCAGCCGGCCACCAGCTGGCCAGGGGCATAGACCCAGAAGAAGGCCGAGGCGGCGAGGCCATATTGGGTGGCGGAAAGCCCAAGATCATCCTTCAGCCGCGGCGCGGCAATGCCCAACGTGCCGCGATCGACATAGTTTATGAAAACCGCCAACCCGATCAGCCAGATCAGCGCCGTCACCGTCCGCGTGCTTGCTGCTGCCATGTCCCGAACCCCCGATGGCAGAGCCTGAGGGTGGGCTGGGGGCGAGTCAAGGTCGAATATTCGGCCCAAGCCGTTGATATTATTGACATTTTGTTCTTTATATGTTCTTATTTTCCATCGGCAAAGACATTCTTTGCTGATGTGAATGAAAGGAAATTGATATGATTGCGAGTGCCAAAAGGAGCTGGACCCGTATTCAATCCCAGGCCATCGGATTTGCTTTCGACCGGCTTGCAGAATGTCCGCATTCATCGGCAGAAGTGGGTGCGTTGGCATTCGACTACGCCAAAAGCCTGCCGTCAGGGCACTCACGCAAGTGCCACAACGCCCGCAATGAACCGAAAGCGATGCAAGATATTCGAAACATCGTTTCCCATGCGTCGGAACCTTTGAATCCCATTCGGCTGGGTTTCTTTGCTTATGATCCGGAGGGCCACAGTTTGGCGCTTACCGAACTCGGGCGCAGGACATGGGAAGCGTTCAAGAGAAAGGAGTGAATGTCCTGTTGACTGGCAGGTGCCTGTCAGAGAAGGTGGAGGCTCGCTTTGCCTCAGCAGAGGTCTGCACCGGTGGCGCGGGCCCTTTCTCCCAGCTGTGAATGGTCCCATTCTCCATTCAAAGAATGGGGAACAACTCTGTTATCAAATCAACCCAGCCAACGGGCTCGATGGATCGGCGTAGCGGCGCTTGTTCATGCGGCCGGCGCGGTAGGCGAGGCGGCCGGATTCCACCGCCAGCTTCATGGCGCGGGCCATCAGGATCGGGTCCTTCGCCTCCGCAATCGCTGTGTTCATCAGCACGCCGGCGCAGCCCAGCTCCATGGCGACCGCCGCATCGGAAGCGGTGCCCACGCCGGCATCGACCAGAACGGGCACCCGCGCATTCTCGATGATCACCCGCAACGTCACCGGGTTCTGGATGCCAAGGCCGCTGCCGATCAGGCTGCCCAGCGGCATGATCGCGGCGGCGCCCAGATCTTCCAGTTTCTTTGCGGCAATGGGATCATCGGCGCAATAGACCATCACGTCGAAGCCATCCTTCACCAATATCTCGGTGGCGCGCAGGGTTTCCGCCATGTCCGGATAGAGCGTGCGGGCTTCGCCGAGCACTTCCAGCTTCACCAGATTCCACCCACCCGCCTCACGCGCCAGGCGCAGCGTGCGGATGGCATCATCGGCCGTGAAGCAGCCAGCGGTGTTGGGCAGATAGGTGAAGCGCCTGGGATCGAGGAAATCCGTCAGCATCGGCTGGCTGCGATCGGTCACGTTCACGCGCCGCACCGCCACGGTGACGATTTCGGCTCCGCTGGCTTCAGCGGCGGCGGCGTTCTGGGCATAATCCTTGTATTTGCCGGTGCCAACGATCAGCCGGCTGGTGAAGCGGCGGCCGGCGACCTCCCAGCCATCACTGTCATCCTGCCCGCCACCCACGAAATGCACGATTTCCAGCGCGTCGCCTTCGGCCAGCACCACATCGGCAAAGGTGGACCGCGGCACGATGGCCAGGTTGCGTTCCACCGCGACCTTTTCGGCGGGCAGTTCCAATTGCGCCAGCAGGGCGGCGATGCTGGTGCCCGGCGCGATGCGGCGCGGATCGCCGTTCAGGGTGATGGTCAGATCAGTCATCGTCTCGGTCGTCATCATTGGCCAGTGGCGGCCGCCAGCACGGCGGCGCGCAGTTCGGGGATGCCCACGCCCTTTTCGGAACTGGTGGCAATCACCTCGGGATAGGCGGCCGGGTGGATGCTGGCCGCCGCAGAGACCGCCTCGTGCACCTTCGCCAATTCGGTCGGCTTGATCTTGTCGCCCTTGGTCAGAACCACCTGAAAGCTCACGGCTGCCTTGTCGAGCAGGCTCATGATCTCGCGGTCCACCGGCTTGATGCCGTGGCGGCAATCGATCAGCACCAGCACCCGGCGCAGCACCTGGCGGCCGCGCAGATAATCGTGGATCAGATGCTTCCACTGGCGGACCACGTCCTTGGGCGCTTCGGCAAAGCCATAACCCGGCATGTCGATGATGCGGAACACTGTCGGCTCGCCGACTTCGAACACGTTCAATTCCTGTGTGCGCCCCGGCGTCACCGATGCGCGCGCCAGGCCATTTCGGCCAGTGATGGCGTTCAAGAGCGAGCTTTTGCCCACGTTCGAACGCCCGGCCACGGCAATTTCCGGCACATCGGGCGCCGGCAGGAATTTCAGTTCCGGCGCAGACAGCAGGAAGCTCACCGGCCCGGCAAAGCGCCGCCGGGCCGCCTCGATCAGTTCGGCTTTTGCCTCGTCATCGCTCACTTGCGGCGCCGTCCTGCGGTGGGCCCGGCATTGGGCTTGGGGGCGCCGGGCTTGGGGCCGGCCGGTTTGGGCGGATTGGGCTTCACATCGATCACCGCGGCCGATGGCGGGGTGGCCGGGGCGGGATATTTGCGGTTCATGTAAAGCTGCTGGCCGATCGAAACCAGGTTGTTGATCGTCCAATACAGCTGCAGGCCGGCGGCAAACGGCGCCATGAAGAACATGAACAGCCACGGCATCAGTGCGAATACCTGCTGCTGCACCGGGTCCATCTGGGCCGGGGAAAGCTTCTGCTGCAGCCACATGGTGACACCCAGCAGGATCGGCAGCACGCCCAGCGCGATCATCGCCGGCGGCTGCCAGGCGATCAGGCCAAACAGGTTCAGCGGCGTCAGCGGATCGGGCGCCGACAGATCGGTGAGCCACAGCACGAACGGCTGGTGGCGCATTTCGATGGAGATGAGCAGCGTCTTGTACAGCGCGTAAAAGATCGGGATCTGCAGCAGGATCGGCAGGCAGCCGGCCAGCGGATTGACCTTTTCGGTCTTGTAGATCGCCATGATCTCCTGCTGGGCGCGCAGCTTGTCGTCGCCATATTTTTCCTGAATCGCCTTCATGCGCGGGCCGATCAGGCGCATTTTCGCCATGGATTCATATTGCTTGTTGGCAATCGGGAACATGATCGCCCGCACGATCAGCGTCAGCCCGATGATGGCGACACCGAAATTGCCGGTGAATTTGAACAGGAAATCCAGCAGATAGAAAATCGGCTTGGCGATGATCTCGAACCAGCCCCAGCTCACCGCCATGTCCAGCCTGGGCACGCCCGCTTGGGTATAGCGATCGAGCAGATCGACTTCCTTGGCGCCGGCAAACAGCCGGTTGGTGGTGGCGATGCGCCCGCCGGCCGGCACGGTGACGGCACCGGCGAGCCAATCGGCCTGATATTGGCCGGCAGCATACTTGAAGCTGGCGGCAATCCTGGCGCGGCTGTCGGGCACGCTGGCGGCCAGCCAATATTTTTCGGTGAGGCCCAGCCAGCCGCCGGTGGAGGTCAAGCGCTGCGGCCCCTCGTCCTTCAGCTTGGCAAATTCGATATCCGTGTCTTTCAACGTGCCGTCCAGCACCGCAACCGGGCCGACATGCACATTGGTTTCCGCTGCCACGGCTTCGCCCCGGCGCGACACCAGGCCATAGGCGGCGACGCTCACTGCTTGCGCGCTGCGGTTTTCGACACTCTGTTCGACGCTGAACAGATAATCACGGTCAACGCTGATCTTCTGGCGGAAGGTGAGGCCGGCGGCGCTGGTATAGCTCAGCGTGACGGGCGTGGCCGGCGTCAACGTCGGGCGGTCGGCAGTCCACACGGCATTGGCCGGCGGGGCCACGGCGCCGGTCCAGCCAAACTGGGCGAATTGCGCATCGGCGGTGCGGCTGGGCGAGAAGAGCCGCACCGGCGGGGAGGCCTTGTCCACCGTCTGGCGATAATCGGGCAGCACCAGATCATCAAAGCGGCCGCCAACCAGATTGATCGAGCCTTTCAGGCGCGGCGTGTCGATGGCGACGCGCGGATTCGCGGCCAGGGCGGCGCTGCGGGCGATGATGCTGCCCGGCCCGGCCACGGCAGGCGCACTGCCGGATGGCGCGGCAGCCGTGGCTGGCGCTGTGGCGGCAACCGGCGCTGGCGGCGTGGCCGGCGGCAGAAACCGGTCGGACAGGAAGGTCCAGCCGAGCAGCACGAATGATGAAAGCACCACCGCAAGCACGATATTCTTCGTGTCGGGGGTCTGATTGTCCTGAGCCAAGGCGGGGTCCGTCTTCTTGCT
>JAIXQY010000235.1 GCA_027485485.1 Sphingomonadales bacterium | reverse complement strand
TTCCTGCCGGCCGAGTTCAAGGCCGGGGCAAGCCCGGCCGGGATCGGCGACGGCGTGGCGGAAATCCGGGTGTTTCTGGCGACCGGCATTGATGGCCTGTTCAGCGATTCGACCGCGACGGCGGTAAAGGCCGTCGCTGCGCCTGAGCGGTGAGGCTGGGGTTTTCCCACCCCCGACCCCTCCCGCAAGCGGGAGGGGAGGCTTGACTTGCTCCCCTCCCGCTGGCGGGAGGGGTCGGGGGTGGGTTCTCGCCCTTCCCTACCGCTCCGGCCAATCCAGCACGAAATTGATGTGCGCGGCGGTGATCGGCTTCGCCCGGTCCCCCTGCCAGGCACTGGCGTGAACATTCACCACCCGCCGGCCCAGCTTGGTGATGCTGGCAGCGGCGCGGGTTTCCACCGGCGCGCCTTCGCGCATGAAATCCACCGTGACGGTGACCGGCCGCACGCGCGGCAGGGCCTCCCCCTCCGGCTGGGCGGCAATCACGGTGAGCAGGCCGGCCAGTTCGAGCAGGCCGGAAATGGCGCCGCCGTGCAGCCGGCCGGGCGAACCGATCAGCGTATCGGCAAAGGGCATCACCAGCTGCAATTCGCCGTCCACCCGCTCGAACGACAGATCCAGCATGGCGGCATAGGGCAGAAGATCGAGCCGGCCTGATGCATCCCGCAGCAGGGTGGCGAGCGCGGGATTGGTCATTGCCAGCCCCCCGCCAGTTTGGAGGCAGAGAACATGAAGGTGCCGGCGACATGCGCGATGGGATCGGCCGGATCGCCATCATGGGCCAGGCCGCGCACGAAGGCGATCTGGCGCGTCATCCGGTAACATTCGCCGCGCGCCGTCACCGTGGCCTGGGCTTTCGGGCTGCGGACATAATCGGTGCGCAGATCGAGCGTGGCATGGGGCTCGAACGCGCCGCGGGCCAGCATGGAGGCCATGCCCACGCACGTGTCCATCAGGGTGATGATCGGGCCCGATGCCCAGACGCCATGATCGGGATCGACGAGGAATTCGGGCTTGAACGGCAGTTGCAGCTCAACCCAGCGGTCTGCGGCGGCGATGAAGCGCAGGCCCAATTGCTTGTTGTGCGGCACGCGGCCGACGAACGGCCCCATGAACTGGGCAACCTGTTCGGCAAAGCTGGTCATGCACGTTCCCCCGCTGCATCCTTCGCCAGCGCGTCGATGCGGGCGATCATCGATGCCAGCCCCTGCGTGCGGTTGGAGGACAGATGCTTGGACAGGCCCAGCCCGTTCAGCCGCGCCAGAATCGCAGCACCGTCGATGGCGGCCGCCGCCTGGCCATCGGCGAGCATCAGCACCAGCGCCACCAGGCCCTTGACGATGGCGGCATCGCTGTCAGCCGCGAAATGCAGCACATCGCCAGCGCGGGTTGGGTGCAGCCACACCTGGCTGGCACAGCCGCGCACCTTGTTGGCGTCGGTCTTCAGGGCTTGATCCATCGCCGGCAGGGCAGCGCCCAGCGCGATGATCAGGCGGTATCTGTCGTCCCAATCGTCGAAGGCCTCGAACTCGGCCTCGACATCAGCAAAAGTGGTGATGGCCATGACCGCAGCCCTTGGCGGGCTTGCAGGGCTGCGGTCAAGTCAAAGATCAGCTCAAAGATCAACGCCAGCGGCGATGGCTTCCAGCTTGCGGATGCGTTCCTTCAGGTCGGCCAGATCGATGCGCTGGCCGATGGCCGGCAGATCGGTGCTGAGCGCGGGCCGGGCATCAATCTCGCGGATCTTCAGCTTCAGCCAGCCAGCCCAGGCCCAGGCGGCCAGGCTGCCGATCATCGCCAGCCCGATCAACGAGGCGGACGAGAGGATCATCAGGCTTTCGGCGGGAGGCACTGATGGGGGCATGTCAGTCTCCTTTCCTGTTCACTTGTCTTTCAGGGATTCGATTTCGTCGGAAAGCCGTTTGGCCGGATCGGTGGCCAGGCGTTCCAGCACGCGGATGCGATCATTCAGGCGGGCCACTTCGGCGTTCAGGCGCTGGTTTTCGTCGCCATCGTCGCGGCTGCCGGCCAATTGCTTCAGCTTGTCCAGGCGGCGTTGCTCGCGGCCGCCCATGCGGCCAGACAGCACCCGGCCAATAGTGACGATCAGCACGATCATCACCACCATTTCAGCAGGATTCATTGTCATTCCCTCCCATCACCGGCCGGGGGCGGGCCGGCGGATTTCAGTTCAACTGTTTGGTGCCCAGTGCGTCGATTTCGGCAGCCAGCCGGCTGGGCTGATCGGTGGCGATGCGTTCCAGCACGGCCATGCGATCCTTGATGCTGCCCAGCTCGGCGCGCAGCTGGGCGTTCTCCTGGCTCAGCAAGCGGATGCGCTCCATCGCCTCGCCGCCGCCATTGGGATGGAGCGGCTTGCCCCAGCTGCTTTCCAGCGGATAGCCATTCTTGATCTTCAGCCAGGTGGTGATCACCCAGCCCATCACACTGGCCACGCTGACTGTTGCGATGAGCGGGCCGGCCTGGTTGGCGATGATCGCCAGATTCTCGGGGTTCACAGCCATGGTTCAGCCTTTCAGGTCAATTGCTTGGGGGCGTCGCGCAGGGCTTCGATCTGCACGGCCAGGCCCTCGTTGCGATCGGTGACGATGCGGTTCAGCACGGCCACCCGTTCTTCCAGCACAGAAATGCGGGCGGCATATTGGGCGGCCTGTTCGGCGGTCTGCGTCGCGGTCAACGCCAGCTGCTTTTCCTTCAATTGCAGCCATTTGTTGAACACGCCGGCCAGGATGGCGACGATGGGGATCCAAACCCCCAGGATCGGGATCAACAGCGGGGACATCAACGCAATCCTTCGATTTCGGCGGTCAGGCGGGCCGGGGCATCGGTGGCGATGCGTTCCAGCACCGAAAGCCGCTCTTCCAGCCGGTCAACCTTGCCGTTCAGCCGTTCATTTTCCTGGACCAGAAGCTGGTTTTGCCGGGCCAGTTCCGGGGTGTCCTTGGTGACCTTGCCGCCCCATTCGCCTTCCAGCGGATAGCCGTGGCGGGCGCGGATCCAGCTGGTGATGATCCAGCCAACGGTGCTGATGGCAACCAGCACGGTGATGAAGACCTGGGTGTCGCTCATGTCCCTCAGCCCCTGCTCAGCGCAGCTTTTCGATTTCGTCCGCCAGCTGGCGGCTCTCGCTGGTCACATGGAATTCCAGATCGCGCAGGCGGCGATCGGCATCGCGGAACTGGGCGTTGACATCGCGCAGGGTGCGCTTGGGCGCCACCCGCACATCACGCCAGAATTCCACCCGTTCCGGGCTCTGGTCATACAGCGTGCCCGGCTTGGCATTGGCGATCCAGCCGATGGCCAGATAGGCCAGCAGGGTGGAGCCGCCGCCGGCGATCATACCGAGGGCAAAACCGATGCGGACGAGCGTGACATCCCAGCCGAAATAATCGGCGATGCCGGCGCAAACGCCCATGATCTTGCCGTTGCGCTTGTCGAGATAAAAGCGGGTGCGGCTTTCAGACATAGTGGTGATCCCTGTTGGCCAGGGCCGGCGACGAGTCCGGCCCGGCAGATGGTGGGTTCAATAGGTGGACGGGGCGATGAACCCGATCAGCAGATAGATCAGGATGGGCGATCCCACCCCGAAGATGGCGGCCGCCACAAAGGCGACGCGCACCAGTGTGGTATCCCAGCCCATATAGTTGGCGATCCCGGCGCAGACGCCCATGATCTTGGCTTCGGATTTGTTGACGAGAAACTGGCGGCTCATGATGTTGGCCTCCTTCGGGGCCGGGGGTATCAGCGCAGTTGCCGGCGCTGTTCAGACAGATCGGAAATCCGATTGTCTTTCCAATTGGGGTTGTCGGCAGCGACGATGCGTTCGACCGTGTCGATGCGCTGGTCCAGCCGGCGGGCAAGTTCGTGCAGCTCATCAAGCAGCGCTTCGTCCTGGCGGCTGATGCCGGTCTGGCTCTTCCACTTGGTGACATAGTGCATGATGAGCCAGGGCAGGCCGATCAAGGGGATGCCAACGCCGAACACGATGGCAAAAACGCCGGTGATATTCATCGGATCAACCTTCCGTCTTGCCGATGCGCGCCTTCATGGCGGCCAGTTCGGCATCGACTTCATCATTGCCCTGCAGCGCGGCAAATTCATCGGCCAGGCTGCGGGCGCCGGAAGGGCCGGCAAGGCCCAGCGCATCGGCACGGCCTTCGGCCATGTCGGCGCGGCGTTCCAGCACCTCGAAGCGGCTGAAGGCCTCCTCCACACGCGGCCCGCGGATCATGTCGCGCAGCTTGGAGCGCTGGGTGGCGCTTTCGATGCGGTTCATCAGGGCGTTCTGGCGGGTGCGGGCTTCGCGCAGCTTGGATTCCAGCTTGGCAATGTCCGCCTCGTTCAGGGCGAGGGTTTCGTTCAGCAGATCAACTTCGGCCTGGGTGGTTTCGATGAAGGCCTTGGCCTTGTTCTTTTCCACCAGCGCGGCCTTGGCCAGATCCTCACGGCCCTTGGACAGGGCGAGTTCCGCCTTGTCCTGCCAATCCTGCACTGCCTGCTGCGCCTTGATGATCGCGCGCTTCATTTCCTTCTGATCGGCAATCGTCCGGGCAGCCGACGCACGCACTTCCACCAGCGTCTCTTCCATCTCCATGATGATCATGCGGATCATCTTGGCCGGATCTTCGGCCCGATCCAGCAGGTCGGTCATGTTGGCGGCGACGATGTCGCGGGTGCGTGAGAAAATGCCCATTGGTTTGATCTCCAGAAATTCGAACTTGGCAAAGGCAGCATGGGCTGGGGCTGGTTCCGGTGCAAAGGGGCGGAACACCGGAACCAGGTCCCCAGCCACGATATCGTGGGTCATGCCACGATATCGCTGTTTGCAGCCGGCGTCACCATGGCAGGGCCGGTGGCAGCGGCAACAAAGGTGGTGCCGATCAGCAGAGCGGCGAACAGGGCGGTGATGGTGCGGCCAAGCTGGCTGAAATTGATGGTCATTCTAGGTCTCCTTGGAAGTTGGTGGGCGGCGGGGGCCGCTCATGCCAGATACATTGCATGGGTCGTGCCAACTGGCCCGCGCTGACGAACATGCTGAAAAACAAGGGATAAATATTTCGCCGCTTTTTTCTGTGGCTGGCGTCTTGCCAAATATTGGGAAAAATGACCAACTCATCGCATGGTTGCACCCGCACAGATGATCGGCTCCTCGTTCAGCTTCCTCGATGCGGTGGAGCAGGCATCGGCGGCGGCTGCGCTGAACCGCCCGGTGCTGGTGATTGGCGAGCGTGGCACCGGCAAGGAACTGATCGCCGATCGCCTGCACCGCCTGTCGCCGCGCTGGTCGCAATCCCTGGTGTCGTTGAACTGTGCGGCGCTGCCCGAGAATCTGATCGATGCCGAATTGTTCGGTTATGAAACCGGCGCCTTCACCGGGGCGCAGCGGGCGCGCGCCGGCCGCTTCGAAGATGCCGATGGCGGCACGCTGTTTCTGGACGAGATCGGAACCCTGTCATCCCAGGCGCAGGAGCGGCTGCTCCGCGTGGTGGAATATGGCGAGCTGTCCCGGCTGGGGTCGAACAAGACGGTGAAGGTGGATGTGCGGCTGGTGGGCGCCACCAACGAGGATCTCCCCGGCCTGGTGGCGCGCGGCCGGTTCCGCGCCGATCTGCTCGACCGCCTGAGTTTCGAGGTGATCACCCTGCCACCCTTGCGCGAACGGGCGGAAGATATCGAACTGCTGGCCAGCCATTTCGCCCGCCGCATGGCCGCCGAACTGAACTGGCCGCGCTTTCCGGGGTTTTCGGCGCGGGTGCAGGAACAATTGCTCAGCTGGCACTGGCCGGGCAATGTGCGCGAACTGAAGAATGTGGTGGAACGCGCCCTGTATCGCTGGGGCGATGCCGAACGACCGATCGGGCAATTGGTGATCGATCCGTTCGAATCGCCGTGGCGGCCAAAGCCCATGCATCCTATCGCGCCGCTTCCCGTTGCCGCCGACGCACCGGCCCCGCCGACAGCAGCCCCCGCTGCAGCAGCAAGCCCATCACAGCCGGTGGAGGCGGTAAATGATCTGCGCGGGGCGGTGGCAGCTTATGAAAAGCAGCTGCTGGAGGCCGCGCTGGAGCGCAACCGCCACAACCAGCGCCGCACCGCGACCGCCCTGGGGTTGAGTTATGACCAATTGCGCCATGCCCTGAAGCGGCATGAACTGTTGGGAGAATAATCGTTATTCTTTGGACGGTCGCTCGACCGACAGGATGGTGCCGATACCGACAAGCCACATGGCCTCTTGTATGCGCCACTGCCGCCCAGGATAGATTTCGCCCTCAAGCCTTTCCCACGGCAGAAAGGTCATTTCCATATCGATGCTTTCGCCCGGGTATAACGCGACCCCAGGGGGGAAATTGATGATTCCAATCGCCATCTCGCGATTGTCGGGGCCGAAAAAATTGTGATTTGGCCTGTAGCTATTCTGGATAGGTACCATGCGACCACTTTCGGACGTTGAAAGGAGCCGGATATTGGCTCTGACAGAAAAGCCACTTTCGGTCATTAGACCTGCCCTCTAATCCATCTTCACGCCGTGCTTCGCCAGCAGCGGGGTTTGCGCCAGGGTGAAGACCAGAATCGCCACCGTCACGCCCCAGACCTTGAAGCTGAGCCAGTCATCATAGGACAGGAAGCGCCGCGCCGCTTCGTTGGCGGCGAGCAGGGCGAGGAAGAACAAGGCCCAGTTGCGGGTGAGCAGGCGCCAGCCGCGCGGCGACAGGCCGGGCAGCGCTTCGCCCATCACCAGTTGCAGGGTGGGCCGGCCGGTGAACAGGCCGCCGAACAACAGGGCGGCGAACACGGCATAGATGATCGTGGGCTTCAGCTGGATGAACGCCTTGTCCTGCAGCCACAGCGTCAGCCCGCCGAACAGCACGACGATCACCGTGGTGAAGATCATCGCCGGCGGCAGGTGGCGGGTTTTCGTCCAGTGCCAGGCCGCGGCGATCAGGCTGGCGATGATGAACACCCCGGTGCCGACCATGGCGCTGGCCATATCGGCATCGCGCAGGCCCGGCAGGTCGCCGCGCTCAAACATCGCCTTGCCGGCCTTGCTGGCCGCGAAGAACAGCAGCAGCGGGCCAAAGTTGATGGCAAGATTGCTGCTGGTGGACAGTGGCGGATGATCGTTGGCGGGCATGGCGCGGGCATAGCCGGATTTGCCCGGCTTCGCCAGTTGCGGCGCGGGGTGGTGGCGTTTAAGCCGGAGAGTGTGAGCGAAGCGCTTGAAATCACCGATCTGGCCTGCCGGCGGGGCGGGCGACTGCTGTTTGACGGCTTGTCGGCGCGCGTGGCGCCGGGCGGCGCGCTGCTGCTGGTGGGGCCCAATGGCACCGGCAAATCGTCGCTGTTGCGGCTGTTGGCCGGGCTGTTGCCGGCGGCGGCGGGCAGCGTCAGCTTCGGGGGCCGCCGCGCCTTTGCCGGCCATGATGTGGCGTTGAAGCCGCGCCAGACGCTGGGGGCAGAACTGGCGCATTGGGCGCGGCTGGATGGCGGGCTGGCGCTTGTGCCGGGCGCGCTGGCAGCGATGAACCTGGCGCCGCTGGCCGATGTGCCGTGCCGCATGCTGTCATCCGGGCAGAAGCGCCGGGCGGCGATTGCCCGGGTGATCGCCGCCGGCGCCGATCTGTGGCTGCTGGATGAGCCCACGGCCGGGCTGGACACAGCCTCGGCCGGTCTGCTGGCCACGGCAATGGCGGCGCACCGGGCGGCGGGCGGCATCGTGGTGGCCGCCGTGCACGGGGATATCGGCCTGGACGGCGCCGCCGTGTTGAGGCTGGGGTGATGATCTGGGCGCTGTTCCGCCGCGATGTGCTGATGATCGCCCGGTCCCCGGCCCTGTGGTTGCCGGTGATGTTCTTCGTGCTGGCCGCCGCGCTGTTTCCCTTTGCGGTGGGGCCGGATGCCCGGCTGTTGGCGCGCATCGCGCCGGGCATCATCTGGGTGTCGGCCTTGCTGGCCAGCCTGTTGCCGGTGGAAACATTGCTGGCCCCCGATGTGGAGGATGGCACGATCGATCAACTGATCGCGCGCGGCATTGCGCTGGAACTGGTGTGCGCCGCCCGGATTGCGGCGCATTGGCTGGGCTTTGCCGTGCCGCTGCTGGCGGCGCTGCCGGTGGCCGGCGTGCTGCTGGGGCTGGATGCCCAGACGGGTCTGCGGCTGGGGCTGGCGCTGCTGCTGGGCACGCCGGCGCTGGCCAGCCTGGCGGTGGTGGCCGCCGCCCTGACGGCTGGCCTGAAGGGCGGCGGCGCGCTGGCCGGGCTGATCGTGCTGCCGCTGGCCTTGCCGGTGCTGATCTTTGGGGTGGGCAGTGATGTGGCCGGCGCGTTCCGCCTGTTGGCGGCGGCCAGCCTGGTGGCGCTGGCGGTGGGGCCGTTTGCGGCAGCGGCCGCCTTGAAGCCGGAATGAAGCCAGGGCATTGCAGGCCAAGATGACGTTATGGTAAACAAAATCCGAACCTTAACCACAGGAGCTGCGATGATTCGCCTGATGCCCATCGCCAGCCTGGTGGCAGCCGCCCTGATCACGACGGCCTGCGACGTTCCCAAGAATGAAGAGCAGCCGGCCAGGGAGCCGGAATATGGCAAACCGCCAGCACCGGGCAGCTCGTTCACCGATCTGCCGCCGCTGGAACCGCCTGAGCCCGAGCAGAGCAAGCCGGAACCCCAGCCCTGAACCGGCGCGTCAGAACGGCCCGTTCAGCTCGACGATGGCGCGGTTGAGCACGGCGGCAAAGCTGACCCAGGCCCAATAGGGCAGCAACAGCAGCGACGCCGGGCGCGAGATGCGCCACAGCACGACGATCAGCGCGGCAATGCTGCTCCACAATATGCCCACTTCCAGCGCGGCATAATCGGGCCGGTGGAGGCGGAAGAACAGGAAGCTCCACAACAGGTTGAGGAAGCCGTTCAGGGCAAACAGGCCGATGATGGCTTCAAACGCCCCGGTGCTGCGCGCCGACAGCCAGGCGGTTGTGCCGGAAAATGTGCACAGCGCGAAAATGATGGTCCACGCCGGGCCAAACAGCCAGATCGGCGGGGCCCACTCCGGCTGTTTCAGCGCCTGATACCAGGGGCCGATATCGGTGATGGTGGCGCCAACGGCCGCGGTGAAGCTGGCCGCCACCGCTGCAATCACAGCGGGCAACACCCAGGCTTTTTCCGACAAACGCGCCATCATGCCTCCCCTTTTGCCAGGGCGGCGCCGGGCTTCAGACCTGCGCGCGCTTGCCGGCGGTTTTGCCTTCGCGGATGCCGCCCCCCGTGAGGATGCCGGTCACCAGCTGCACCGAGTCTTTCAGGAAGATGCGGACATGGGCAAGCGGTTTCCGCCGCACCAGTTCCTTGTTCATATAGGCTTCCCAGGTCAATTCCTGGATATCCTTGTCCATGCACAGCTTCACGAACTTCTCGCGCATCGTGTCGCTGCGATACCACCACCATTGCATGATGCCGAGCACGGTGAACACGGTGCCATGGCCTTTCAGGAAGCGCTTGCGGGCCAGCGCCAGCCGGGCCGGATCGCCGCTGGTCACCGCTTCGGCGGCGGCCTTGGCGGCTTCACGGCCGGCGGTCATCGCATAGAAAATGCCTTCGCCGCTGGCCGGCGCCACGCAGCCGGCTGCATCGCCGGCCACCACCACATCCTTGCCATTGTCCCACTTCTTGCGCGGGCGCAGCGGAATGGGCGCGCCTTCGACGCGGACGGTCTTGCAGGTGGCTTCGTCCATGCCCAGCTCATCGCGCAGCTTGGCCACGGCCTTGCGCAGTTCAAAGCCCTGCACGGCGCTGCCGGTGCCGATGCTGGTCTTGTTGCCATGCGGGAACACCCAGGCATAGAAATCCGGGCTGTGCTTGCCCTGATAGAACACGTCGCAGCGATTGCCTTCAAAGCCCTTGAAGCCTTCCGGCGGGCTTTCCACCACCTCGTGATAGGCGGCAACGAACGGCAGTTTTTCATCGGGCAGGGCAGCACGGGCCACACTGCTGTTGCAGCCATCGCAGCCGATCAACATTCTCGTGCGCACCTTCACTGGATCGGAGCCGCGGGCGGCGCCCTTGGGCCGGTAACACACGACGGCGGTGCCATCGGCATCGCGCTCCAGCGCCTCGAAACTGCCGTCGCGGCGGTCTGCCCCGTTGCTGGCGGCGCGGCTGCGCAACCATTCATCGAACACGTCGCGATCCACCATGCCAACCCAGCCGCCCTCGCCCACCGGCATGTCCACCTTGTTGTCGGCCGGGCTGATCATGCGGGCGCTGTTGGCGGTGGTGCACAACAGATCGAGTGGCACATCGAAATCCTTCAGCAAGCGCGGCGGCACCGCCCCGCCACACGGCTTGATGCGGCCCATGCGGTCGAGCAGCATCACCTTGAAGCCCTGGAGCGCCAGATCATTGGCGGCGGTTGCGCCCGAAGGCCCGCCGCCCACCACCACCATGTCAAACATCTCGGTCATGCCAGTGCCTCCTGCGTTGCAGGCCTGCCCGCCTGTTGTCCCATCTGATCGTTCAATTTCAGGGCGATAGCCGCCGCAATCAGGAACATGCCCGCTTCGACGGCAAACACCAGCGCAAAGGCCTGGCCGGTATCGGCCAGCGCGCCGCGCAAGCCGTCCACCGCCAGCGCGCCGACAAAGCCGCCGATGCCGAAGGCCGCTGCCTGGGATGCACCCCACAGGCCCATGCGGATGCCTTCATGGCCCGCACCACCGCGCCCGGCCAGTTCCAGCATCGAACCGATCGCGGCCACGGCAAACATGCCGTTGGCAAAGCCCAGCACCACCACATTCAGGCTGAGCGGCCAGCCCGGCCCGGCCTGCGCCGCCATCGCCAGCGCTGCCAGCGCCAGGGCCGACGCGAAACAGCCGGCGACGATCCAGCGCTTGAGCTTGAGCCCCGCCTTGCCGCCAAAGGCATGGCCGCCCACGCCCACCAGGATCATGCCCGCCAGCACGCCGCCATTCTGTGCGCCGGACAGGCTGGTCGATTGGCCCGGCGTCATGCGGAACACCAGCCCGGCAAAGGGTTCCAGGATCAGATCCTGCATGGAATAGGCCAGCATGGAGAAGAACACGAAAAAGCTGAACAGGCGGGTGAGCGGATCGGCCCAGATGCCGCGCAGGGCCTGGCCAAAGGGCGCGCTGTCCCGCTGTTCGATGGCAGCCGGCGCGGTTTCCACGCCCCACACCGCCAGGCAAGCGACCACAAAGGCCACAGTCACCACCCCGGCCGCCACCAGCAGCAGCCGCTGCGGCGAGAAGGGATCGAGCAGTTGGCCTGCCGTGACAGCCGAAATCACGATGCCGGCAATCATCATGATCCAGGTGAGGCTGGCCGCGGCCGGCCGGCGGCTTTCCACCGTGCGGCTGGCAAGCAGCGCCAGCAACGACGTGCCCGATGCGCCAACGCCGATGCCGATCATGGCATAGGCCAGCACAAGCGCCGCCAGCACCGGCCAGAACGGGCCGGCCAGCTGGGTGGTGGCATAGGTGGCCAGCAGGCCGCCGCCGCCCAGCACGGCCATGCCACCGATGATCCACGGCGTGCGCCGCCAGCCGGCATCGCTGCCATGGCCCCATTTCGGGCGGGAAAGCTGCACGCCATAATGAAAGGCCACCAGCCCGGCCGGCAAGGCAGCAGCGGTGGCATATTCCACCACCATGATGCGGTTGAGCAGACTGGAGGCCAGCATGACGATGGCGCCCAGCGCGCTTTGCACCAAACCCAGCCGGGCGATGCCGGCCCAGCTGAGAAACTGCGGCTGGTTCACACGATCACCGACAGGCCAAAGGCGGCGGTGAGCATGCCCAGCACATAGAGCGTGGTGCCGGTGGCGTTGTAGAAGGGCGCGTTGGCGGCCGGCGCGGCGAGCACGCGCTGCATCAACACCACCTGCATGGCCAGCGAAAAGGCCACCATCGCCGACGGCCAGTGAAGGCCCCAGCGGGCGAGCAGGATGATCACCACCACCTGTGGCAGGGCCATCGTCCAGCAGGCGACTTCGGCGGCGTTGCGCTCACCCAGTTGCACCGGCAGGCTGTTGACGCCGGATTG
>JAIXQY010000109.1 GCA_027485485.1 Sphingomonadales bacterium | reverse complement strand
TCCAGCAGGCGGCTGTGCAGATAGAACACGTCACCCGGATAGGCTTCGCGGCCCGGCGGGCGGCGCAGCAGCAGCGACATCTGGCGATAGGCCACGGCCTGCTTGGACAGATCGTCATAGACGATCACGGCGTGCATGCCGTTGTCGCGGAAAAACTCGCCCATGGTGCAGCCGGTGTAGGGCGCAAGGAACTGCAGCGGGGCCGGTTCCGAGGCGGTGGCGGCGACCACGATCGAATATTCCATCGCGCCATTTTCTTCCAGCGCGCGCACGATCTGCGCCACGGTCGAACGCTTCTGGCCGACGGCGACATAGATGCAATAGAGCTTCTTGCTCTCGTCGGTGCCGGCGTTCACGCCCTTCTGGTTGATGAAGGTGTCGATGGCGACAGCGGTCTTGCCGGTCTGACGGTCACCGATGATCAGTTCGCGCTGGCCACGGCCAACCGGCACCAGCGCGTCGAGCGCCTTCAGGCCGGTCTGCATCGGTTCGTGGACAGACTTGCGCGGGATGATGCCCGGCGCCTTCACTTCAACGCGCATGCGGGTCACATCGGTGAGCGGGCCCTTGCCGTCGATCGGGTTGCCGAGGCCATCGACCACGCGGCCGAGCAGGCCCTTGCCCACCGGCACGTCGACGATGGTGCCGGTGCGCTTGACGGTGTCGCCTTCCTTGATGGCGCTGTCGCTGCCGAAGATCACGATGCCGACATTGTCGCTTTCCAGGTTCAGGGCCATGCCCTTGATGCCACCCGGAAATTCCACCATTTCACCGGCCTGCACATTGTCGAGGCCGTGCACGCGGGCGATACCGTCACCAACGCTCAGCACCTGGCCGACTTCCGAAACCTGGGCTTCGGTGCCGAAATTGGCGATCTGGTCCTTGATGATCCGCGAGATTTCAGCGGCATTGATGTCCATCTGGGTGGTCCTCTTTTAAGCTTTGAGTGCCTGGCCGAGATTCTCGAGCCGGGTCTTCAATGACGAATCAATCAGGCGGCTGCCAACACGCACCATCAGCCCGCCCAAGATGGACGGATCGACAGTCACATTCAGCGCAACATCGCGGCCGATACCGGCCTTCAGCTTGGTGGCCAGGGCCTTCTGCTGCGCCGCGCTCAGCTTGTGGGCGGCGGTCACATCGGCGGTCACTTCGCCCTTGCGGGCGGCATTCAGGGCAGCGAAATCGCGGATCACCGCCGGCAGCAGGGCCAGGCGGCGATTGGCCGCGAGCACGCCGAGGAAATTCTTCGTCAGGCCATCAATGCCCAGGCCATCCGCCACGCCGGCCACGGCCGCGCCAGCAGCGCCGCGCCCGACCAGCGGGCTGGACATCAGGGTTTTCAGATCAGCCGATTCGGCCAAGGCTTCGGTGAGCGTTGCCAGGCTGGCTTCAACGGCGGCAATCGCCTTGCTGCCCAGCGCCAGTTCGAACAGGGCACGGGCATAACGACCGGAAAGTCCGGTGGCCACGCTGGATGATATCTGTGCGTCCAAGGCTTGGGCCCCGTTTTGGTGCGGATATGACAATAGGGCGCGGGGGAGCAGGTCCACCGTGTGCCCAAGGCTCATTTGACGGCGCGGCTAGCATGAGGCCCGCGATGTTGCAAGGCAGCATTAGGGGCGTTCGGCCTTTATCATGAGCGGCAGCGCGGCAAAGCCCAATTGCCCGGCCAGGCCCAACAGGCCAGCCGGCGTGACCAGCGACGCTGCCCACGCCTGCGGCGCCTGCCCCAGCGCTTGTCCCAGCCCCAGTTCGGCCAGCATCAGCCACACAAACGCCGAACCGCCCATCACCGCCCGCCCGGCCAGCCCGAGCGGCTGGCGGGCGAGCAGACGGCTGCCCCACCACCAGCTCACGGTCAGGATGATCGGCCCTTCGATGGCGACCGCCGCCAGCTTGCCCAGCACCGGCTCCACCCAAACGGTGCGAACCGTGCCCAGCGCAAAGGCGATGGCAAACACGCCGGCGAAATAGCGCAAGCCAAGGGTGAGGGCAGTCATGGCGGGCAGCATGCACGCGTTCCGCCGCCGCCGATATCGCCGACATTACGGATGCGGGCCTTCCGCCTCAGAGCCGCAAGAAGCGCCTCCGGCGGGCAGGGCTGAGCCCTGCACCCATTTGCTTCCGTGCAACCCACACACTCAAGATACCTCGTCGCCCCGGACTTGATCCGAGGCCCCGCTCCCTGCATCCTCAATCGCGTGCGTACGACAGGCTTCATGCTAGCATCAGAAATCGCTGCACTCGCCCGACATTTGGCAAGGCCATGCTTCATGGCGCCCTGGTGATCGATGGTAACACGCACTGCAATTGCCTGCTTTGCTGTTCTCCTCCTCGCGGCGTCTTGTTCAACGCAGCGCGAGTGTGATCCGGGTTTCAAAAATTATGACGTATATTTGTATCGAACCCCTGAAGAGACGTTCCTTTTCTTCAAGAAAGACAGGAAAAAACCAATCGGTTTCGATGCCGAAGAGAATCCGGAATTCTCGCGAAAAATCGATGAAATATTTTCGGCTTACTATGGCCGTGATGTAGGGGTGGAAGTCTCAGTCTGCGGAAAAATCGTCAGCGTTGATCTTCCACTTTATACTTACAATGAGAGCCTCGTGATTCACCAAGCCGAAGTTATCCGAAAGACCGATCTGACGGATTTGATTCTCCACTATCGGAAACAAATTGGAACTCCTGGCGTTTAGCGGACGTTCCGGGTTCAGGATATCGAACTGCTTTGGCCAAATCCTGCCAAGCCTTGCGCAATCATCGGTCCAAAAAGCCAGCGGGTCCAGGTCTGCGACCCTGGCCGCCGGAAGCTCCAACGTCTCCTGCTTCCCTTCTGTCCTACAACCCCGCCAATGGATTACACTGGTTCCCATGAGCAGCAATCCAGCAATTCTGCGCCATCTACACAATGGCTGGACGCCCGGGCGCCAGCAGCGCTTTCCGGCGCATCTGGCCCTGCACGGCAGCATCGCGCCGGCGGTGCGGCGGCGGCCGGCCGATGTGCGCTTGCGGTTTTTCCACCTCAAGCGGGCGGAACGGCGGAAAATCGAGGCTTCGCAACGTCGGACCCCGCCAGAATCGTCAAATGTGGCAAAACTGCGAGCGGAGCTGCGGAACCTAGCGGCCGGAGACGATTGAGACCGGAACTGCCGATCCCCTTGCCCTCGGGCCGCCGATGTGGCCATGGAATTCCCAACAACCGCAAGACAGCGAACCATCTGATCATGCCCTGGCTGTTCAACCTCATCCTTGCCATTCACATCGGCGCCGGCGTGGTGGCGCTCACCAGTTTCTGGGGGGCGGTGCTGACGAAGAAGGGCGGGCCGGCGCACCGCTGGTGGGGGTTCGTGTTTTCGGCCTCGATCTACACCGCGGCCTCGCAGGCATTGGGCATGGGCGGGCTGTCGCTGATCTGGCCGCTGGCCATGCATCCGCAGTTGACCGACGAGGTGCTCTATCGCGGCATGTTCGGCACCATGATGGTCTATCTGGGGCTGCTGGCCATCTCGATGACGCGCTATGGCCTGGTGATGGTGACCAACCGGCGCAATCATCCCGGCAACCGGCACTGGTCGATGCTGGCGTTGCAGGGCGGCACCATGGCGGCGGCGGGCGTGTGCCTGGCGCATGGGCTGTATCTGCTGAACCGCAACGGCCCGGTGATGGAGCCGGTGCTGATGGTGATGGTGTCGCTGCTGGGGTTTGGCACCAGCATCACCTATTTCCGCTATATCTTCGGCACCCCGGCGTCCCCCCGCGCCTATATCCCCGAACATTTCAAGGCGATGGTGGCGACCGGCATCGCGGCTTACACGGCGTTCCTGTCGGTCGGCCTGATCGAGCTGGTGCCGGCCCATGCCTTCAACCCGGCGGTGTGGGCCATTCCCAGCGTGATCGGCATCATGATCATCATCCATTATCTGCGGCAGTATCGCCCCCGGCCGAAGGCGCAGCTGGCACAGTGAGGGCCGCGTCCAGTGCGGCGAACACATCGTCGATCTGGCGCAAGTGCGGGCGCTCGGCGGCGATGATGGCCGCAAAGGCCTGGGCGCGGATGCCGGCCAGATCGGTGGCTGTGGGCTGCATCGGTTCGGGCAGGCTGGAGATGACCAGATCGATCAACCGCTCCGCTCCGTGCAGGCGGCCCCACAGATAGTCATGCTCACGATAGGCGCGGCTGAAAAAGGCGCCAAAGGCATTGAACAGCGCGCCCTTCAGCCGCTGGCCGCCGGCGGTGCCAAGGGCAGTGCAATCCTCGGGGCTGATGCGGTCAACCTTGATCTCGTCCAACTCATCCAGCCCGCCATCGGCGATCAGCGGCAGGATGGCGATATCGAAGAAAGGAAAGCCCAGATAGGCCGACAGGAGATCGCGGCGCAGCCGGCGGGTGAGCTTTTCGGCCAGCAGCGCCACCAGCGCCGCATCACTCTGGCTGTCCAGCGCCTTCAGGCCCAGCCCGGCCTCCATCGCCGCCACGGCCGCAGCCAGATCGGTCCCGGCACAGGCGGCCTGCACAGCGGGATCGGCGGCGGCGCGGGCCCTGGCAGTGAGGTGCGGAGCCAGGATTCCGTGCAGCCCGGACTTGATGCGGCCCAGGGCAGCGCTTGTCGTCTCATCGGTGCCGGCCATGGCGGCATTCACCCGGCGGATCATGAAGCGCAGCCGGCGGATGCGGAAATCCAGATCGTGGCAGCGCAGGAACAGCACGAATTCGCTGCCTGCCCCGCCCTTGGCCAACGCCTGTTCGGGCGTGTTGGTATTGGCGGCGTTCAGCTGCTGCCACAGGGCGGTGCGCAGCGTCTCGGGGTCGTGCCCGCCGATGCGGGCAATCTCGGCCGCCAGCCGCTCGGTTACCAGGGCGAACTTCAACCGGCCATAGGCGCCGAAGGCAAAGCCGGCCTGGGCGGCGGCCGCACTGTTCATCCGGCTGCGCCAATCGGCGAGGCGTTCGATGGTGGGGGACAGCAGCAGCAACCGGTAGCCGATGGCGGCATCGATGGCGGCATCGACCTGCGGGATCATGCCAACCACGATATGGCGCAAGCGCCGCGCCCGGCCCGACAGCGCTTCGATCGCGGCCAGGCTGTCGCGGATCGGCTGTTGGCGCGGAATATCGGCCAGGCTGCGCAGTATGGTGGCGAAAAAGCCGGGTTCGCTGCCGGGCACCGGATTGGCATCATGCATGCCGGGCTTGGGATCGAGATAGACCAGCCGCCGGTCCACCTCGCGATGCGCCGGGCGCCGGCCCAGCGCCGCCAGTGCCGGGCCGAAGGGCCGGTTGTCGAGCACGGCGCCATCGATCAGGTCCACACTGGCCGGATCGGCGCGGCCGGGGAGGATACGATCGAGAAAGCTGTCGCGGCCCGGCCAGGCCTGCCCGCGCCGGGCGAACACGGCGTCCACCTCACTGGCGCGGGCCGGCGGAAAGGCACCGGGGAAGCTGGCGGTGGCCCGCGCCGCCAGCACCAGCGCCGGATCATCGCCCAGATGGCGCGCCTCGCCATCGCCTGGGCAACCAAAGTCGATCACCAGCCGATGCTCAGGCTCGACCACCATCGGCGGACTGTTCAACCGCAGCGCGGTGGGGGTGCCATGATAATCGGTGACGGTGACAAACAGATCGAACGGGTGCTGGCGCGGCAGCAGCGGCGGCGTGCGCTCCCCCGCGGCCATGGCGGCAAAGGCATCGGCCAGCAGGCGGGAAAAGGCCGCGCCGGAAAAGGGCGGCTTGAACCAGCGGCTGCGCATGAAGCGCGACAGTTTGCGCTTCACCTCGCTATGGGCGGCCACCTCATCCTTGTCTTCATCGGCTAGGCCGCGCCGGCGAACCCACCACACCAGCGGGATCGCCCACAGCTTCGACAGCGGCCGCGACGCCGCCGCCGGATCGAGCAGCGCGTCGGAATCGGCCCCATCCAGCCACAGGCTGCGGATGGCGTCGAGATCATGGCCCTCCACCAGCGCGCGGGCCAGCAGCACGCCGTTGATGCCGCCGGCCGAAGCGCCGGCAACGATGTCACACATCACCCGCAGATCAAGGCCGGGGATGGCATCGAGCAGGGCCTGATAGACAATTTCGGTGTCGCGGGCCGGCGGCAGGCTGCCGCTGGTGTCGTGCCGCCGCATGGAGGCGCGGGCCAGCTTCCACACCTCCTTGGTGAGGCCGTGCATATAGACCGCCAGGCTGACCCCGCCGTAACACACCAGTGCGAGGCGCAACTCCTTGGTCTGCACGCGTTTCCCTCTCGCTCCGCAGTTTAGCGACGCGGCGCGTCACCACAAGTGTTGTGGATGGTGGCCGGTTGCGAGCATATGAAGATCATCGAGGCCAGACAGGAACGAGGGGAACGCGATGGCGGAAATCGATGTGCCGGCAAATGCTCCGCCCGGCGGCCATTATTCCCATGCCGCCACCGGCGCCGGCCTGGTGTTCATTTCGGGCCAGTTGCCGATCGATCCGCAGGGCGTGCGGCTCACTGGCGCGCCCTTCGCTGATCAGGCCCGGTGCGCCATCAACAATCTGCTGGCCGCGCTGGCAGCGGCCGGGTCGGGGCCGGAACGCCTCCTGAAGGTGAATGTCTATATCGTCGATATCGCGCACTGGCCGGCATTTGATGCGGTTTACGCGGCGCAGCTGGGCCATCACCGCCCGGCCCGCGCCGTGATTCCGGTGCCGGAACTGCACCATGGCCTGCTGGTCGAAATCGACGGGATTGCCGCACTGTGATTAGCCTGGCCGATGTGCAGACCCCGGCGCTGGTGCTGGACCGCGCCAAGCTGCGCCGCAACATCGCCCGGATGGCCGAGGCCGTGGGCAGCCGCGGCGTGATGCTGCGGCCGCATGTGAAGACCCACAAATCGGTGGACGTCTGGCAGAAGGTGCGCGCCGGCGGCAACACGCGGGGCATCACCGTGTCCACCCTGGCCGAAGCCGAACATTTCTTTGCCCATGGCGCCGACGACATCCTCTATGCGGTTGGCATTGTGCCGGCCAAGATCGCGCGGGCTGCCCAGTTGCTGCGCGCCGGCGCGCGGCTCACGCTGGTGGTGGATGATGCCGCGCAAGCCCAGGCCATCGCGGCGGCTGCCCGGCTTCAGCAGCTGGTGCTGCCGCTGATGATCGAGATTGATGTGGATGGCCACCGCGCCGGCATCCAGCCCGATGCGGCGGAGCTGATCCCGCTGGCGGCGTTCATTGCTGCCGAACCGGCCTTGCAGCTGGTGGGCGTGATGACCCATGCCGGCGGCTCCTATGGCAGCAGCAGCGCCGCCGCTCGCGCTGCGGCTGCGCAGAACGAAGCCAGCCGGGCCGTGCACGCCGCCAACCGCATCCGCGCCGCTGGCATTTCCTGCGATGCCGTGTCGATCGGCTCCACCCCCACCGCGCTGGCCACGGCCGATCTGGCCGGTGTGACCGAAGTGCGCGCCGGGGTTTATATCTTCTTCGATCTGGTGATGGCCGGGCTGGGCGTCGCCGATACCAGCGACATTGCCCTGAGCGTGCTGGCCACGGTGATCGGGCACCAGGCGCAGAAGGGCCTGCTGATCGCCGATGCCGGCTGGATGGCTCTGTCCCGCGATCGCGGCACCGCCAGCCAGCCGATCGATCAATGTTATGGCCTGGTGTGCGATGCGGCAGGCCAGCCGCTGGCCGATGTGATCGTGCGCGAATGCAACCAGGAACATGGCGTGATCGGCAGCCGATCGCCCGAAGCCCCACTGGCGCTGGACCAGTTCCCGATCGGCACCCAGCTGCGCATCCTGCCCAACCATGCCTGCGCCACGGCGGCGCAGCACGGCGCCTATGTGGTGGTGGACGGAGATGAGCTGATCGCCACCTGGCCGCGAATCGGCGGCTGGTGACGCCGGAACAGTGCTGCACTGCGACATTCTGCCCTTGCCCATTGGCGGCGGCGCGGCAAGGATGCGGCCATGATCGAAACCTATCGCCAGCGCCTGGGTGAACTCCACGCCCGCACCGCCGAAACCCCGTTGTTCAACCCGGTGTTCCAATTGGGGCTGGAAATATCGCGCGG
>JAIXQY010000240.1 GCA_027485485.1 Sphingomonadales bacterium | reverse complement strand
GTGGCCGAAACGCTGTTTTACGGCCCGCTGGCCGAAGCCCTCGCCGTTGCCGCGGCCCAAAGCGAGGCCGTGCAGGCCAATCTGTGGATCGCCACCGACAATGACGTGATCCCCTACCAGGATCTGGACGACGCATAAGGCTGGATTTCCGCGATGCCAGCAGGCATTGCACACCCAACGCGCCCATAGCTCAGCCGGATAGAGCACGTGCCTTCTAAGCTCGGGGTCGCAGGTTCGAGTCCTGCTGGGCGCACCACCCACTCCTCCGACCCGGGATTTTGCGGGATTAATCGGGATGTCGTGGGATATTCGGCGGCTTTTCAGCGGCTTGCGGGGCCTGGTGTTCTGACACGAGGACAAGAGACCCATTTGGCCACCGGCAGAACGGCAACGGGAGTCAGATTTCTCTGACCCCCGGTTTTGCTGTCCTCAGATGCGATGCAGATGTGATGCGGGCTTGGCGGCTACGTTGGGTTTATACGAACCCTAGCAACCTGCGCTGCTCGGCCCACTCGATGGGCAGGTTCGCACACCGCAGCAGACTGCGACCAGTGAGCGACGGCGGCTGCCGACCCTCGACGATGGCAGTGATGATGTCGGGCGCCAGATAGCCCAGCCGTGCCAACCGAGTCAGATGCTGCTGGCTGTAACCCCGGCCGATGAAGCAAATTCGGCCGGTGTCATGAACCCCAGTGATGTGTGAGGCCGGGTCTCGTTGAAGTCCCATCGCCACGCATCGAGTTTGGCCCGGGCGTCGTCCAGAGACAAGAACCAATGCGTGTTCAGGCATTCGTCCCGGAGCCGCCCGTTGAAAGATTCAAGGACTGCATTGTCCGTAGGCTTGCCGGGCCGGCTGGGCGACCGCATTCCACTTCGCGTCGGGCGTCACCATTTTTTTTAACGAGATGTCTTTCAACACCGCGATGTCCAGCATCGCCTCCGTCAGCAGCTTCTTCAGCTTGGCGTTCTCATCCTCCAACGACCGCAGCCGCTTGGCCTCGGACACCTCCAGGCCGCCGTACTTGGCCTTCCATTTATAGAACGTCGCACCGCTGATCCCGTGCCGCCGGCAGACCTCGGCTGTCGCCGTGCCTGCCTCCTGCTCCTTCATGATCGCGATGATCTGCTCGTCCGAAAGCCTGCTCCGCTTCCTTTGTCCGTCTGCTCGATGACCTGCCACCAGACAACCCCGGCCGATGAAGCGCCAGATCTCTCGTTCTGGCCGGATAGAGTGCCGGAGCAGGGTCACATTCATCGGATCCTGGCCAGTGGTCGCCTTGTTGTACTGGTTGATCCCGATGATGAGCGCCCCGTTTGGCATGCAGTGTCCACGTCGGTCAGAAGTTCGCGACAGCGCTGGCGAGCGTCGTGGGATCGTCGTCGAAACAGCCATGGCAATCCGCCTCGCAAACGCCCGGCGTGGGTGAGGTCACCAAGCTGTTGGGCATCGTCTTGAAAAAGGCGGAAATGGTTTGCTCGTTCGACGTTTCAGCCGGTTCAAGCCAATCCGCGTCGGCAAAGCGCCGCATGCCCAAAAGGGGAGCATCGACATAAGCCTTCCCCCCTTGCTTCTCAAACAGGCCCGAAATGCAATAGAGCAGCGAACTGGGATAGATATAGCCCTTGTCATGCCCCAGGACCGCATCCCTGCGCTCCAGCTCATCGGTCATGGTGAACATATGACACGCCTCTATCCGTGCACCCGCAGTCTTGATCACTTCCGCGAAGAGATCTTGTCGAACAGCCGGAGCGAGGAGGAGAAGCTTCACCTGCCGGTCGAGCTGCATTGCCTGCATGCGCAGCAGCATGCGGGACGCCCAGATCGATCCAGCGCTGTGGCCGGACAAGATGATCCGATCCGGGGGTGGCACTCGCCCAAGCATCAAGAGCAGCGCTTCCCCTAGCCGTCCTTTCCTGAAATGGTCTGCAGCATCCTTTACCATCATGCCCCAGACCTTTGCGCCCACGAAATCAACGTAAATTTCCCGGCACAACTCCTCGACGATCGTGGCATGGAACCCATGGTCGCGCTGGGCTCGAAACCTCTTGATGCAACGCCAGGCAACCGAGCCGGCATGTTTGACGAGGAAGATCCCGACCGAGACAGGACCCCGTGCCAAGCGTTTTTCCATGCTGTCCACCGGGCCGATCTCAGCCCTGATCTTGGGCGACATGCGCCGCAGCATCCTGAGCCCTCGCTCGGAGTCCCCCGGTGCAAGGCTCAATCGGCCGGGAAGGCCGTCGTTTGCCGCATTGTCGATCTCGGCGACGACCCTCTGGAACTCGCGGTCAGCCGCAAGTTCGATTTCGAAGTCGCGGGCGAGATCAGCGTCCGAACGCGGATCGATCAAGGCGGCTCGAGCAACGCCTTGCTTCTCGGCCCGGAGGTGTTGTTCGACCTCGCCGAACGGATCGCGACGCTGGGTTTCCGTGCCTTGGCCCTGAATGCGCTTACGGATTTCGACTTCGGAGAGATCGAAGGCCTCGCTCTCTGAACGGGCACCCTCTGCTGCCAGGAAGCCAAGGCTGCGGGCGATGAAGCGGATCAGCTTTGTGAGGACGATCTGGTAGAAGCCATCGTCATGGGCAAGATCGGTCCAATTCGCGCGGATCGTCTCGAACGGCCCCGTTCTCCAGACGACATAGACCTGCGTCCAGTCGTCGCCAAGCTGCCAGCTGTTGGGGCCGATTCCTGACAGCCTGATCGCATCGGCGGTACCTGACTTCTCATCCACGAGGCCGCCATGGAGATGGATGAGCAACTTGGCGCCAGGCTGTGCGAGACGTGCTTCGAGCCTTGCGAGCTTTTCCTCCTGGCCGGCGTCAGCAACGCCATCTTCGGAGAAAAGAATGAAGCTTCGTTCGGATATAGGCATGGCACCCCCAACTGTCGCACCATATTCCCAAAAGAATATGTCAGAACTCATCAAAAATGTGAAACGATCTCGGCCGTGAATTCTCCAGCGTCAGGCCCTGAAGTCAGCCTGCGCGAAGTCGGCCTCAGCTTCACTGGCGTTTGATCTCGCAGTAATGAATGGCGCCGCCGATACCGGACCAGTGGGTGGCACTGAAGCCATTGCCCACTTCGGCGACGCTAGCGGCGATTTCGCACATTTCGGCCTGGCTCCGCAGGATCAGATGCCAATCCATGACGGCTTCCATGAAGCCTGCATTCCAGACGTCGCTGGCGAAATTTGCGAACATCAGCGTCCCGCCGGGTCGCAGCATGGTTGCCAATTTCTGGGTCAATCGGCAGGCCATTCTGGTGGGCAGATAGTCATAAAGGCCGGCGGCATAGATGAGGTCGAAATTGCTGTCAGCGATCTGGCCTTTCAGAATGGCACTGATCGACGATGAAATTGTTTCAATCCTGCCGCCATAGTTGTATTTGATCTCGGCAATGCTTTCTTCATCCTGATCCAGCGCCACCCAGCGACCGACGGTGCCGCTGGCGAACGCCGTGCTGAGATCGGCCTCCCGCAAATGGCCTGCAGCGACCGCAAAGATCGCGGGTTCCGCAACGCGCGCAGCAGCATCATCGACCAGCTTGGCAAGGACACCGAGGCGTTCGCGCACGGCTTGCGCCGCAAATGTGCTGGTCGTCGCATTGTAGACCTTGCGACCCAGCGCCGTGGTGTCGCGCAATCGCTCAGATGTCGAACCGGTGCCATAAATCAGATCGATCATGGTTGCGTCACCGGGATAGCCGCGTGGCTTTTCAACCACCCTCGACACGAAGGGGTCCTGCTTGAAGATTTCGATCAATGGATGACGTTGCGCCCGCGCGCAGAAGTCTCGCCACTTCGGCGGCTGCATATAGCTGCGGGCCATCAGAAGAGCAGCGTCCATAGCGGAAAGGACCGCAAGCTGCTCCTCCAATGACGCGCCGCCCTTCAGACTGGCCAACGTCTGATCAAGAAGCCGATCGGCTGGTTCCAGATACATCATTGCTCTCCTTCATGCTTTTTCGAGGATCAACAGGTCGTCGGCGGCATCCATCACCACGGCGTCGTGGCTGACACAGATCACGATGGCGCCGCGTTCGTGGGCAAACCTGTGCAGCGTTTCGGCGACGCGCGCGGCGTTGGATCGGTCGAGCGCGGCCGTGGGCTCGTCGGCAAGCAGAATGGCCGGCCGCGCACATAAGGCCTGCGCCAGCGCCACACGCTGCTTTTCGCCGCCTGACAATTGCGCCGGCAACTGGCCAAGCCGCTCTGCCAGGCCCAAGGCGGTGAGCAGCGCCAGCCCCTCCGCCACGGCTGCGGTCTGGCCACGGATGGCAGCCGCCAGCTTGATATGCTCGGCCACGGTCATCACGCTGACCAGCCGACTGGTCTGAAAGATCAGGCCGAGATGCTGCCGCCGCCAGCGCGACTGATCCACAGGCGCAAGGTTGGTCAGATCCTTCGAACCCCAGCGCACCAGGCCCTGGGTGGGACGGACACTGAGCGAGAGGATGGACAGCAACGTGGTCTTGCCCGCGCCCGACGGGCCGCCAACAACATGGAATTTCCCTGGCGAAAACCGCTGGGAAAGCGGTGCCAGCACTGGCCGCACGGCGCCGGCTTCGGCCATGCTGTGCGCCACGCCATCCAGGATCAGTGCACGGTCGCATTGCGGGATGGATGCGGTTGCGCCAGCGTTCGCTGTCAGCAGGGGTTGGGCTATTGGCGGAACGCTCATGGCTTTGCCCCCACCATCACGCGCAGCCCCACCAATGCAGGCGGCATCGCACCGTCGAATTCCACGAAGGCTTCGCGCACATCGCGGTCGAACCGGTCGGTTGGATCGAGCGAGCGGGCGCTGCGCCGGCCCATCACCTGGGCCAGGCTGGCGATATGACCGGCCCAGCGCTGAGGCTGGCCTTCGATCCAGACGTCCACGCGCTGGCCGATGTGCACCAGCGCTGCATCGCGATCGCTGATTTCGGCGCGCACCACACGCCTCGCCATGTCACCCACGATGATCAGCACCGTGCCTTGGCTGGCACCAGAGAATTCGCCTTCGCGCCGCAGTATCTGCAGCACGTCGCCGGCAACCGGGCTGAACAGGCTGCACTGCCGCGCCTGCGCGCTGGCTGCGGCTGCGGCGGCCTGAGCGGCATCGGCCGCTGCCAAGGCGGCACTGCGGTCCGATGCGCGGGGGCCTTCAACCAGCAAGGATGCCTGGGCCTGGGCCGTGGCCAGCGCGGCATCGGCGATGGCCAGCATGTTTTGCCGCAAGGCGAGTTCCCGCCGCGACACAAAACCGTTTGCCAGCAGGGCCTGCGCCTGCGCCAATCGATCGGCTGCTTCGTCGCGTGCGGCTTGTGCGCCGAGCACTGCGCTGGCAGCGGCGGCGCGTTCCTGGGTGCGGGCGCCATCCAGCACAGTGAGGGTGCTGGCCTGCTGGCGCTGCGCCTCGGCCTGCTGGGCCCGGGCCGCCGCGTCGCGCTGTGCGCAATCGATCTGCAGCAGCAATTGGCCGGCAGAGACGCGTTGGCCACGCCGCACCGGCACGCGGGAAATCACGCCATCGGCAGCAGCAACCAACTGTCTCGCTTCGGATCCGCTGTCCACCCGGCCAACGGCGGTGAGCAGATACGGCGTGGGCACCGCCAGGCTGGCGGCACTCACAGCACCACCTTGTGCCGCGTCATCGCAGCCCAACAGGGGCAAGGCCAGCAGCGGCAAGATCAAGGCGGCAAGGCTGCGCATCGCCATCAACTCCGGAACACGGCATCGGGGCCGAAGCCGGCGATGGCCCGCCGGGCCGCCAGGCTTGCGGCCAGCAGCGCCAGCCCAACGCCAAGCAACGGCGCCAGCAGATCGCCCGGCGAAAATCTGGCCCAGGGCAGGATCGGGCGGAAGACCAGCACGAGGAGCGGCGTGACCAGCGCTGTGCCGGCCAACGTGGCCACCGCGATCGCAGTCGCCACGCCGGTCACAATGCGGGCGATGTCGCGATTGTCGGCGCCATGGCCGAGCAGCGACAGCAGATCGGGATAATAGCGCTGGATGAAGCGCAGCACGCCGTTGGTGAGCAGCAGGATCATCAGCAGCAGCGCCAACGCTGCCGCCAATCCGATGGCCAGGCCGGCGCCAGTCTTGTTCTGCCAATAGGCGATCGAGCTTTGCGAGAAATCCGCGGCACTGGTGATCGTCACATCAGGGAAGTGGGCCGCGGCGCGGGCGGCACGGGCGGCAAAATCGGTTGTGGTTGGCTGATCCAGAAAGACCGCCAGAAACGCCACGGATGCTGGATCCATGCGCAACAATCGGCGCGCCGTTTCGAGATCGACCAACACATAAGGCGCGCCCAGATAGGTGGGCAGCACATCAACCGTGTGATCGAGCATCAGGGTGGTGTCGCCGATGCTGGCCAGCGGCTGCGTGGAGCCGGGGGCGATATCCAGCCGCGCCAGATCGCTGCGATTGGCCACGAAGCCGGTGGGACTGATGCCCAACGCTTCGACGCCCACCACCGCCACATTGCCGCGCCGCCCGGTGGGGGATCGCCATGGGGCAAAGCCGAACACCACGCGGCGCATGGTGGCTTCGGGCAGATAGCGTGCCAGCGCGGGGCCATAATCTTCCGGGAAGGGTGCCGGAAAATCGAAACACTCGACGCTGCTGGCCTTCACCCAATAGTCCGCGGCCAGTGCGCGCGGCACCACGGCGCTGGCAGCGCGGAAACTGTTGTACACCGAAAACTGGAAGGTCGCGACCGTGGCAGCCACCATGCACGACGCCATGGTGACCGCCAGGAACCGCCAGTCGCGGGTCAGCACGGTGCGAACGAACAGGAAAGAGGCTGCTGGTGCAGACATTCACCGGTCACGACTGTTGTAATATTCCGCCATCTGCGATGCCTTGCCCGGCGGGGTGAAAGTGAAGGTGACGAAGGCCTGGGTATCCGATATCACGCCGCGGCCCGACACCTGCGCCAGCGTTCCGTTGGCCCAAAGGCCGTCGGTCAAACGCAGACTGACGAGCGCCAGGTGGCGATACCGCCGTGCTCCTTGCTTCGTGTGGATTGGCATCATCCTTCGGCTAGCCCCACCCAGCCACCACCGCCGATGGCGATTTTCGGCGGCGATTGGTGAGTGCCGTCATTGTTGTCGGCCAGATCATCAAAGTGACGAATGGTGTCACTTAAAAGATTGGCTCCATGATGATCGGCCAGCGCCTGCAGCGAGTCCGGCGTGGCGCCGTAAAGGACGAAGATCGTTGTCATTTCTGGTCTCCCTTGGTTGCGAAGGCAGATTGCTGGGCAGGCAATAATGTGCTGAAGAGCGCCTTGAGCTGATCTTTGCCCAGTGCCGCCGCGGCCATTGCCTTCAGCTCATTCTCGCGTGGCGGTGTCCCCGGATTGCCTGAGCGATATCTGGAGAGGATAGCCGTGACCTTGGCCGGATCGGATTGTGGCGGGCTCGCGCCATTGCTCACGGCCGACCAGAAGCTCTCGAAATTCGCATCATCCCTGGCCTTCAGGGCCTGCCGCGCGCTCAGATAGGTGTCGAGATCCCGCTTCTTTGCCAGCGCATTGACCTCGGCGGTCACGTAAGTCTCACAGGCTTCACTGATCTGCGGCTTGGGGGAGTTCAGGCTCCTGATACAGAACAGCAGGAACTCATCCTGGTCATAAACATGATCGATGATATTGTTGATGGATGCCGTCACATCCTTCACCTGCGCATCCGATGCCCGGCTCATGCCGGAAAACACGGCCGCGTCGGTGGTGGTAGAGGCCGCGGTCGGCAAGCCGCCTTTGGTCACCGCAGCGCTCAGCACCTTGTATTCATCCTGCGCAGTATCCAGCGCGTCCTTCGTTGACTTTACCGCAGCATCTGCAGCCACGCAGGTAGCGCGCTTGGTCTTTCGGCTGGCCTCCGTTTCGTCATCCTTGAGATCGGCACATTTGGGCGCCTCCTTGTCGAGATCGGCCCGCTTGGTGGCGGCATCATTGGCGGCCTTTTGCGTCGTTTGCACCTTCTTCTGCGCGTCGGTAATGGCCTTCACCGTTTCGGACGTGGGCGTGCCGGTGTCCGCCTCGCCACTTGCCCGGATGACGACGGTGGGCGGCGTCACCGCGCCGGTCAATTGCTCGATGGCCAGGATGGAGATCACCATGCGCTGGTCGCGGATTGCCTGGATGGCAAACTCTCCTGATTCAATCGCCCCGTTCAAATAACGCTCGCAGGTGCGGAACATGAGTTCGCGCACCACATTGCTGGTCTGCGTGCGGCTGATGCTGGCGCCATTCTCGGCGCGCGACAGGGCAAGGCTGGCAGCAGCCTCGATCTGTTGCGGGCTGGTGGTACCGCCGCTGATACTGGCCCCCAGTGATTGGGCAAACACCGAAAACACGTCGGGGCTGGGCTCGGCGCACATGCGGGCGACATTGCCTTCTCGTCTGATCAGCACGTTGCGCTGCTTGGCATCGATCGTCAGGATGCTGTCCGTCGTCATTGCGAGCGGCTTCAGCCGATATGCCGTGTTGTGGTTGGCGCCGCAGGCCGACAAGAGCAGCAGCGCGGCAAGGCTGGCGCCGGTGGTTGGAAAAAGGCGTTTTCCGGTCATGACAAATCCTCCTGTTCAGGCACGGGTGACATCGAGTTAGAGGCGGGCGCTGGTCGCATCGGACCACATCTGGCTGCAGGCGATCTGGCTGGTGGGGAGGGCGGCGATGAGGCCGGCAGCGATGCCGCGAACGGTGCTTTGCGTTGGTTGCACCGCCTGAAAGCGGGCCGAGAGCCGGCCCAGCACGTTGGCCAGTGACGTTTCATCCTGATCGGCGGCAGCAAAACGGTTGATCAGGCCATCTGCCATGATGAGCGACCATTCCACTTCGCGGGCTTGGCCAGGGGCCTTGCCGGTCATGCGAAAGCGATACACCGTATCCGTGCTTGGAACGATATTGCGATACGGCATCACTGGCCCGGAACCACCGCAGGACGCGGCGGCGTCGCGATTCCCGCAATAATCGAATGTCCGGAAGTAAAAGCTCGTCGGGAATCGCACATCCGTCTCGGACAATCGCGGATCGACCCCTTGCGTGACGTGCGTGTGCCTGGGCACTGCACACCCTGAAACGACAGCGGGAATCAGCATCAAGCCGACGTATCCCGGTGAGCGCTGGCGACGCGTCAAGATTTTGCTTGCGGACCCTGGGTTGAGCATCGGACCTTTTCCTGCTTTCGCGAGAAGAAAATAGTCCGTGCCACGTTCGTGACCTGCAGCGCGGTGAGATATCGCACATTGGCAACGTGATTCTCGGCACAGCAAAGGGCATGGAGACATGTCATCTGCGAACCATATCAAGATACCGGCAGCTACTCGTTGGGTCTGGCCAGACCGCGCGGTAGCCGGTCACCGTGGGAAGGCCTCGCTGTGAAACCGGCAGTCACGCGCGCGGCGCGCCACAGCGCGGGCGCCGTCAGCAAATGCACAGCGGGCGCGATGACTGGCGCACGCATAGCTGTAATAGCCGGATGATGGGCAAGATTTTGCGTCGGGCGGCTTGGAAGGGGGCAATGATGAATGGGAAGCAAAGCCTGACGATGGGGCCGACTTCCGAGCTCGTCGTGCTGGCGAATTGGCGTCCCGACATCATCAGGGCGGATAAAGTCATCCTGCACCTGAGCCGCTTCCAGAAGATTTTCGACGACATGTAAGCCAATCGAATCACGGAGCGCGAGGCCAAGGAACAGTCGGACTTCGTCGAATTGATCGAGCACCTTGACTATTAGCATCGATCTGCATGATAAATCCGAGCGAGTCTTTGTCCTCGCCCAACATGGGGGCCACAATCATGACGCGAGAATTTCCGAGCCGATCGCTCGGTAGTACGTCCGATCTTGTGGTGATGGCACCATGGAAGCCCGGCATCGTTCACGCTGATGACCTTATCAGCTATGAATCCCGTCTCGCGCTGACATTTCGGACCCTTTACGAGATTCGCCGCACTGCGCGCGAAGCAGGCCAGATCCCGTTATTGTCAGACCCCATCGAACGGCTCGAGCAAATCCATAGTTTCCGCATCCGCGCCAGCCGCGAGGGGATGCTGCTCGCGGTTACCTATGACCATCACTGGGAACCCTACATGACGGCGCTGAGCACGGAGGCCGGCGAGTTTCTCGATCTGTTGCTGTGCAATTGCGAAGGCTATAGGCTGGCCCGTGATACCCGCGCTGATGTTGCTCTCTGGGCGCGTTGGATCCGCGAAAACGAATGTCCTTCAGATTATTTTTACGCTGCGACATCATTGACTGTCGCAGACCTGCCGGTCCTGTCGCAGGTCGAACGCATCCAGCGCGAAGACAGCAACCCGGTTGCCTCTGACCGCGAAATTGCTGGCCGTCCGTCGAACACAAGTGTCGAAGTCATTGCCCAGGCACGGAAAAATGCCCCGGGGGCAACACATGCACAGGCGCTGCGCATATTGCGGGTGATGTTCGGTCTCACCCGCTACTATGGGGCCGATGTCTCGCCCGGCTGCCCGCTGCAGCAGGATTCGATCACACTATTGCGCGCCACCCGCAAACTGCTCGCCGAATGGGACTATCGCGACGTGCGTGACAAATTGCGCGTCGTTCACGCCCGGCAGATCGACTGGTTCGAACAGCCGCTACCGGACTCCAAGGCACCGCCAGAGAACAGTAAACCTGCCGATCGCGCGAAGGTGCAGCGCGGCCTGATCAAGCCGTTCGCTACCTCCGAAAAGCCGGGTGCGATCACCCATGGCGCGATTCTGCTGCTCCGCATCACCAATCCCGACGTCAATCGCAATGATGCAATATCGAGCCTGCGCCAGGTGCCGCTCGCCGATGAAGCGAGCGGCGCAACGCCGGCCGACGGCATTTTTCGCACCCTCGCCTTCACCCGAAACGGGTTCAAGAATATCGGCGTGGCAGAGGCATCGATCGCGGCGCTGGGCGACGCCTTCAACGAAGGCGCCGCGGCGCGCGCCGGCCAGCTCGGCGACATCCGCAGTTTCCATCCCGAAAGCTGGAAGATGCCGGCGCACAACTGGCCACCGGGGGAAAAGGGCGCGGTTCCGCTCGAAACCATCGACATCGTCATCACTCTGCGCACCGCAGCGCCGGGCAATTCGATTCGCGATCCGCACCTGCCGGCTCATCCCCTCCATGGAGAGATTCAGTCGATCGCAGCGCGCAAGGGGCTCGATCTCATGCATGTCGAGGGGCTCGGGCCCGCGGCTCCCGGCACCCCGGGCGTCGACCATCTCGGCTTCCGCGACGGGTTGAGCCAGCCGGTCCTGGACGTCCAGCCGCACCAGGTCTGGACCGACAAGGTGGAGGAGGCTTCGATGCTGATCGTATCCACAGCGCCGGAACTCGCCCCCTTTCGCGAAGGCAGTTATCTCGCCATCCGCAAGATCGCTATCGATGCCGATCGTTTCGACACACTGACCGAACGCGCCGCTGCCGAAGCGGGACTGCCGAAGCCGCTCGTGCGCGCCAAGCTGATGGGCCGCCAGGACAACGGCACTCCGCTGGTGCCTCATGCCGGCAAGAATGATTTCAACTATAGCATAGATCCGAAGGGCCAACTCTGTCCGCTGCAAAGCCATGTTCGCCGCGTCAACCCGCGGGCTCCCGGCAAGGATGCGCCCAGGATCGTGAGGCGCGGCATGTCATTCGGCCCGCCGGCCGGAACCGAGCCGGGAGTCGTTCGCGGCAGCCTGTTCATGGCGAGTTGCGGCAACCTGGCCGAACAGTACGAGGTCCTGCTGCGCTGGCTGAACGGCGGCAACAGCAGCCGGTTGGGCAGTTGGGCTGCCGATCCGGTCATCGGCCCGGCATCCGCAGGCGACGGTCGCATCTTTGCCTTCCCCCATGCCGGCCGCGTCTGCCGGGTCCCGATGGACGACGCCGGCATGCCGGTCACTCAGCTGGTCTGGTCCCTTTATGCCATCGTCACGCCGGTCGATTTTCTCGACCGGCTGAATGTGCCCGTGATCATGCCAGCGACCGCCCAGACCCCTGCGGAGAAGGGTGAAGCGATCGTCGCCTATCTTGACACCCTGACCGGCCAAGCCAGGGACGATGCCTGGCTCGCCGCCCTGCGCGATCCCAAGGCCGAACGGCTGGGCAAGGTCGACGACCTTTGGGCCTATGTCCGAACCTTGCCGGGTAGCATCCTCGAGACTCCGCTCGGTTATCTTGTCGGCGGGCTCGATCAGGTGCTCGAAGTACTACGCGACGACGGCAGCCGCTTTTCGGTCAAGGGCACTGGCGAGCGGCTGCGCGATACCGTCGGCAACATCCACCTCGGCTTCGATGCTGACACCCCCGAATACAAACGCGAGGCACCGACAATCAACGCGGCGCTGGCGGCGGTGACCGAGCAGCAAGCCTTTGCAGATTTCCGTGGCGCTACAAAGGCGGTACTCGGCCAACTGCTGTTGGGGCCGGTCCCTAAGCAGATCGACCTTGTCGGCGGCTTGCTCGAACAGGTGGTTGCAGCGGCTTTTCCGCTCTGGTTCGGCCTTCCCGACAACAGGTTCATTGCCGGCGGCAGCCAGGACTGGCGCAATATCGACAAGCGCATTCCGGCATTGCCGGCACTTCCGGGCGATTACTGGAACACCGCGCGCTATGCCTTCATTCCGATTCCCTCGAAAGAGAGCGAACGGATGGCAGGAATCGAGTCCCGGCATCTGATTGCGGCAACCGAGGCCTGGATTGCCAGCATAGGCCGCAGCAACCTGCCAGGGACGATCACGCGCCAGATCGCCGGCAACACCAAAGACTATCCCCGCGACGAGGATGTTGCACGCGTCCTCACCGGTACGATCATGGGCGCGATTGCAACCACGCTCGGCAACGCTGCGCGTATCATCGACACGCTGGCGCAGACCGGCGAATTGCAGCGTCTCGCCTTCGATTGGCGCAAGCTGACCAGCCCGGATTGGCAGCAGGCACGAGAGATTTTCGGCGCAGAATGCGAACGCCTCATGCAGAGCAGGCCCGTTCCGGAACTGATGTGGCGAACCGTTCAGGGTGGCGATCAACGGCTTGACGGCGTTCTTCTGAAGGATGGCAAGAAGCTGATCCTGGGCACCGATTCCGCCGCCGTCGCCGAACGCGATGCTGGAAAGCCTGCCTATATAACGTTCGGCATGTCCCACAACACCGCACCTGCAACGCCGCACGGCTGTCCGGGCCGCAGCATGGCACTCGGGATGATCCTGGGCTGGCTGGCAGGACTGTCGGATGTGACGACGATCAGATGGGGCGGTAACCGCTTCGTGCTGGAACTGTCACGCCTTGGCTGAACTGAGCCGCTTCGGCGGCAAGCGCCTGCATGTTCATGTCGGCAAAGGCATCGTGCGCCCGTGCCGCAAGGCGCACCGCTTCCTCGGCTGGCACCAGCCCGAGCCGGGCGGCGGCAAGGTCGCACCGCGCAAGTTCTGGCCGCGCGCCGCGCTTCAAGGCGTTGCGCCGCGCTGTCGCCAGATAATGGGCAGCGCGACCGGGGTCGCCGGGTGCCAGGATGCGCGCCCAAGACCGCGCCGCCGGGCCGACACCATAAGGTTCGCCAAGACGGTGCCGGCGAATGGCATTGGCCAGCGCAGCGCGTGTGCCGGCGGCATCACCCAGATCGGCGCGGGTTTCGGCCAGCAAGCCATAGACCATCGACAGCGCCAGTCCCTTGCCTTGTTCTTCCATGCAGGCAATCGCCGCTTGCAGGTCGTGTGCGGCATCAGGGTCGGCGCCGATTCGCCAGCGCGCAAAGGCTGCCCAGGCGCGACTGACCGCATGGATGTAGACCGTGCCGATCCGCTGCGCCAACTCGCACGCCCGCGTTGCAGCCTGCAGCAACCCCGGCCAATCGCCCTGCCAGGCGTAGATGGCGCTCGACCAGCCGACCACCGAGCATTCGACCGGATTGGGCTCGCCGGCCAGCACCGCCAGCGCCTCGGCAATGATTTCATGCGCCCCGGCAAAATCGCCGATGTCGCCGAGCATCGCTGCCTTGAGGGTCAGCGCATAGGCGAGGCCCGATGATGAATTGCGGCCGGTGCGGTGGGCGCGCTTGATCGAAATCGCCTCGTCGAGCAGCGGTGCCCCGTCGGCATAACGGCCCGCCGCGACCAGCACCTGGCCAAGAACGCCGCGAAACTGGACGCCGACCGGGCTGTTGGCCGGCGCCTGTGTCAACGCCAGCGCGCGGCGGCAATGCATCTGGGCCGCTGCCTGTCGGCCGAGCCCGTGCTGGACATAGGTCGACCAATGCTCGGCCGCGGCCTCGGTCTCGATATCACCCAGCCGGGCGGCACGGGCGCCGGCGCGACCCAGGCGATCGAGCTGGGTTTCGTCCGCATCGAACACGCAGCAAAAGCCGAACTTCGAGACCAGCTTTGCCAATCGGCTCCGGTCGAGTTCGGCATCATCGACCGCCTCGAGCGCCAGCAAGGCGGCGCCATATTGGCTTTGCGCCCTGTCGGTAGCGGCAACGCGCGACGCGGCGTCACCAGCGCGTTCGTAATAGGAAGCGGCACGGGCCGGATTGGCGCTGCCGCGATAGTGGCGCGCCAAAGCTTCATCGAGCTCGAATTCAAGGGGTCCGCCGTGCGATTCCAGGATTGCCGCCAGCCGGGCGTGAACCGCCGTGCGGACGTCGAGCGGGACGTGGCGATAAACGACTTCCCATGTGATGCCGTGCTTGAAGCGCACCGAACCCGGAACCAGGGACGGGATCAGCAGATCGGCGGTCTGCAGCGTCGCCAGCGCCTCCGAATTCGCCGTCGCGCCCGTCAATGTTGCCAGCAGCCACAGCGGACATTCCTCGCCGATGACTGCCGCAGCATGGAGGATAGCCACGCTTTCCGGCGGCAGCGTGGACAGGCGTTCACCGATCAAGGTCGAAATCCAGCCGATATCATCGCCTGCCGGTCGCGACGTCAACGGCAGCCGCAGGGCACGCGCCGGAAGCTGGCAGAGTTCCTCGACGAACAACGGATTGCCACCGGCGCGCTCATGGATTCGGGAGGCATCGAGCGGGTCGAGATCGGGGCGGATCGCCTTTACCAGCGCCGCCGTTTCCGTGAAGGTGAAAGGCCGAAGTTCGATCAGCCGGTTCGCTGGAACCGTTGGCCATCGCGGCGATTCCGGGCGCGCCAGTACCAGGATCAGCAGCGGCACGTCGATCGCCTGGAGCCGGTTGAGCAGTTCGGTCGACGCCACGTCGGCCCATTGCCAGTCGTCGAGGATGATCAGCAGCCGGCCGTTGCGCGCTTGTCCGGCGATCTGTCCCAAGATCGTTTCGGCGGTCAGCGCGGCATCGGCGGAGGCTCCCGCGACGACGGGCTGGTCGGGACGCTCCCGAAGCTGCACATGGATCTGCCGGAACGGCTGGAGCGCAGGGGCTTCGACCGCATGATCGGCCTTGCCGCGCACAACGGTGATGCCGGCGGACTCTGCCCGCTTGGCGACCTCTTCGGACAGATAGGATTTGCCCTGCCCCGTCGGTGCGCTGATCATGAAGACGCTGGGCATCCGGTCCCCCGTCTCGGCGAACCAGGCCTCGATATCGCCCAACGGGCCGGCGCGACCAACGAATTGGCGGCCGCGGGCTGCAGGCTGGCTTTCGGTGCCCCCCATGGCGATCGTCATGCCCAGCACAGGAACGGCCGTAATGATGTCATCCGAATCGCTGACCTGCACAGGTCGCACGGTGCCCAGCGGCAATGATCGACCGTCGGGACCCAGCGTGCCGCGGCTGACAAGTATCTCGTCCGGGCGGGCGGCGGCGGCCAGCCGGGCGGCGATCCCTGTCGGCCGTCCGACGGCTTCGAGGTGTCCGCGCGCCGGATCACCCGGACGCAGCAGCACCAAGCCGGCATGGATTCCGCTGTGCATCAGCAGTCGCGCTGTCGACGCGCCCGCGGGCACCTTTATCGCGCCGACAGCGCCATGCAGTGCCCGGGCGGCGGCAATCGCCTGGCCACTGCTGCCAACCTGCGAAAAGATTGCCAGCAAGCCGTCGCCATAGGTCTGCAGGACCTGGCCGCGATGCTGAGCGATGTTGAGAGCGGCCGCCGCATGGACCTGTTCAATCACCATGGCATATTCATCGGCATCGAGGCTGGCTGCCAGTCGCGTCGAGCCACACAGGTCGCTGAACAGCACCGTCAAAAACGTCCGGGTCCCCAGAATTGCGCTCGCATGTTTGCCAATGTCGACCAAGCGTGTCCCCCAACATCCGCCATGGCCCGCAGGCGCTCTAGCTTGCAGACGATGGCAATGATGTTGCCCATGTAAAGATTTCAAGCAACCCCGATCGAGCAAAACGAGTCGCGCAGGCGCCACAGGTGCCCAATGGCACAGCAGCCGGGTGAGTCATCACAGTGTTACCGCGCGGATTGGAACGCCATTACCCGTCGTGCAGGCGCCTTGATGTCGACCATATCAACTGGAACAAGGGAGCGTCAGGGTTGCCGGGACTTCACATCTGGTTGACGGGAACCGCCGGCTGCACAATCGAAATTCGTCAGACGCAGCCAAGCATATTTCGCTTGCGAGCGGATTTGCAAACAAACGCCGCTTTCCTTCGTCTTTAGCCCGCGTCCGGTGCCGAAAACGGCTTCACGCTGCCACTTTCAACCGCCCAATTGCATCAACCCGCCATGTTGTCACCAGATCGGGCCGGGCATTCTCTCACAATCCATGTGCGCCACTCCCGTCTCGACAAGAACGAGCATCGCCATTGGGGCTGGACTTGCCGCCTTGTCCGTCACGGCAACCCGCTGACTTGCGCTGGTGAGTCCGATGGTGAACCACTGTTGCTCGATCGGCTCGGCTGGATCGTCTGACCACGCCAGCGTCGCGACTTTGTCGATGTCGTCGCTATCCTCGATCACATGAGCATCGAAACGCGCGCTTGACCAACAAACACCCGGCGCACAAATTCGATCTGCGGCAGCAACATGCGGTTTCGCCCGCGAATGGGCTGGCGAGGGGGCGCCAAGATGGTCGACGCGAGACGCACGAACGGGCTCAGGCTCCGCTGCCTGTCCGAACAGGAGGCCCCTGAGGCACTGACGGCCGCGCTTGCCGCCGCCGGCCGCCTGGTCCGTGCCCGAAAAGGCCAGGTCCTGATTGAAAACGGCACACCGACCGACGATGTCTATCTGATCTGTGCCGGGCGGGTCCGCGTCGAACTGCTCGCACTCGAAGGACGTGAAGTCGTCATACGCGACCTCGGGCCGGGACAATTTTTCGGCGAGCTGGCTTCGATCGACGGCGGCCGGCGATCAGCAACGATCACCGCGCTGCTGCCGGCCGAACTTCTGCTCGTCCCCGCCGCCGCCTTCCGCCAAGCCGTCGCTGCATCGCCCGAGGCTGCGACTTGGTTCTTTGGCCATCTCGCCGCCCTTGTCCGAAACCTGACCGACCGGGTCTTCGAAATGTCGGCGCTGAACGTCAAGGGGCGCATCCATTGCCAGCTCGTCCGTATGGCCGCCGCCGCTGGCGTCGCCGATAATCAATCGGTCATCGAACCCTTTCCGACCCATGAAGAGCTGGCGGCGCTTGTCGGCACCCACCGTGAAGCCGTGACGCGCGAACTGTCCTACCTCGCCGGCGCCGGCTTCATCATCGTCCAGCGCCGGCGCCTGGAGATCGTCAAATTCCTTGAATTGTCTCTGCTGGCCAAACGGGCGCGCGGCGACATTTAAGTCGATCGTCAACGCACGCGGTGTCAACTGACCGGCCTTCCCCCGCGACTGCCGTCCGGCCCACCTGGCGTGTGTCAATAGACATGTAACGACCATCACTGGCATCACAGCTTGCACCCGAGCCGGCGGCTTGGCCTTGCAGGGAGATCGTCGCGCGCCCACATCGCGCGGATCATGTAGGAAGCCCATATTGCGGTTATGCGCCGAAGCGGGACCCCTTAAAGTCCAAGCTAAGAATTTCTAATTGTTCTGGAATCTTCAGCCGCTCAAGGTCCTTATGAGCGCCGATCGCGACCCCGCCTGAAATGGCTCATTTAAAAAAATTAAGCGCCTACTCCGTGTAAGTGCGTGCTCTCGCTTCGGACACCCCATTATCGCGCACAGCTGTCCGATTTCCTGGCACATGCAACCCACTAAGCGGCAAACGAAAGCGGGATAATTGCCAAAACTGGCCTTGGAATCCCGTTTTCGCGGACGGATTTCTCTGTTATCGAGATTGAAATTCCCTGTTATTCCGCAAGGGAATCTGACATCTCGCACCGCCTGCTTCTCTGCTAATGCACGGAGAAGAATACGGTTATTGGCATGCAGCGGCCGCCGCTAGGCGTACACTGACCCGCAAAAACATCTGATACCAGGGAATAACAGGGAAAGAGCAGTTCGCCGCGGACTGCGTCGCGCACCATTTTCCGATTGTTGGTATATTGGCTTGAAAGCCGGCGCTGCTGGCGCCGCTTTCATTGCCGGGATTGGCCGAGCGCAGCCGATGCGGTGGGGCCTGGGTG
>JAIXQY010000190.1 GCA_027485485.1 Sphingomonadales bacterium | reverse complement strand
TCATAGGCTTCCTCGATCGTATAGGGCGCGATCGTGTCAAAATCCTGCGCCAGATCCCATGGGCAACCCTGTTCGGGATGGCGCAGCGCGGCCATGATGTTGGCAAGGCGGTCAAGAGACAGGGGCGGGGTGCTCATCACCCGTTACTGCCCCAGCCATGGCCGGCTTTCAATCATGTCCGCCGATTGCTATGGCGCGCCCGAAAGGCAGCGCATGATGTTCACACTCTATGGCGACAAGGTTTCCGGCAATTGCCTGAAGGTGATGTGGGTCGCCGATCTGTTGGGCCATGCCTATCACTGGATAGATGTGGATGTGGTGACGGGTGAAGCCAAATCACCGGATTTCCTGGCGAAATTCCCGATGGGGCAGGTGCCGGCCGCCGATTTTGGCGATGGCCGGCGGTTGGCCCAATCCAATGCGCTGATGCTCTATCTTGCCGAAGGCAGCGCCCTGATCCCGGCCGACGATTTTGCCCGCGCCCAGATGCTGCAATGGCTGTTCTGGGAACAATATAGCCATGAACCGGCCATCGCCGTTCGGCGGTTCCAGATGTTTTACCTGGGCAAGCCCGAGAACGAGATTGATCCGGCGCTGACCACGCGCGGGCAGGCGGCGCTCGATCAGATGCAGCGGCATCTGGCCGGGCAGGGCTGGTTTGTGGGCGACGGCCTGACCTGTGCTGATATCGGCCTGGTGGCCTATACCCGCGTCGCGCACGAAGGCGGTTTTGATCTGGCGCAGTGGCCGGCGGTGCAGGCCTGGGTTGGCCGGGTTGAGCAGGCGTTGGGGATGAAGGGCTGATTCAGAGCCCGTCAACAAAATCCTGCAACGCCGCGTTGGTGGCCGCCGGCGCTTCCTGTTGCACCCAATGGCCGGCGCCTTCGATCAATGTCGTGCCGCGAAAATCATCGCAGCCCGCCCCAGCGGTGGCATAAAGATCCATGCCCGGCGCAAAAAAGCGCACCGGATCGCGGGTGCCGGCAATGAAAGCGGCGGGTTGGGTGATGCGCCGGCCACGCAAGCCAATCGCTTCATCAAAATCCATGTCCTGCGCCCGATAACGGTTGAGCGGGCCGCGCCAGCCCCCGGCCGCAAAGGCAGCCTTGTAAACGGCCAGGTCTTCGGGTGGCAGCCAGGCGGGTGTGGGATCGGGCAGGGGCACAGCTTCCAAAAGGGTGGCTTCCGGAGTCTTGCGGCCAAAGCCGGGATAGGCCGCGTCGCCCGACAGCGCGTGATAGATTTTCATCAGCGCATCGGGATCGCCGGCAAGTTCGGCCTCAGCCACGCCTTCGGTCTGGAAGTAGAATTGATAGAAGAATTTGCCGGCGTGCATCGCCCGCATCACGTCCAGAAAGCGCGTTTCGCCCCACGGCGTGAACGGCACGCTGAGGCCGGCAACGGCGGCGACATTTTCCGGATGGCGCAGGGCCGTGTTCCAGACGATCGGCGCGCCCCAATCATGGCCAAACAATATGGCCCGGCCACCCAGCGCCGCGATCACGGCGGCAACATCGGATGCCAGTTCGGACAACGTGTAGGCCGAGATCGGTTCGGGCTTCGAACTTCCGCCATAGCCGCGGACATCCATGGCGGCGATGGTGCGGCCAGCGGCGGCAAAATGTGACTGTTGATGCCGCCAGCTGTGCGCCAGTTCCGGCCAGCCGTGGACACACAATATGGGGAGTTGATCGCTGGTTTCCGGGCCGGCGACCACCACATTGAGCGTGATGGGGCCGTTGCTGACGGATAGGGTGCGCATGGGTTAGCCTTCTCGATGTTATCATTGATAATATATATTATGTTTCATTGCCGGTCAGCTTGGCAGCCGCTTCCGGCCGATACACATGTCCAGACGCCCCAACCAGGCCACCGACATCAAGCCGATTTCCGACAAAATCACTTGCCCACATAACCGGATTGTTGCCCGTTTCGCGCACGGTCGACCACCCCCAATGGCCATCGCGTGATCCGGAATCATCGCCAGATGGCGGTTCGAGCCAAAGTGGCAGCGCCAGGATGTGCGCCCGGCTCCAGGTGCGGCGCGCTTGTTCCACCATGCGACCCTGTTCGCGTCTGAGCACTCGCGCCTGGTGCAGCAAGTCCACCCGCACAAATCGCCAATTCACCTCACCAAATCTGCTGGCCTTTCCGGCGGCCCACCAATCGGGCCGATTGTCCACCAGAACGAAATCGGCCTCTGCCAGCGCCTTGGGCTCGGCAAACAGGCAATGGCCAGCGCCATAGACCTCGGCCAGCCGACTGCTGAGCATCGGCCGCTGCATATGCGGAACCTCTTCGCCCAGATCGCTGGTCTTGGCACGCTCCGCGCGAAGATCGGGCGGTCTGCAGCGGCCGCGGTTCGGCGCGATGAAATAGGCTGTTGGCTGTGTCCGGCCGTCGAGCGCGCCGATTTCGCCCACCAGCACCATCGACGCGACACCGCTGAACAGAAGACGCTGGCAAAGATCTGCACACAGATCGTCTGGCTGGCTGCCATCGCCATTGGCCAGCAGCGCAACCCGGCTGCCCACCAGTAGACGGAACGGCCCGCCATGATCCCGCCCGGCCAGCGCGGTCTGCTGTGCCTCAACCCGCCGGTTGGCCAACATGGGCACAAGCCACCCAATTGCCGCCAGCACCGGCAGACATAATCCGGCAGCCAGAGCCCACGACCGGCCACGCAACAGCAGCCAGATCGGCAAAACCGGCAGCAGATACAGCACAATGGTCGGCGAAACATGCATGAACAGCGCCAGCGGGATGCCAATGATGCTCACCATCAACACAACCTGCACCAGGCAGCCCACGCCGCTGAACCACAAGGCCGTGTTGAACAGCGCCGCCAGCAGCAGCCGTTTCAACCATGTCTCCACCCGGTCCATGGCCACAGGTTAAGCAGCCAGCATGGGGCTGACAAGCGCGGCCTTGCCCTTTAAGCCTGTCATATGAACCCCCTGCCCGACTCCATACCGCAGGCCGCCGATCTTTACGGTGATATTGAACGTACGCCTGTAACCCGTTGGCAGGATTATCTTCCGGGTCTGGCCGTAGCCGTGCTTGCCACCTTGGCGGCCGCCTCGTTGGCGGATCGTTATGGCGCGCCGCTCACGCTGTTGGCCTTGTTGATTGGCCTTGCCATGAATTTCCTGTCGGCCGATCGCCGGCTTACACCCGGTCTCACGCTGGCCAGCCGGGAATTGTTGCGCTGGGCCATCGTGCTGGTCGGCGCGCGGATCACCCTGGCCCAGATCATCGACCTCGGCCCGCAATCGCTGATCGCCGTGCTGGCGATCGTGGCGATCACCGTGGGTGCCGGCGTGCTGGCGGCTCGGGCATTGGGTTTCACGTCGGCGTTCGGCACCTTGTCGGGCGGGGCGGTCGCCATTTGCGGCGCGTCGGCGGCGATGGCGCTTTCGGCCACCTTGTCAGAACGGCGGCTGCGCCAGGCGGAGCTAACGCTGGTGCTGGTCGGCACCTCGACGATGAGCAGCGCGGCGCTGGTGCTCTATCCGGCGGTGTGTGAACTGTTCAAATTGAACGATGTACAGGCCGGCTTTGTGCTGGGCGCCTCCATCCACGATGTCGCCCAAACGCTGGGTGCCGGCTATGCCTTCTCACAGCCGGCCGGAGAAACAGCCACCATCGTGAAACTCGCCCGCGTGGCGCTGCTGGCGCCAGTGTTGGCGCTGGTGGCGCTGGCCTTTCCGCAACCATTCAAGATCAGCGGCGGCAAGCGTGCTGCGCCACTGCTGCCATGGTTCGTGGCTGGCTTTTTCGTCGTGGCCGGTGTCAATTCCACCGGGCTCATCCCGATCCAGCTCTCGAGCCTTGCCGCGGATGCATCGAGCTGGATGCTGGCCGTATCGGTGGCTGCCACCGCCATACGTTCGCCGTTGGGCGAGATCCTCAAGGCCGGGCCCAAGCCATTGCTGGTGGGTATCGTCGCCAGCCTCACCAGCCTTTCGGCTGCGCTCGGTTTTGCGCTGCTGGCGCTATAGGGCAATCACCTGCCCGTCAAAACCCGGTTCCACCCCGGCCGGCAGTTCGGCGGCCAATGTGGCATAATCCATTGTCTGGTCCATATGGGTGAGCACCGCCCTGTCTGGCCGATACTGCTCCACCCAGGCCAGGGTCTGCTCCAGATGGCTGTGCGTTGGATGCGGTTCGCGGCGCAGGGCATCCACCACCCACAGATCAAGCCCGGTGAGCGCCGGCGTGGCGCGATCATCAAAGGCTTTTACATCAGTGGAATAGGCGAAACTCTTGCCAGAATGATCGAATCGGGCACCGGTGGATTCAATCTCACCATGCAGCTGCGGAAACGGCGTGATCAGCAGATCGCCCAGCAACACGGGCGCCTCAAGATCATGCGCCGTGCAAGTGGCTGGATAACCAGCGGCGCCCTGGAACACATAATCAAAGCGGGACTTCAGCACCGCGAACGTGGCCGGGCTGGCCCACACGTCCACCGGCCGGCGCATGGCATGGAACAGCTGGCGCAGATCATCGATGCCATGGGCGTGATCGGCATGGTCATGGGTGATGATCACTGCATCCAGATGCGCAACCCGCGCCGAGAGCAATTGTTCGCGGCAATCGGGGCCGCAATCGATCAGCACCGTCTGCCCCGCTGCTTCCACCAGCACCGACACGCGGCGGCGACGGTTTTTCGGATTGGCCGGATCACACAGGCCCCAATTGCCCGCTCCATCCGGCCCACCGATGCGCGGCACGCCACTGGAGGTGCCGCAACCCAGGATGGTGATGCGCATCCCTGCCCTGCCCTTATGGCCGGAACACGATCGTGCGCTGCCCGTTGGGCAGAACGCGCCGTTGCGCCGCCCAGGTCACGGCGCGGGCCAGCACCTGCGCTTCCAGATCGCGGCCCATGGCGGCCATGGTATCGGCGCTGTGGCCATGGTCCACGCGCTGTGCCATCTGTTCGATGATTGGGCCTTCATCCAGATCGCCTGTCACATAATGGGCCGTGGCGCCAATCAGCTTCACGCCGCGGGCATGGGCCTGGTGATAGGGCCGCGCGCCCTTGAAGCTGGGCAGGAAGCTGTGGTGAATATTGATGCAGCGGCCCGAAAGCGCCTGGCAGGCCCGATCCGACAGCACCTGCATATAACGGGCGAGCACCACCAGATCGATGCGATGATCCTCCACCAGTTGCAAGAGGCGGGCTTCCTGTTCGGCCTTGTCACCATTGCTGATCGGCAGGTGATGGAAGGGGATGCCGTGAAACCCCGCCAGCGGCGCCAGATCCGGATGGTTGGACACGACCAGCGGGATATCCACCGCCAGACTGCCGACCCGCCAGCGGTGCAGCAGATCGTTGAGGCAATGGCCACCTTTGGAAACGGCAATCATCACCCGCAGACGATCTTCGCTGGAGTTCAATTCCCATTCCAGATCAAAGCATTCGGCAATATCCTTGAATCCATCACGCAAGATCGTCAGCGCCGGGAAGCCGGGGCCACCAGGCTGGAAGGCGATGCGCATGAAGAAGCGGCCGCTTTCCAGATCGGCATATTGCTGGGATTCGATGATGAACCCATCATTGGCGGCCAGCCAGGTGGTGACGGCCGCCACGATGCCGATGCGATCCTGCGCCGTGACGGTGAGGATGAAGTGGCTCATGCTCTAGCTTTGGCAAACAGGCTGTGGAAATTGGCCGAGGTGGTCGCAGCCAGCTCCGCCTCATCCACACCGCGCAACTGGGCCAGAAACCGCGCCGTGTGGGCGACGAAGGCCGGCTCACAGGTCTTCCCGCGCATCGGCACCGGGGCCAAATAGGGAGAATCCGTTTCCACCAGCAGCCTGTTGGCCGGGATGGTCTTGGCGACTTCCTGCAGCTCGCGGGCGTTCTTGAAGGTGACGATGCCTGACAGCGAGATGTAGAAACCCAGTGCAAGGGCTTCATCTGCAAAGCTTTGGGACGCGGTGAAGCAGTGGATCACGCCGGTGAGCGGCCCGTCCCCGGCTTCTTTCAGCAGGGCCAGCGTATCGGCTTCGGCGTCGCGGGTGTGGACGATGAGTGGCAGGCCGGTGGCGCGCGCTGCCTGGATGTGGCTGCGAAAGCTGGTTTGCTGCCGGCCGCGGTCGGATTTGTCGTAATAGTAATCCAGCCCGGTTTCGCCAATGGCGATCACCCTGGGCCGGGCGGCGGCGGCGATCAGGGTGGCGGCATCGGTATCAGGGTGCTCGTCGGCCTCGTGCGGGTGGATGCCCACGCTGGCCCACACATCCGGATGGGCATCGGCAATGGCGATCACGCCGTCCCATTCGCTTTCCCGGCAGGAAATCGCCAGAAAGCCGCCCACCCCGGCGCTGCGCGCGCGCGCCAGCACGCCGGGCACATCCTCACCCAAGCTGGCGTAATTCAGGTGGCAATGGCTGTCGATCAGCACGGGTTCAGCCTTCCAGCGTGATGCGCGGGAACACGCCGGCTGGCGGCGGCAGTTGCACGCCAGCGTCAACAGCCGTGTTGAACCCACTGAATTCACGCGCATCCTCGGCAACGCCCAACTGGTCCAGCAGTTGCGCGGTGCTGGCCGGCATGAACGGCTGCGCCAGGATGACGATGCGACGCGTCGCGTCCAGCGTGGCGGCCAGCACCTCGGCCATGCGGGTCACGTCGGTCTTGGCCAGGGCCCACGGCGCATTCTCGGCGAAATAGCCATTGGCGGCGGCAACCATGCCCATCAACGCATCCAGCGCCTTGTGCAACGCCAGGCCATTCATCGCGCCGAAATAGGCCTCGCTGCCCGCCAGGAACGCCTCTTTCAGCCGCACTTCCGTCTCACCGGGAGCGCCGGCGCGGGTGGGCATCACGCCGCCCAGATTCTTGGCCACCATCGACAGGCTGCGCTGCGCCAGATTGCCGATCCCGTTGGCCAGATCGGCGTTGGTGCGCTCAACAATGGCCTCATCGCTATAACTGCCGTCGTCCCCAAAGGCGACTTCGCGGCACAGGAACCAGCGCAGCCGATCGACGCCAAAGCGCGTGGCCATTTCGGCCGGATCCACCACATTGCCCAGCGTCTTCGACATTTTCTCGCCGCGGTTGAGCAAAAAGCCGTGGCCGAACACCGTCTTGGGCAGCGACAGGCCGGCCGAGATCAGGAACGCGGGCCAATAGACGGTGTGAAACCGCACCACATCCTTGCCCACGATGTGCAGATCGGCCGGCCACCATTCCCCGTCCAGCCCGCCCCGACCGCTACCATCTGCACCGGTGAGATAATTGGCCAGCGCATCGAGCCAGACATACATGACATGGCGTTCGTCACCGGGAACCGGAATGCCCCAATCGAACGAGGTGCGGCTCACCGACAAATCGGTCAGGCCACCGGCCACAAAGGCGCGCATTTCGTTGAAGCGGCTTTGCGGCTGGATGAAATCGGGCTGGCCGTCAAACAGCGCCAGCAACCGCTCCTGATAGGCCGAAAGCCGGAAGAACCAGCTTTCCTCCACCGTCCATTCCACCGGCGTGCCCTGCGGCGACAGTTTCACCGTGGCGCCGGCCGCGTCCTGAGCTTCGATCAGCTCGGCCGCATCATAATAAGCCTCGTCCCGCACCGAGTACCAGCCTTCGTAGCGGCCGAGATAGAGATCGCCGTTGGCTGCCATGCGCTGCCAAAGCGCCTGCACCAGCGCCTTGTGATCGGCATCGGTGGTGCGGATGAAACGATCGAAGCTGATGCCCAATTGTTCGTCCAGCGAGCGGAACGGGGCCACCATCTGATCGACATAATCCTTGGGCGCCATGCCGGCAGCGCGGGCGGCCTGATCAATCTTCAGGCCATGCTCATCCGTGCCGGTGAGGAAGCGCACTTCATGGCCATCCAGCCGCTTGAAGCGGGCGATGACGTCGCTGGCAATCGCTTCATAGGCATGGCCCATGTGCGGGCGGCCGTTGGGATAGGCGATGGCCGTGGTGAGATAGAAACGGGGCTTGCTCATGGAGCAGCGCAATGGGGCAGAAGTCGCGGCGTTTCAAGCCGGCATCATCGCGCTGGCAGGGATGCCAGATGCATGGCCAGCCGCCAGGCCACTTGGCCGGCTTCCAGGTTCAGCGGCATCGCCTCGCGCGCCAGCCGGCTGGCCTGTTCCCATTCGCCGATGGCCTTGTCGCGGGCCGGGCCGGCCAATTGCTGTGCATGGGCGGCAATCATCGCCGGTACGCGATCAAGTAGCGCCGAATAGCGCGCCTCCCGGCCCTTTGTGGCCACGGATCTGGCCAAGGCGAGCGCGGCCGGATTGGCCCTGTCCACCGGTTGGCCCACCAGCGCTGACAAGTCGCGGTTCAGCGCGGTGATCCCGGCCCCGGCCAGGCTGAGCGCGCGGCCGGGGCAGCCGGCGGCGAGTTCCACCAGCAACGCCTCGTCTTCCCCATCAAGATCGGCGCCGGCCAACACCCGGCGCACATCCGCATCGCGCAGCCGGGAAAAGCGCAGGGCCCGGCAGCGGGAGCGGATGGTGGGCAGCAAGCGGCCGGGCGAATGGCTGATCAGCAGGAAGACCGTATCATCAGACGGCTCCTCAAGGCTTTTCAACAAGGCATTGGCCGTGTTGCGGTTCATGTCGTCCGCCGCATCAATCACCACCACGCGGCGCGGGCCCAGCATCGGCGTTCCCGACAGGAATTCGCGCAACGGCTGGCCTTCGCTGTCGGGCCGGCGGACGATCTGGCCGATAACGATTTCGGCGCGCAGCTTGCCGGTCTTGGCATTGGTGCGTTCGATCAGGCGATAATCCAGATGCGAACCGGCGGCCATCAAGCGGGCGGCATCGCAATCATCCGGCACGGAAAATCCGTCGTCCTTCGGTGCACCGGCCAGCAGCCAGGTCGCAGCCGCGCGCGCAAACAAGGCCTTGCCCAGCCCCTGCTGGCCCATCAGCAGCCAGGCATGATGCGGGCGGCCACCGGTGAAGGCGGCGGTGAAAGCGGTCACCTGGTCATCATGGCCGATCAGCGCAGTCACAGCGCCGCCATGATGCGCGCGGCCACATCCTGCACGCTGCCCGCGGCGTTGATCGCCCGGCAACGCGCGGGGTCATTGGCCGGCAGCGCGGCGAAAAAGCCGGCGATGCGGGCATGGAAATCGCTGCCAAGTCGTTCAAAACGCGCTTCGGCATCACCGCGCGCCGCTGCCCGCGCCAGGCCTTCGGTTTCATCCAGTTGAAACACCAGGGTGAGATCGGGCCACAGGCCCACTGCATCCTCGTGCAGCCGGAGCAGCGCCGCGTCAGACAGGCCATGGCCGGCGCCCTGATAGGCCCGGGTGGAATCCACATAGCGATCACAGATCACCATGGCCCCGCGCGCCAGCGCCGGGCGGATGATGCGCTCCACATGGTCCACCCGTGCCGCCGTCATCAACAAGGCCTCGCTCCACGCCGTCCAGCGGTCTGCGGAACCGGTCACTAGCAGGCTGCGGATCGCCTCGGCGCCCGCCGTGCCGCCCGGTTCGCGGGTGAGCACCACGTCGTGGCCGCGCGCGCCAATGGCGTCCGCCAGCAGGCGCGCCTGGGTGGACTTGCCGCTCCCTTCCCCGCCTTCCAGCGTGATGAAGCGACCCCGTGGCATCAGCCAAACAGGCCCATCAACCAGTTCCAGGCGCGGCGGAACATGCCGGCTTCCTCAATGGCCACCGGCGTCACCAGCGGCGCGCGCACCGGTTGCTGGCCGGGGATGGTCAGCGTGGCCCAGCCCACCTGCTGGCCAGCCTTCAACGGGGCGGCCAGGCCGGGCAAGCCCTCCACGCTGGTCTTGCGCTCCATGGCAAAACCGCGCGGCACGGTGACGAACAGATCGCGGCCAGCAGCGGCCGGGATGGTGGCATCGGCGGCGCCGCTGATGGCAACCTGGCCCAGCACCTGGCCCTTCTTGCCCAGCGGCAGATTCTGCCAGGCGGCAAAGCCCCAGTTCATGAAATCAACGCTGCTGGCGATGCGTTCACCCGTGCTGCCCAGCCCGGCCACCACCATCACGATGCGGCGGCCGTTCTGCACCGCCGAACCGGTGAAGCCATAGCCGGCCTCTTCGGTGTGACCGGTTTTCAGGCCATCGGCGCCCTGCACCTTGCCCAGCAGCGGGTTGCGGTTGCCCTGGCTGATGGCCTGGCCGCTGCCCATGGTCTTGCCCCAGGTGAAGCCTTCTTTCTGATAGAAGCGCGCATAAAGATCGGGGAAATCGCGCAGCGTCGCTTCGGCAATCATCGCCAGATCGCGGGCCGTCACATATTCCTGTGGATCAGGCCAGCCGTTGGTGTTGGCGAAATGGCTGCCTTTCAGGCCCAGGCGCGCGGCTTCGCGGTTCATCAGCGCCACATAATTGGCTTCGGTGCCGCCAAGCCCCTCGGCCAGCACCACACAGGCATCATTGCCCGACAGGGTGACAATGCCGTGCAACAGATTTTCGACACTGACCTGGCTGTTGACGTCGAGAAACATGGTGCTGCCCTGGTTGTTCCACTTCTTCCAGGTCTCCTCGCGCACCAGAACCAGCTGATCCAGATTGGCTTCGCCCGACTTGATGAGCTTGAAGGCAACATAGACGCTCATCATCTTGGCCATGGAGGCCGGCGGGATGCGCTTGTCAGCATCCTTGGCGAGCAGGATCCGACCGGTCTGCAGATCCTTCATGAACGCGATGGGCGCGGCGGTGGTATAGGCCGGCGCCTGCGCCAGCACGGGCGCAGCCAAAAGAGACGCAACAGCAGCAACAACAACACGCATCAGCAACAACATCCTTGTTCAAATGGAGCGATCCCGGCTTACCGGGCGGCAAGTGGCGGAATCAAGCGTGCATCGCCATAGCCGGCACTGCGCACCTGCGCCAGCGCCGCGCTGGCGGCGGCCTCGCTGCCGAACGGCCCCAGCCGCACGCGGGTCAGGCCATTGGGGCCAGCCTGGCTCAAAACCGGGCCAAAGCTGGACAGATAGCCGCTCAACCACGCCACCCGCCCGGCATCGGCCAGGGCCGCCACCTGCACCAGCCATCCGCCCGCCGTGTTGGAGGCGCTTGCCGGCGTTTCGGGCAGCGCCGCGGTGGTGACCACGGGGACCGGCACCGAGGTTGCTGGCGCGGGCGCCGTGGCCACCACAAGCGGCGGTGCCGGATCGCGCCCGGCCGGATAGACGCGGGTGAGCCGCACGCGGGCGGTGCCGACGCGATCGACCCCCAGCAATTGCGCCGATTTGCGCGACAGATCGATGATACGGCTGCGCGCGAACGGCCCGCGATCGTTGATCCGCACCGTCAACACCCGGCCGTTGTCGAGATTTTCCACCTGCACCCAGCTTGGCATCGGCAGCGTGCGGTGCGCGGCGGTGAGATCATCCTGATCATAACGTTCGCCGTTGGCGGTGCTGCCGGCGTGGAAACCGGGGCCATACCAGCTGGCCACGCCCTCTTCACGATAGGCGCGATCATCGGCCGGATAATAAGTGATCCCCGCCACCTGATAGGGCTTGCCGATCTTCACCGGCCAATTGCCCAGCCTTGCCGCATCGCGGGCCACCGCGCTGGCGTCTTCGGCGGCTGGCGGGCGCGCTGGCTTGGGGCTGGCCGGCGGTTGCGACCGTGTGGGCAGCGGCGTGTTGCGGCCCGAACAGGCCGCCAACAGCAAGGCTGCCAGCAGCGCTGCGCGCTTCATTGGGCGCCGGCCTCTGCCACCTGCACCACCGGCGGGACGGGCTGCGGCAGGCTGATGGCATCGGCCAGCAGCGTGACCGAAAGCGCATAAAGATTGGAGCAGTTATAGCCCAGGATGGCGCGATAGCTGCGCGACACGAGATAGGCGCCCTGCCCCGGCCCGTCCGGCTCGATCAGGCTCATTGGCACATCATCGGCTGGCCAGGCGGCGTTGACCGGCGTGAAGCCGAGGGCGCGCCATTCGCGCGCCGGTTTCAGGGTGGAATGGCGCGACAGCGGCGCCACGCAGCGGGTGGGGGCTTCGCTGGCGGCCACACTGGCACGGTCAAACGCATCGGGCACCAACGCGCGGAAGCCCCAGGCTTCACCCGCCTGCCAGCCGCTGCTGGCCAGATAATGGCCGATGGAAGCAAACACGTCGGCCGGGCTGGCCCACAGATCGACACGGCCATCGCCATCGCCGTCGCGGCCATGGCTGAGATAGGAACTGGGCAGGAATTGCGTCTGGCCGAACGCGCCGGCCCAGCTGCCCTTCATGGCGGCGCGGGTGGCATGGCCTTCGCCCACCATGCGCACGGCCGCATCAAGTTCGCGGGTGAACAGCTCGCGCCGCCGGCCTTCAAACGCCAGCGTGGCCAGCGCCGACGGCAGATCATGGCGGCCCATCACCCGGCCATAGCTGGTTTCAATGCCCCAGATGGCCGCGATGACCGCCGCCGGCACACCCGAACCGGCTTCGGCCCGTGCCAAAAGGGCGCTGTTGGCGGCAAACTGGCGCTGGCCATAGGGGATGCGGTCACCGCGGAACTTGGCGGCCAGATAATCGGGAAAGCGCACCGGGCGGGCGGCGGTGCCCGGCTGGCTGCGATCGGCACCGATTACGCTCGGCACCAGCGCCACCCCGGCCAGGGTCGCCTCCAGCCATTCCGGGTTCAGGCCGCGGGCGGTGGCTTCGGCGCGATAGACGTTGAGCCATTCGACAAAGGCAGCCTGCTGTTCGGGCGAGGCACGCGTTTCATCGGCTGCAGCCGGGGCGGCAAGCGCCAGCAGGCAGGCAGAAAGCGCAGAAACACGAAGCAAAGCCTTGAGCATGGCCTTCAATGCCAAAGCGCGGCGGTGCCGCATAGCCTGAATGCGCGCATTTCAGTGCAGCGCGTCAAATCGAGCCTTTTCCTTGTCGGCAAGACGGACATCAAGGGTGACGCTGTACTCGTCGCTGAACTGGCCCACCACTTCGCCATGGCTGTGCAGCCAGGCAAGACGGCGACCATCGCTGTGGGGCAGGCTGATGCGGTGCACCCGGGCTCCGACGCGCAGGGCGGTATCCATGGCGGCCTGAAGCCGATCAATGCCTTCCCCCGTGAGTGCGGAAACCGGGATGGCATCATCGCCGGCCAGACTGCGCACGGTTTCGGCTTCCTCTGCTGAAAGCGCATCAATCTTGTTGAACACGGTGATCATCGGCGTTTCACGCTGATCCGGCGCCAGGCCCAGGGCGCTCAGCACATCGATCACATCCTTGGCCTGGGCATCGCTGTCGGGATGGCTGATGTCGCGGACATGGATGATCAGGTCGGCCTCCAGCACTTCCTCCAGCGTGGCGCGGAAGGCGGCCACCAACTGGGTGGGCAGATCGGAGACGAAACCCACCGTGTCAGACAGCACGACCTTGTCATGCCCCGGCAGGCGGATGGCGCGCATCGTCGGGTCAAGCGTGGCGAACAACAGATCCTCGGCCCGCACCTCGGCGCCGGTCATCCGGTTGAACAGCGTAGATTTGCCGGCATTGGTATAGCCCACCAATGCCACCACGGGCCAAGGCGCCTTTTGCCGGTTGCGGCGATGCAGGCCGCGGGTGCGGCGCACCTCGTCCAGTTCCTTGCGCAGGCGGGCAATGCGGTCGCGGATCAGCCGGCGATCGGTTTCGATCTGCGATTCGCCGGGGCCGCCCAGAAAGCCGAAGCCGCCGCGCTGGCGTTCAAGGTGAGTCCAGCTGCGCACCAGCCGGCTGGCCTGATATTGCAGATGCGCCAGTTCCACCTGCAACGTGCCTTCGGCCGTGCTGGCGCGCTCACCAAAGATTTCCAGGATCAGCCCGGTGCGATCGATCACCTTGGCCTGCAACGCCTTTTCCAGATTGCGCTGCTGCACAGGTGACACGGGACCATCGATAATGACCACCTCTGCGCACAAACTGGCCACCAATCCGGCCAAACGATCAATTTGTCCGCTGCCCATGAGCTGCGAAACCGATGCGCTGCGGATTTTCACCACCTCGGCGTGCACGACATCCAGATTGATCGCGCGCGTCAGCCCCACCGCCTCGGCCAGCTTGGCCTCGGGCGAACGCAGGCTTTGCGATCCGGCAAGTTGCGGCAGGATGACCACGGCGAGCGCGCCAGTGCGCAGGCCGCGGGCTTCATCATAGCCACCGATGGTCAGTTCACCGGGGCCGGCTGGTTGAAAACCCAATTACACTCTCACTCTTCGGTTTCAGCCTCGAACAGCTGCAGCGGGGTCGCCGGCATCACGGTCGAGATGGCGTGCTTGTACACCAGCTGGCTATGGCCGTCACGGCGCAACAACACCGAAAAATTGTCGAACCAGGTGATCACGCCCTGCAGTTTCACCCCATTCACCAGAAACATGGTCACCGGGGTGCGCGTCTTGCGCACGGTGTTGAGAAACATGTCCTGCAAGCTGTTCGACTTGTCTGCCATCGGGTCATCCCTGTTTTTCTTGGACGCACCGCTGCGCCGCAATGCCGGAATAGGCAGACCGCCGGGGCTTTTCAAATATTCCTTTCGTCACACCGGCCAGATGGTGGTCATTCGTCCACCATATCGGCTTCCGGCTGCTCATCGGCCAGGCCAAGCGCCTTCAACTTCCGGTGCAGCGCGCTGCGCTCCATGCCGATGAACACGGCAGTGCGGCTGATGTTGCCGGAAAACCGCCTGATCTGGGCGCGCAGATACTCCCGTTCGAACGCCTCGCGGGCTTCGCGCAAGGGCGTACCCATGATCGATCGCACCGCCTGGCCCGGCATCAGCCGCGATGGTTCAGCGGTAATCTCCTGTGGCAGCATGTCGATATCGATCTCGGTCACCCGGGTGGTTGGCGCCATGATCAGCGTGTGTTCGATGACATTGCGCAACTGCCGCACATTGCCCGGCCAGTCATAGGTTTGCAGCGCCGCCATGGCATCGTCGGTCAGGCCGGGTGTGGCGGTGCCGCGTTCGGCGGCATAGCGCGCCAGATAATAACGCGCCAATTCAGCCACATCCTCCCGCCGTTCCGACAAGGGCGGCAGCCGCACCGGCACCACGTTCAGCCGGTAATAAAGATCCTCGCGAAAGCCGCCGGCGGCAATCTCGGCGGCCAGATCGCGGCTGGTGGCCGAAATCACCCGCACATCCACCCGCACCCAGCGCGCACCGCCCACGCGCTGGAACACCTGTTCGGTGAGCACGCGCAGGATCTTCGCCTGCGTCGTCATCGGCATGTCGGCCACATCATCCAGAAACAGGGTGCCGCCATGGGCCTGTTCCAGCAGGCCGGCGCGCACATTCTCGCCGCCCTCCTCCACGCCGAACAAGGCTTCCTCAACCCGCTCCGGGGTCATGCGCGCGGCCGAAACCACCACGAACGGCGCCTCGGCGCGCGGGCTCCACTGGTGCAGCAGGCGCGCGGCCACTTCCTTGCCCGAACCGGCCGGGCCGCTGATCAGCACCCGGCTGCCGGTGGCCGCCACCCGCTTCAGCGTGGCACGCACCTGGTTGATCTGCGGCGAGGTGCCGGTGAGCTCGATGTCATAGCCAACCCGCTGTTTCAGCGCCTCATATTCCCGCCGCAACCGTTCGGTTTCGGTGGCGCGCCGCACCATCACCAGCAATTGTTCGGCCTGAAACGGCTTTTCGATATAGTCATAGGCGCCGCGTTTGATCGCCGCCACGGCGGTGTCCAGCGTGCCGTGGCCGGAAATCATCACCACCGGCAAGGCCGGATCACGCGCCTTAAACGCATCCAGCAGCTCGATCCCGTCCATCGCCGAGCCTTGCAGCCAGATGTCCAGGATCACCAGGCTGGGTCTGCGCTCTGCCACCGCGGCCAGTGCCTGCTGGCTGTTGGCGGCAACCCGTGTGTCATACCCCTCATCGCCCAGCACGCCGGCCACAAGGTCGCGGATATCGGCTTCATCATCAACGATCAGGATATCAATTGCCATGGGTGGTGCAGGTCCTTGTCATCAGGCGACGGCGTCAGAGGGGGCGTCGGACGCGTTGCCAGCGTGGATATTGGGATCGATATTGCTGTCCGGCAGTGCTTGCACCTGGCCAGACAAATGCTGGCCTGGTTGCTCGGCTGAAGGGAGCAGGCGCGACAGGCTGGCGCTCACACGGGCGCCGGGACCAGCGGGATTGTCTTCCAATCGCAACTGGCCGCCATGATCTTCAATGATCTTCGCGGTGATGGCGAGACCAAGGCCCGTGCCGCGCGCGCGGGTTGTCACATAGGGCTCCAACAGGCGGGCCCGGTCTTCCGCGGGGAAGCCCAGCCCGTTGTCGCTTATGGTCAGGTTGACCTGCTCCGGCCGGTCATCAAGGCTGATGCTGATCAGGCCCGCCACGCTGGCATCCGTTTCCATGCGGGCGGAAACGCTTTCAGCGGCGTTCTTGATCAGATTGGTGATGGCCCGGCTCAACTGCTGGCGATCACACACCAGGGTGACGCTGCTATCGGCGGCCAGGGTGAAGCGGATGGCCGGGAAGGCCACTTCCTGCAACACCAGCGCCTGCCGCACCAGCCGATCCAGCGACTCTTCGGCAAACACCGGTTTGGGCAAGCGGGCGAATTCCGAGAATTCATCAACCATGCGACGCAGATCGCCAACCTGGCGCACGATGGTGCCAGTCAGCGTGGTGAATGTATCGGCATCTTCGTCAATCTGGCGGCCGAACTTGCGCTGCAGGCGCTCGGCCGCAAGCTGGATCGGGGTGAGCGGATTCTTGATTTCATGGGCGATACGCCGCGCCACGTCGGCCCACGCAGCGCGGCGCTGATCCGCCAATTGGGCCGAAATATCATCAAAGGTCAGCACGAAGCCGCCACGGCCGCCCTGATCCAGCGCTTCACCCGCATCAGCGGCTCCGATGCGCACCACCAACGTCTGGGTGCCCTGTTCGCGCACAATGCGCACCTGGCCGGCGGCATCGCCGGTCTGGCGCGCCTGTTCCAACAGATCGGCCAGTTCTGGCGCGACATCGTTGAGCAATTGCCCCCGCAGCAGCCGATGCGGCAAGCCAAGCAGCGCCGCGGCCGACGCATTGGCCACCCGCACCACGCCATCGGCGGAAATGGACATCACCCCGGCCGACACGCCGGCCAGCACCGCCTCGGTAAAGCGGCGGCGGGAATCCAGCTCGCCATTGGCCGAAAGCAGCGCGGTCTGCTGGCTTTTCAACTGGCTGGTCATCCGGTTGAAGGCGCGTTCGAGCACGCCAATCTCGTCGGCATCGCCGCGTACCGGCACCCGCGCATCCAGATCACCGGCCCCCACCCGTTCGGCGGCATCGGCAAGCCGGGCGATGGGCGCCACCAAACGATTGGCCAGCCAGAGCGCAAACCAGATCGCTACGATCAGGGTGAGCAGGGACACCGCCATGAGCACCAGATTGAAGCGCAATTGCATCACGCGGCCGCGTTCGATCAGGGACTTGTATTCGCCAAGCGCGCCGGCGGCCTGGCTGGCCCGCGCCAACACAGCGGGATCAACCTTGCGGCTGACATAAAGAAAGGTTTCGGGGGCGCCAGGCACGGCCACGGCAGCCTCCACCCGATCTTCACCGGCGCCGATCAGCGTGACGGGCGACACACGCGCCTTGTCCAGATCAATGTCAGACAGATGCTCGGCCACTTCGGATGGCTGAACCTTGCTGACCGACACCAACTGCAGACCGGTGGCGGTGCGCCGCACCACGGCGGCTTCGGTGAGGATCCGCCCTTCCACCTGATAATCCAGGCCACGCCGATACAGCGGGGTGCCTTCGCCAAAATCTCGGGCATAGGATGCCACGTCGGCCGCCATCACCAGAATGTCATCGGCAATGCGCTGGCGATTGTCCTCAACATAGGCCTGGGCGACCTCGTTGGAACCATCAAGGATGGTGCGCACCCGATCCGAGAACCAGAATTGCACACCATATTGAAACAGCAGCGACGCAAACACCACCACCAGCACGGTGGGCACTGCCGCAATCCCGGCGAACAAGGCCACCAATCGCAAGTGCAGGCGCGCGACGGCCAGGCCGCGCCGCCGGTTGGTGATCAGGATCGCCACGCGCCGGCCGATCAGCACGATCAACAGCATGGCCGGCATCAGATTGGCCACCAGCAACAACGCCACCAACGGTTGTGACGCGCCATTGGCCGGCAACCCCTTGCCGGTGAGCCAGGCATAGCTGGACCAGCCCATGACGATCGTGAGCCCGGCCGCCAGCAGTTCCAACTGCAGATAATAGCCGCTGATGCGTCGCAGCATCCGCCGCCAAAGCCGTCGCCAGCGTATGGCGATACGGCCGGGCAAACCCCGGCGCCGGCGCGCGGGCGATGACGGCCCTTGAGACGAATCAAATCCCATTGTGCGACAGCATAGCAACAGTCAGTTGCGCCAGGAACACACTCCAGCGTCGCAGCGTTGCAAATCCGCGACAGATCGCGGTTCAGGCCGCCTGATCAAGCGTCGCTGGCGGTGCCTGCAACAGATTCTCGTAAAACCGGTCGATCATGCCGAGCACGGTCGCACTGCTGGTCACCTGGTTCACTGCATGGCGGAACTGGGCACTGTCGTGCAACCCCTTGGTATACCAGCCCAAATGCTTGCGGGCCAGGTTGACGCCATTCAACTCGCCATAGAGTTCGAGCATCAGGGCATAATGTTCCTTCACCAGCGCCAGTTGTTCGGCAAGGCCGGGATCGGCCGGCACTGCACGCCCGGTCAGAGCAGCCATCACCTGCGCCAGCAACCACGGCTTGCCATAGGCGCCGCGCCCGATCATCACGCCATCGGCCCCGCTTTGCGCCAGCGCCGTCTTGGCATCATCAATCGAGCAAATGTCGCCATTCACGATAACAGGCAGTTGCACCGCATCCTTCACATTGCGCACGAAGGCCCAATCCGCACTGCCGGAATAAAGCTGGCAGCGGGTGCGGCCATGCACGGTGATGAGGTGCACGCCCTCGCCTTCGGCAATGCGGGCCAGTTCCGGCGCGTTCAGGCTGTTGTGATCCCAGCCCATCCGCATCTTCAGCGTGACCGGCAGCTTCACCGCCTTCACCGTGGCGCGGATCAACTGGGTGGCCAGTGGCAGATCACGCATCAGCGATGAACCGGCATGGCCGTTGACCACCTTCTTCACCGGGCAGCCCATGTTGATATCGATGATGGCAGCGCCCTTCTGCTCGTTCAGCCTGGCGGCGTCGGCCATGCGCTGCGGCTCGCAGCCGGCCAACTGCATGGAAACCGGCTCTTCCGAAGGGTGCCAGGCGGCCTTCTGGAGGCTTTGGCGGGTCTCGCGGATCATCGCCTCCGATGCGATCATCTCGGTCACCGTCAAGCCGGCGCCAAAGCGGCGCACCAGGGTGCGGAACGGCATGTCGGTCACGCCGGTCATCGGCGCCAGGATCACCGGCACGTCGATGCGGTTGGGGCCGATCTGGATGGGAAAGATGAGGCTCATTGCCGGCGGCCCATAGCGCAGATTGGCCCTTTCCGACAAGGCGAAGGCCCTATAAACCCCGGAACCATGCGCATTGGCGTCCTTGTTGTGGCGGCTGGTGCCGGTTTGCGGGCCGGCGGTGGCATTCCGAAGCAGTTTCGTGCCGTTTCTGGCCAGCCCTTGTTGCGCCATGCCGTGACCGGTCTGTTGGACCATCCGGCCATCTCTGACGTCACTGTGGTGATCAACCCCGAATGCCGCAATCTCTATGAGTATGCCGTTGCCCGCCTGCCGCTGCCCGCCTCGGTGGCCGGCGGCGCCACCCGGCAGGACAGTGTGCGGGCCGGGCTGGAGGCGCTGGCCGCCGATCCGCCCGATATTGTGCTGGTGCATGATGCCGCCCGGGCCTTTGTGCCGGCCAGCGTGATTGATGCGCTGATCGCCGCATTTGACGATCCGGCGGTGGATGGGGCCTGCCCGGCCCTCCCCCAGGTAGACAGTCTGCGCCGCGGCGCCGATGGCCGGTTTTCGGGCAGTGTGGACCGCGACGGCCTGTGGCGGGTGCAGACGCCGCAAGCCTTCCGCTTTCCGGCCCTGTTGGCGGCCCACCGCACGGCGGCACCGGGACAGACTGACGAAGTGGCGATCGCGCTCGCGGCCGGCCTCACGGTTGCCATCACCCAGGGCGATGAACGCGCTTTCAAGGTGACGGAGCCGGCCGATTTTGCCAAGGCAGAAGCCATGACCAACTATTCGTCCCGCGCCGCCTCAGGCTTTGATGTTCACCGCTTTGGGCCTGGAACACATGTCTGGCTGTGCGGCGTGAAGATCCCGCATGATGCCGGCCTGATCGGCCACAGCGATGCCGATGCCGGCCTGCACGCGCTCACCGATGCGCTGCTTGGCACCATTGCGGCGGGCGACATTGGCGATCATTTCCCGCCCAGTGAGGAGCGTTGGCGCGGCGCTGCCTCCGATCAGTTCCTGGCCCATGCCGCCCATCTGGTGCGGGAACGCGGCGGCATCATCGATCATGTCGATGTGACCCTGATCTGCGAGCGGCCCAAGATCGGCCCACACCGGGAGGCGATGCGGGCGCGCATGGCCGAGATCCTGGCCATCGACATCGCCCGCGTCAGCGTGAAGGCCACCACGACCGAAAAGCTGGGCTTCACCGGCCGGCAGGAGGGCATTGCCGCCCAGGCCTTGGCCAGCGTGCGGCTGCCGGAATGAGCGGGTTGGACGCCGAACTGGTTGCGCTGGCGCAAAATGTGCTGGCCGAAAACCGCGCCGCCGGCCGCCGCATCGCGATGGCGGAAAGCTGCACCGGCGGGCTGGTGTCGGCCGCATTGACCGAGATCGCCGGTTCGTCGGACGTGTTTGATCGCGGCTTTGTTACCTACAGCAACGAAGCCAAGATGGAGATGCTGGGCGTTTCCGATGATGTGCTGGCCACCTTTGGCGCGGTATCGGTGGCCACGGCCTGGGCGATGGCACAAGGCGCCCTGCGCCACAGCGGCGCCGATATCGCGGTTTCGATCACCGGCATCGCCGGGCCGGGCGGGGCCACGCCGGGCAAGCCGGTGGGCATGGTGGTGTTTGCCCGGGCCGTGCGCGGCGAAGATCCGGAAACTGTGGTGGCCGATACCCGCCAGTTCGGCGATCTCGGCCGCAGCGAGGTGCGCCGCCAGGCCGTGCTGGTGGCCTTGGAACTGCTCAGGCCCTAGGACCGTAGAGCACTTCGGCGCGCGCAACGAAAGCGGCGACCATCTTTTCAAAGGCTTCGGCAAAGAACAGCCCGGCCAGCGCCTCGAACGCGCGGTTGCGGAACTGGAAATCCACCGAAAAATCAATTTCGCAGCCGCCACCATCGGTGCTGCGGAACCGCCAGTCGTTGAACAGATATTTCATCGGGCCATCAAGATAATCCACATGCAGATGGCCGGGCCGATCCAGCAACACCCGGCTGCGGAAGGATTCGCGGATCATCCGGAACCCCACCACCATATCGGCCACCAGCACCGCCGTGCCATCGGCCTGGCCCTGCACCGGGCCAACACGCATGCCCTTCACCCACGGCAGAAACTCGCCATAGCGTCCGACATCGGCCACCAGATCGAACATCTCGGTGGCCGACCATGGCAGTTGGCGGACTTCGCGATGCTTGGGCATCAGGCCCCGGTAACGGCCTTGGCCGCTGTTGCGGCGGCAGCCTTCCGCCGCGCCTGCATCTCGGCAAAATCCCGGCCGGCATGATAGGAAGACCGGGTGAGCGGCGAGGCTGCAACCAGCAGGAAGCCCTTGGAGCGGGCCACGGCGGCATAGCTGTTGAACTTCGCCGGCGGCACGAATTCCATCACCTTGGCATGGCGCGGCGTCGGCTGCAGATACTGGCCGACGGTGAGGAAATCCACCCCGGCCGAGCGCATATCATCAAACACCTGGTGCAATTCCTGCGCGGTTTCCCCCAGCCCAACCATCAGGCCGGATTTGGTGAAGATGGTGGGCGACAGCGCCTTCACCTTATCCAGCAGGCGCAGCGAGTGATAATAGCGCGCGCCCGGCCGAATGGTGGGATAGAGCCGCGGCACAGTTTCCAGATTGTGGTTGTACACATCCGGCCCCGCCTCCACGATCATCTCCACCGCCCGGTCCATCTTGTTGCGGAAATCGGGGGTGAGGATTTCGATGGTGGTGCCCGGCGTTTGCCGGCGCAGTTCATTGATCACCTTCACGAACTGGCCGGCGCCGCCATCGGGCAGATCATCCCGGTCAACCGAGGTGATGACGATATGCTGCAGGCCCAGCTTGGCAGCTGCTTCGGCCACGTGGCCGGGTTCCGATGCATCCACCTTGTTCGGCATGCCGGTCTTCACATTGCAGAAGGCGCAGGCGCGGGTGCAGGTGTCCCCCAGGATCATCACGGTGGCGTGCTTCTGGCTCCAGCACTCGCCGATGTTCGGGCAGGCGGCTTCCTCGCACACGGTGTTGAGCTTGTGCTCCCGCATCAGCGCGCGGGTTTCGTTATAGGCCTTGCTGGTGGGCGCCTTCACCCGGATCCAGTCCGGCTTGCGCGGCAGGCCAGATGGCGTCAATTCCAGTTGCGTGGCGGGAAGATCAAGGACAGGCTCGCTCATGCGGCAGGATTAGCGGCAAGCGCGACCAATGCCAACCATCGCAGGTGACGATGCGGCCATAACGCCATAACATGCCTGCCGAGCAGTTCAAAAACAGGGGAATCACATGCCTGAGTTCAAAGCCCTTCTGGAAGGCTATCGCCGGTTTCGCACTGGTGCCTATCAGGAACAGCGCCGCCGTTACGATGCCCTGGCCGACAAGGGGCAGGCCCCCGGCGTGTTGGTGATCGGCTGTTCCGACAGCCGGGTCGATCCAACGCGGGTGTTTGACACCGAACCGGGCCAGATGTTCGTGGTGCGCAATGTTGCCAATCTGGTGCCGCATTTCGATCCGGATCCCACTCATGGCCAACACAGCACGTCGGCTGCCATCGAGTATGCCGTTACTCAATTGAAAGTGCACCATATATTGGTGCTGGGCCATGCCCGCTGCGGTGGCATCAAAGCCAGTCTTGAGGGCACGTTCGACAATGCCCAGCCGGGCGAAGGTGGTTTCATCAACCGCTGGATGAGCCAGATAGGGTCGGCCCGCGATACCATAAGGGCGGCCGCTCAGCTTTCGCCAGACATTGATGCCTGCAGCGCGCTGGAACTGGCGTCGATCCGGCTTTCGATCGAAAATTTGCGCAGCTTCCCGTTCATCGCTGCTGCCGAAGCCAGGGGCGAATTGCATCTGCAAGGCGCGCTGTTTGATATCGCCGAAGGCGTGCTGAGGGTGCTGAACCACGAAACTGGAAAATTCGAGGCGGTGTCAGTGGATTGGGAAGAAGGGGCCACTGCGCAATTGAAAGCCGTGTGACAGCGGAAACGGGCGCATCCATCACAAACAGGGGGGAGTGATGAATGCGCCCGCGCCGGAAAGGCCGGCGGCAAGGGCAGTTGCCGCAATGACCTGCCGATAGCGATTATATAAGATTGTTTCGGTCTGAATTGCAAGGCCGAATCGTGGATGTTTTGTCATGTTCTCCTGCGGCAGGCTGCCGCAGGCTGTTCAGGGCTTGCGCTCATACAGCCGGCCACGCGGATCGCGGGAGCCGGCGGCCTGGTTCACATGCTCCTTGAACTCCTTGAAACCGCAGCCGAACGGCCCACCGGGGCCCCAGGTGCCCGAGCAGGTGCCGGCGGTGCCCACATCGGGGCCCAACAGGCCATTGCGCTCCGCCGATGGGCTGGCCGTGCCGCGCTCGCCAAAGGTGCGCGGGCCAGGCAAGGGCGCGCGATAGGGCGACAGCGGCGGATCACGATTCGCGCAGACGACGATTTCATCCGGCCGGGATTTGGGTGGGCACAAGGCGCTCCACCCCGGCGGCACCATGGCCGCCGTGCCGCTGGCAGCCGCAAGCAGGGCCGCCAGCGCCAGCATCAATAGTGCAGCGCCCGGCCATAGGCATCGAGCACGCTTTCATGCATCATCTCGGACAGCGTGGGATGCGGGAAGATGGTGTGCATCAGTTCGGCCTCGGTGGTTTCCAGCCCCATGGCGATGGCATAGCCCTGGATCAGCTCGGTCACCTCGGCGCCGACCATGTGTGCGCCCAGCAATTGCCCGGTGCTGGCATCAAACACCGTCTTCACAAAGCCTTCCGCCTCGCCCAGCGCGATGGCCTTGCCATTGCCGATGAACGGGAATTTGCCCACGCGCACCGTGTGACCGGCGGCCTTGGCCTTGGCCTCGGTCAGGCCGATGCTGGCCACCTGCGGGCGGGCATAGGTGCAGCCGGGAATGCGGGCCACGTCCATGGCGTGGGGATGGCCGCCGGCGATATGCTCCACCGCGATGATGCCTTCATGACTGGCCTTGTGCGCCAGCCAGGGTGGGCCGGTGACATCGCCGATGGCATAAAGGCCGGGCACGTTGGTGCGGCACATGCCGTCCGTGACGATATGGCCGCGGTTGGTGGCAACGCCCAAGGCTTCCAGACCGATATTCTCGGTGTTGGGCACGATACCGATGGCGACGATCACGTGGCTGTATGTGTCGGTCGTCGCCTTGCCGTCGCCGGCGGTGATGGTGGCCGTCACGCCATCGGGGCTGGGCGTGACGTCGGAGACTCTCGCGCCCGTCACGATGGTCATGCCCTGCTTGGTCAGCGCTTTGCCGACAAAGGCCGACACATCCTCATCCTCCACCGGCAACACGCGGTCCAGCATCTCCACCACGGTCACCTTGGCGCCCATGTCGCTGTAGAAACTGGCGAATTCCACGCCGATGGCGCCGGAACCGATCACCAGCAGCTTGGTCGGCATCACCGGCGGTACCATGGCGTGGCGATAGGTCCACACGCGGTTGCCATCGGCCGCCACGCCCGGCAGATCGCGGGCGCGGGCGCCGGTGGCGACGATGACGTTCTTGCCCGAAAGCACACGCTCACCGTTGGCAGTGGTGACAGAAACAGTCGTGGCCCCGGTCAGCCGCCCCTGCCCTTCAACCACCTCGATCTTGTTCTTCTTCATCAGCGATTTCACGCCGCTGTTCAGCTGCGCGGCGACCTTGCGGCTGCGGTCAGTCACCTTTTTCAGGTCGAACGACGGCTTCTCGACGCTCAGGCCATAGGCATCGGCATGGGTGATATAATGATAAATCTCGCTGGTGCGCAGCAGCGCCTTGGTCGGAATGCAGCCCCAGTTGAGGCAGATGCCGCCCAGCCGCTCACGCTCGACGATGGCAACCTTCAGGCCAAGTTGCGCCGCGCGGATGGCAGCGACATAGCCGCCGGGGCCGGAACCGAGGATGACGAGATCATACGCTTTCAACATTTTTCCCAATTACTCCAAACAACTAAATCAACGTTCTTACTGCTACGAACAATGAAAGCACGCCCCCAAAAACTATAGCAGACCCACAGGCGATAGCCAAAAGCCAAATTATCGTACGAAAATTTGGTCTATTTTTAGAAACAGTTTTCCATTTTAGTTCAATGTCAGCATCCGCTGTAAAAATAAAATCTTGATTTTTTGAACAGTGACCAAAAATATAAAACGATTCTCTTGGCTTAAGATACTTGATCAATATCCTACCGATATGCTCTTCTGTCGGATCTAAGACTTCGGCTATGTGACTGGAATAAATATCCGCCGTTAAATCCAATTTTTCACTATCATAACTAAAAATTATTGAATCAGATATTCCAAAAATGAATAAATTAAAGTCTCTAATCGTCTTACCCGTGTTATTTTTTATATTAAAGCGAACCATGCGCTTGTCAAGTTCAGGCGAATTTTCTATCGAATTTTCTAAATCGCCCTTGAAATTAACTTCGATATTCCTTTTTTCTATTTCTATAAATAGATTCTTTAGGCGTGATTGAATCGTGCTTTCAACAATTGGCCTGAGCAGCGCGCCAAAAAATGCGCCTATAATTGCCGTTAGGATAGAATTTAGTTCTATGTTCACGCCACCAGCCCCAACGGTGCCTCGATCAGGCTCTTCACGGCACTCATCAGCGCTGCGCCGTCTGCCCCGTCGATGGCGCGATGGTCAAAACTGCCTGTGATGGTCATCACCGTGGCGATGGCGAGCGCGTCGCCCTTCACCACGGCGCGCTTCTCACCTGCACCCACGGCCAGGATCATCGCCTGTGGCGGGTTGATCACGGCTTCGAACTGCTTGATGCCAAACATGCCGAGGTTGGACAGGCTGGCGGTGCCGCCCTGATATTCATGCGGCTGCAGCTTGCCGGCGCGGGCCTTTTCGGCGAGCGCCTTCATCTCGGTCGCGATCTGGCTGACGGCCTTGCCATCGGCGCCGGTAATGATGGGCGTGATCAGGCCCGACGGTGCGGCGACGGCAACCGAAATATCGGCGCGGTCATAGACAAGCAGATTGTCACCCGCGAACGACACGTTGCACCTGGGCACCTGGCGCAGGCCCAGCGCCAGCGCCTTGATGACAAGATCGTTGACGCTCACCTTGATGCCGCGTGGCTCCAGCGCCTTGTTGAGCTCCCCGCGCAATTTCAGCAGCGCATCCAGTTCGACATCGAGCGTGAGATAGATGTGCGGGATCGACTGCTTGGCCTCGGTCAGGCGGCGGGCGATGACCTTGCGGACATTGCCAAGCTTTTCGACGCTGTGCGGGATGTCGCTGGTGATGGGGGCCACATTGCTCCCCTCCCGCTCGCGGGAAGGGCTGGGGGTGGGTTGTGGCGCAGCGACCGAAACCGGCGCTGGTCCCGGCGAAGCGGCGGCCGGCTTGCCCGCTGCGGCCTCCACATCGGCGCGCACGATACGGCCGCGCGGGCCGGAACCGGTGACCGTGGCCAGATCAACGCCCTGCAGTTCGGCAATGCGGCGGGCGAGCGGGCTGGCGATGATGCGGTCGCCTGCCGGCACAGGCCCACCCCCGACCCCTCCCGCAGGCGGGAGGGGAGAAGGTTGGACGGGCGCATTCACGCTCCCCTCCCGCTCGCGGGAGGGGCTGGGGGTGGGTTGTGCCACCGCAACCGGTTTCGGCGGCGGGGCGCTGCTCTCCCCCTCGCCCGCCAGGCGCAGGATCACCGTGCCCACCGGCACATTCTCAAGGCCCTCGGGCACAGCGATCTCGATCACCGTGCCTTCGTCCACAGCCTCCACTTCCATGGTGGCCTTGTCGGTCTCGATCTCGGCGATGATGTCGCCGGATTTCACCGTGTCGCCCGGTTTCACATGCCATTTCGCCAGCGTGCCCACCTCCATGGTGGGCGACAGGGCGGGCATTGTCACATCGATAGCCATGCTCAATTGTCCACAAAAAGCTGATCGACCAGCGCGCGCTGCTCATCATCGTCGGGATTGTCGATCAGATCGGCCATGTCGAGGAAATAGGCGGCGGAACCGGCCAAGGCTGAGGAGAAGCGCACCTCGGCCCCCTGATCGGATTTCATGCCCCAGGCCACCACCAGCGCGCGTTTGCCGATGGCGTTGATCTTCTTCACCAGCGGCACAAAATCGCCATCGCCGGCGAGCAACGCCACCACATCGCAGCGGTTGCTCACGGCCAGATCGAAGGCTTCCAGCGCCAGCCAGACATCGATGCCCTGTTCCTTGGGCGGCTCGCTGTTGGTGTCGATGCGGGTGAAGTGCGGCGTGATATTGCTGGCGGCCAATATCTGATCGAACACCCGGTCGTTGCGCAGCGATTCTTCCAGGAAGTTCGGGCTGCGGGCGCGGTCTTCCAGGTCGCGCACGGTGTACCGGCCGCGGAAATAATGCGCCTCCAC
>JAIXQY010000229.1 GCA_027485485.1 Sphingomonadales bacterium | reverse complement strand
TTCCACCAGGCCCGACCGGGTGCGCAGCGTGCGCAAGGATTGCGCCGGGCCCAGCACCGGCGACAGCACGCGATAGGGCGCGCGCGGCGTGGTCAGCCAATAACTGTCGTTGCTGTTGGCGGCATAATCCGTGCGCGCCACCACCGCCTGATCGGCCGCCGGCATCAGGCCCGGCACCGGCGTGCCCTTGGCCACCTGCCAATCACACGCGGCCTTGCTGCCATCCAACAAAACCAGCCGCGCGCGGGAGTTCAGCAGCGCCTTGGTGCCCGGCGTGGCACAGGCGTCGATCTGCGCGGCCGACACATTGGGCACCGCCGTCACATCGGCCAGCAGCGCATTGCCGGCACGATCAACCGCAATCGTGTTCACCCATGGGATGCCCAGCGTCGTCTCCACCGCCGCGCGCACATCGGCCGTGCTTTTCGCCTGCCCGATGGCCAGCCAGGTTGGCAGGCCGCGCTGGTTGTTCTGGTTGGCATCGCGCATGGCAAAGGCGTTCTTCGCGTTCCACCCCATCAGCGCCGCCGGCACCACGGTGAGCGCGCCGAAACGGCTGCCATAGAGCGTGCGGGTGACAGCCGGCGTGCCATCGGGCATCGGCACGGTCACCACGGTCTTCGTCATCTTCACGCTCTTGCCGTCCACCAGATAGGCGGTCGGGTCCTTGGGATCGAGCGTGAGCTGGAACAGGGTGAAATGGCGCGACGCCGTCACGGTGTGCGTCCAGGCTACATCCTTGTTGAAACCCAGCGTGGGCATGGGCGTGCCGGCCAGGCCACCGCCCATCACGTCATACAGGCCGGGAATGGTGACATGCATCTGCCAGAAGCGGTTCGGCCCGTTCCACGGAAAATGCGGATTGCCCACCAGCAAGCCGCGCCCATCGCTGGTCACCTCGCCGCCAAAGGCCCAGCCGTTGCTGCCGATGCCATTGCCGTCGGCGCCCGGCAGCTCCAGGGTTGCTGCGGCCGTCGCCACCGGCGTGGCAGCGGGCGGGGCGGCATTGGCAATGCCCGCCGCCAGCGGCAATGATCCCGCCAGCAGCATCTGCTTTTCATTCAGGCGCAACATATCATCCCGGCTGATGGCCCGCAGCCAGGCCTTGCCCCGGCACGCCGCCGGCACCCCCTGCGGCCCCGCATCGCGCAGGAAGCGGTTGTAACCAGCGACATAGCCATCAATCAGATCAACCGCCGCCTTGTCCTGCTTCGCCAACCCCCGGCGCAGCGTGGCCAGATCGATCTGGCTGCGGAAAAACAGATCCGACGAAAGATTGTCGATCGCATCAAACGCCACCACCACCCGGCCCGCCGGCCCAAAGTGGCGCGAGCGCTCGCCATTGATGGTCACAAACTCCTCCGCCAACAGGCAGAAATTGTCCTGGGCATAGGCATAGGCCACCCCATACGCCGCCCCGCGCCAATCCTTGGCCGTGATGTGCGGAATGCCAAACCCGGTGCGCACGATGCTGGCCGCATAACGCGGCGCCGCCTGCGCCGTGGTGGCAACGCCGGCAAGCAATGCTGCCAGCAGCAGTTTGTGCGTCATGATCATCCCCGTTATTTGGTTGTTGCGGCCGAGTGTGGCCAGATTTGCCGCCGGATCAAGCGGATTGCGGCGGCCGCCGGGGTTTGGAAGCAGTGGGGCCTCCGGCGACCAGGGGCACAGCCCCTGGACCCGTGCGATTAAGGCGGTGGCCTTGCCGCCGGAGGCCGCTATTCCTGGCCTAAATCCTCATTTCTTCTCCACCGCCTTGGCCGTGCCGCCGCCGAGCAGCAGGCCGAAGATGATGCCAAGGGCGATCTGGTCGAAGATGATCCCGAACAGCAGGCAGACGATGAACACCCCGCCGCCGCTGCCAGCCTGTTTCCTGTCCATGATCCGTGCCTCCTGCGCTGGTTTCAGCCAAGCGGGCGCCATGCGTCAAGGCCGGTGACAGGGCGGGGCCAAGCGCGTAAATGCCGCACATGACTCAGTTTCCGCACACCCGCCTGCGCCGCACCCGCATGACTGCCTGGAGCCGCGATCTGCATCGCGAAACCAGCCTGTCGCCGGCCAATCTGATCTGGCCGCTGTTCCCCACCGAGGGGCATGATGTGGCCGAGCCGGTGGGCACCATGCGCGGCGTGTCGCGGTTGAGCGTGGACCGGTTGGCGCTGGCGGCGAAGGAGGCGCAGGCGTTGGGCATTCCGGCGGTGGCACTGTTTCCGCACACGCTGCCGGGCCGGCGCAGCGAGGATGCGAAGGAGGCGCTGAATCCGGACAATCTGATCTGCCGCGCCATCCGGGCGATCAAGGATGCGGCGCCGGATGTGGGGGTGCTCACCGATGTGGCGCTCGATCTCTACACCAGCCATGGCCATGATGGTTTGCTGTCGGACGCGGGCGAGATTTTGAACGACGCCACGGTGGAGATGCTGGTGGGCCAATCGTTGAACCAGGCCCGCGCTGGCTGTGACATCATTGCCCCGTCCGACATGATGGACGGCCGGGTGGCCGCCATCCGCGCCGGGCTGGAGGCGGACGGGTTCCACAACACCCAGATCATGGCCTATTCGGCCAAATATGCTTCGGCCTTTTATGGCCCGTATCGCGATGCGGTGGGCAGCGGCGGCGTGCTGAAGGGGGACAAGAAAACCTATCAGATGGACCCGGCCAATGCCCGCGAGGCGATCCGCGAAGTGGCGATGGACATTGCAGAGGGCGCCGATTCGGTGATGGTGAAGCCGGGCATGCCTTATCTCGACATCATTCGCGCCATCCGCGACGCGTTCGACGTGCCGGTGTTCGCCTATCAGGTGAGCGGCGAATATGCGATGCTGGAGGCCGCAATGGCCGCCGGCGTGCTCGATCGCAACAAGGGCGTGCTGGAAGCGCTGATGAGCTTCCGCCGGGCGGGCTGTTCGGGGGTGCTGACCTATCACGCCCCGCTGGCGGCACGTCTTCTGGGCGCATGACCCGCACGGCCACCTGCGCGTGCGGCGAATGCAGCGTCACCGTGACGGGCGAACCGCTGTTTGGCGGACTGTGCCATTGCCAGAACTGCCGGCAGCGCACCGGCAGCGCCTTTGGCTGGCAGGCCTATTGGCCAGAAGCGCGAGTGACCTTGTCGGGCCCGCTCCAACGCTATGATCTTGCACCCGAATGGGGCCAGCAGCGGCTGTTCTGCCCGCGCTGTGGCAGCACGCTGGCATGGCAGACGATGAGCCGCCCCGGCGAATTTGGCGTGGCCATTGGCGGCATGGAACCGCCCTTGCCGGCGCCAGACGCCAGCTATCGCGACAGCCGGCGCTTTGATTGGGTGATATTGCCGGACCGATGCGCCGCCAGCGGCTGACTTGAATTGGCGGGCCGGCGTGGTAGCATCGCCACCTTATCTGGAGTGGATATGCGCGAGATTGTTTCTGGCTGCTGACCGATAGCTGCACCGCAGCTGTTGGTTCGCCATCGCCCCGCCGGGTTCGGCGCGGCGTCCTGCATCTTTTGCAGAAGAGCCAGACATCATGGATATTTCGCGCACCGAACAGCGCATCTTGCACCTGCTTGCCCAAGGCGGCAGCATTCACCACATTCGTGAAGACGGCCAGATTGTCGAGGTCAGATGCTTCACCCGGGAAGGCGCCTGCCTGGCCGGGCTGAGCCTGTCCCTGTTCGCCCGGTTGAAACGCCGCGGCTATGTGGAATCGAAAGGCGGCGCGCCCTATCGCATTTCCCGGCTGGGCCTGGCCCGGGTGCGCAGCCAGCTCGACAATCGTTAAGGGGCGGCGCTGGCGGGGCCGATGGGCCGCTGCCAGCGCCACACCTCGCCATCCTCGGGCTCCACCACCATGCCCACAAAGTCAAAGCCATTGCGGCGCAGCACGGTGGTGGAGCCGCTTTCCACCATCAGCGTGTGGGCGATCACCCGGCGGGCGCCGTGGCGGGCGGCCATGTCGATCAATGCGGCGGCCATGGCGGTGGCGACGCCCTTGGCTTCGCACAGGGGAAAGCTGCCATAACCGATTTCCACCACTCCATCGCCATCCGGCGCGCCCTTGAAGCCGCACAGGCCCATGATTCTGCCATCATCGCCCTGCGCCCACCAATCGGCCCAGGGCAAGGGGCGCGGCTGGGTGCCCATGATGGTCAACACCTCGGCCAGATGGGTCATGCCGGCAGCGACGCTGGGATAATGGCGGGTGATGCCGGCCAGCAGGGCGGGTGGCGGATTGGCAAGATCGGCCTTGCTGGCCGGAAGAAGCTGGATGCGCATGGCACAGCGCCTTGCCCGCCATCCGCCACGCTTGCAACCATCGCCCCCCTGCCGTAACCGGCGCGCATGACGGATCGGCTTCGCATCGCGGTATTGGGGGCTTCTGGTTACACGGGGGCAGACCTCGTGCGCCTGGCGCTCACCCACCCGCGCATGGAGATTGCCGCGCTCGCCGCCAATGCCAAGGCCGGCCAGACGATGGCGCAGATCTGGCCGCATTTTGCCATGTACCCCGGCCTGCCCACGCTGGTGAAGGCGGACGCGATTGATTTTGGCACTATTGATGCGGTGTTCGGCTGCCTGCCGCATGCGGCCTCGGCGGAGCTGCTCTCCACCATCACGGGGCCGCGCATCATCGATCTTTCCGCCGATTTCCGCCTGAAGGATGCAGCCACTTATGCCGCCTGGTATGGCGGGGCGCACCCGGCCCCGGCCCTGCTGCCCGAAGCCGTGTATGGCCTGACCGAATTTGCCCGTCCGGCTCTGCCGGATGCGCGGATCGTGGCCTGCCCCGGTTGCTATCCCACCGCCGTGTTGCTGGCCTTGTTGCCGCTGGTGGCCGCCCATGCGGTTTCGGGAGAGAATATCACCGTCAACGCGCTGTCTGGCGTGTCCGGCGCCGGGCGCTCGTTGAAGGAAGCGAACCTGTTTGGTGAAGTGGCGGAAGCCGTTCATCCCTATGGCATCGGCCATCACCGACACATGCCGGAAATGGAACAGGAACTGTCAGCGCGCGCCGGGCGGCCGGTGACGATCAGCTTCACGCCGCACCTGATCCCGATGAACCGCGGTGAATTGGTGACGTGCATTGTCGAAACGCCGCACGGCCCGGATTATCTGCGCGAAGTGCTGGCCGATGCCTATGCCGGCGAGCCCTTCGTGCATCTTCTGCCCCAGGGTGTCGCGCCGGCCACGCGGATGGTGCGCGGTTCCAACCATGTTGTGATCAATGTGTTCGCCGATCGCATCCCCGGCCGCGCCATCGTGATTGCCGCCATCGACAATCTGGTGAAGGGCTCCAGCGGGCAAGCGGTGCAGAATTTCAACCTGATGTTCGGCCTGCCCGAGGGCCTGGGGCTGGAACAGGCACCCCTGTTTCCGTGATCGAAGCACTAAGAATAGAGACTGGGCGCCTGATCATTCGCCCGTGGGTGGAGGCAGACCGCGCGCCCTTTGCCGCCATGGGCCAGGACCCGGAGGTGATGCGCCATCTTGGCCCGCTGATGGACCGCGCGCGCAGCGATGCCGTGGTGGACCGGATGATCGCTATGCAGTCCGTGATGGGCCATTGTTTCTGGGCGCTGGAAGATCGGGCAACCAGGCAGTTCATCGGCTTTTGCGGGCTGAAGCCGATGCCGCTGGGCATTGCGGGCCTTACCGGCACGCCGGAAATCGGCTGGCGGCTGGCGCGGCACTGGTGGGGGCACGGCCTGGCCAGCGAAGCGGCGCACGCCTGCATCGCCTGGGGCTGGCAACAGGGCATGACGCGCATCGCCGCGATGACGACGCCAGACAATCTGCGCAGCCAAGCGGTGATGCGGCGGATCGGCATGACGGAACGGCCTGATCTGGCCTTTGATCACCCGATGCTGGCCGCGGATGACCCGCTGCGGCCGCATGTTGCCTTCGAGATCATGCCATGAGCCTTCACCCATTTGGTTCGCATGTGCCGCAAGTTGCCGATGATGTGTTTGTCGCGCCGGGCGCACAGGTGATCGGCCGCGTGACCATCGGTGCCGGCAGCTCGATCTGGTTCAATTGCGTGCTGCGCGGCGATGTGGGTGCCATCCACGTGGGCGCGCGCAGCAATATCCAGGATGGCAGCATCGTGCATGTCACCGGCGGGCGCTTTGACACGCACATCGGCGATGATGTGCTGATCGGCCATGGCTGCATCATCCACGGCTGCCGGATCGAAAGCGGCGCATTCATCGGCATGGGCGCAGTGGTGCTGGATGGCGCGGTGGTGGAGGGCGGCGGCATGTTGGGAGCAGGCAGCCTGCTCACGCCGGGCAAGCGCGTGCCGACCGGGGAATTGTGGGCCGGCCGGCCAGCGAAGCTGCTGCGGGCGTTGTCGGCCGAGGAGGTTGCGGCCAACCGGGCGGGGGCGGCCGGCTATGCCCGGTTGGCGCAGGTGTATCGGGGGGCGTGAATGCCCATCCCCAACCCCTCCCGCACGCGGGAGGGGAGCGACTGGCGCGCGTGCCCCTGCTTCTCCCCTCCCGCATGCGGGAGGGGCCGGGGGTGGGTTACTTGTCCGTCCCCTTCGCCTTGCCCCATTGGCGGGCGGCGGTGTAACCAAGATAGCCAGTGCCAAACAGCGCATAGAGCGGTTCGGGCAGACCGTTCAGATAACGGGTCATGCCCATGGCGATATCATGCGCCATCTG
>JAIXQY010000203.1 GCA_027485485.1 Sphingomonadales bacterium | reverse complement strand
CCCATCTGGCAAATGATACAAGATAACATACGATTCAAGAAGGTATCGATGCTGGATTCCGCTGATACAAGATTGCCGGTAACCGTCCTCTCGGGCTTCCTTGGTGCCGGCAAGACCACACTGCTCAACCATATTCTGGCCAACCGTGAGGGCCGGCGGGTGGCCGTGATCGTCAACGACATGTCGGAGGTGAACATCGACGCCGATCTGGTTCGCGGCGGCGAGGCTGCGCTGGCGCAGACGCAGGAAACGCTGGTCGAGATGACCAACGGCCGCATCTGCTGCACCCTGCGTGAGGATCTGTTGAAGGAGGTGCGGACCCTGGCCGACGCGGGGCGGTTCGATGCATTGGTGATTGAATCCACCGACATTTCCGAACCCTTGCCGGTGGCCGCAACCTTCAGTTTCGAGCACGAGTCCGGTGACAGCCTGTCGGACGTGGCGCGGCTGGACTGCATGGTGACGGTGGTTGATGCCGCCAATCTGTTGAAGGATTATTCCAGCAGCGAGTTTTTGGCAGACCGAGGTGAGACAACGGGCGAAGGCGACAATCGCAGCCTGGTTGGCCTGCTGGTCGATCAGATCGAATTTGCCGAAGTCATCATCCTCAACAAGATCAACGAGGCGGCCGATCCTGACACGGTGCGCAAGCTGGTGCGGCCGCTGAACCCCGAAGCAAAACTCGTGGAGGCCGATCACAGCCGTGTGCCGTTGTCGGCCGTGCTCGACACCGGCTTGTTCGAGGAAGGCAAGGCCGAACAGCATCCGCTGTGGGCCAAGGAACTCTATGGCTTTGCTGATCACAACCCGGAATCAGAGACTTATGGCATCGAAAGCTTTGTCTATCGTGCCCGCCGCCCATTCCATCCGCAACGGTTCCGCGCCTTCCTGAACGAGGACTGGCCCGGCGTGGTGCGGGCCAAGGGGCATTTCTGGATCGCAACCCGCCCCGATTGGGTGGGCGAAATGAGTCAGGCCGGCAGCCAGGTCACCAGCCAGGCGCTGGGTCGCTGGTGGGTGGCAATCCCCAAGGCGCGCTGGCCGCAGGACAATCCGTCGTTTGAGGCACTGCTCAATCAGCATTGGGACGAGACCTGGGGCGATCGCCGGCAAGAGCTTGTGTTCATTGGCATTGGCATGGACGAGGCCGCGTTGCGCCGGCGGCTGGATGCCTGCCTGGTGCCGGACGTGCGCTTCCAGCCGAAGATCTGGGCCAAGCTGCCCGATCCCTTCCCGGTCTGGGGCGAAAGGCAGGCGGCATGAACGCGCTCGCCCGCATGTCCGAATTGCTGTTCCCGGCCGTGCCGCATGTGGCGACGGGCGAAGCGCCCGGCGGGCTTGCCGCCATTGCCGATCCGGCCATCAATCTGGCGATCTGGCAGCGGCGCCTGTCGCCCGCAGTGGCGGCGGCCGCCGGGGAACTGCTGAAAGGGGCTGACGGCGATATCCGCCTGACCGTGCCCGCGGTGCAGGTATCGGTGGCCCTTGCCGATGCACTGGTGGCCGCCGGCTGGCCGCCGGTGCCAGCATTGGTGGCAGATGTTGCCGAATTGGCCAGATTGGCTGCCCCGCTGATGCAAACCCATGCGGTTGATCTGCGGCTGGAGATCGTGACCGGCGATGCCTGCCGCAAGTTCCACGCCGATTATGTGCCGTTGCGGCTGATCAGCAGCTATGCCGGGCCGGGCAGCCAGTGGCTGTCAAACGAGGACGCCGCCGCGCTGACGCAGGGTGTACCGGCCGAACAACTTGAGGTGCGGCAACTGCTGGCTGGCGAGGTGGCGCTGTTCAAGGGCCGGCTGTTGACTGACAGCCCGATCATCCACCGCTCCCCGCCGATCGCCGGCACCGGGCAGCGCCGGCTGGTGCTGGTGATCAACCCCGCACCGGAAGGCTGCTGCTGATGACAAGCATGCTGGAGGCCCGGGGTCTCACCAAGCGTTATGGCGATGCTCTTGCGCTTGATGGGCTGAACCTCACGGTGGCCGCGGGCGAGATCGTCTGTCTGCTCGGTGCCAATGGCGCCGGCAAGACCACCACGCTCAACCTGTTACTGGGCTTCACAACACCCACGGCCGGCGCGGCGCTGGTGGCGGGGCAGGGGGTGGCCGATGATCCTGCTGCCGCCCGCGCCCGGCTGGGCTATGTGGCCGAGGTGGTGAGCCTGTATCCGGCGCTTTCGGGCGCGGAAAATCTGGACTTTTTCTCCAGCGCGGCAGCATGGCGGAAAGCGCGGATTCGGTGGCCATCGGCACCGGCGCCATCGCGCAGGATGGCGCGGCTGTCGCCATCGGCCTGGGCAACCAGGCCAGCGGCAATGGTTCGGTGGCAATTGGCGACCCCAACTTTGCCACCGGCGAAGGTGCCGTGGCGGTCGGCAAGGACAATATCGCCACCGGCAACGGCGCCATCGCCCTGGGCGATACCAGCAGTGCCGTCGGTCTTTCGGCCATCGCCGCCGGTCAGCGCGCCAATGCCTCGGCCAACAATGCCATCGCGCTGGGCAATGCCGCCGTGGCGTCGGCGGCCGGCAGCGTGGCCATCGGCCCCGGCGCCGAAGCCAACCGGGCGGACCAGATGGCACTGGGCGGCGCCCGCAGCACCTACACGCTGCGCGGCATCAACAGCGAGGCGAGCCGGCTGGCCCAGCAGGGCGCCCTGCGGCTGGTCACCGCCGACGGGCTGGGCAATCTGGGCACCGCCGCCTTTGACTTCGGCCAGCTGGACCGGTTGAACCAGCGGGTGGGCGTGATGGAAGATCGCATCACTGCCTTTGCCGCGCAACTGGCGCAAACCAACAACAATATGCAGCAGGCCGAACGGCGCGCCAATGCCGGCATCGCCGCCGCCATGGCACTGGGCGGCACGGTGATGCCGGCCGACATGAAGGTTTCGGTGTCGTTCAACCTCGCCACCTTCCGCGGCCAGCAGGGCTTTTCCGGTGCCGCAGTGGCCCGGGTGAGCGATCACGTCTGGTTGTCGGGCGGGGTTGCCGGTTCCACCCAGCGCGGTTCCACAGGCGGCCGGGTGGGCGTGACTTTCGGTTGGTAACAGACCGCCCCAGTCAACTTGTGTACCGAAGGCGTCTGCAGCAAGCTGCGGGAAGGTCGCTGCGCGGCAACCGGACCGAACGTGACCAAGTCGATGGACTTTGTTCATGACCAACTGGCGACAGGCCCAAAGCTGCGGATGCTGACGATCGTCGACACGTTCAGTCGTTATGCATTGGCGGTCGGTCGTGCCGCAGTTCCGGTTCCGGGCATCCGACGTGGTCGAGGTGTTTGAACATGTGTGCCGAGGTGGGCTAGCCAGGGTTGATCCGGTTTGACCAAGGCAGCGAGTTTATCTCCAGCGAGCTGGACCTTTGGGCCTAAATGAAGGGAGGAAGCTTGGACTCCTCCTGGCCTGGGCGTGCGCGCGAACGGTCGATGAGTCGATCATCAGATACTCGTTGTCGCGGTCACGAGCGAGCAGGGCGAAGATGCCCTCCCACACACCGGCCCGCGCCCAGCGGGTGAAGCGCTTGTGCGCCGTCTTATACTTGCCATAACGCCGGGAAGGTCCGACCAGCGCACGCCAGACTGCAACACCCACAAAGCGCCGTTGACAAACAACCGGTTGTCACCAGCCGTCCGGCCAGGATCACCCGCCTTGCCAGGCAGCATCGGCGCAATCTTCTGCCACTTCGCCTCGCTCAACTCATACCGCTTAATGCCCATGAAGGCCTCCGCAAATCACGGAAACCTATGAATCAGCCACTCAGCGCCTTGGGAATCCCTGAATGTCGATACAAGCTAGAGACTACAACGAACAAAGACCTCACAATGCCAACGGCAGCAAGCCGCCGATATCGCTGCAGAAGCGGTAAGGGGCAAACGGATCGCCCCTGCTCGCAGGGGAGGGCTAACGGCCAGCAAAACAGTCTCGAAACGGGGAGCAGGTCAGTCAACTACCGCTGCTTTTTGGTCATGGTCGCGGTGAAATCCGGGTCCTTGTTTGCCACCCAATCCACGAACTTGCGAACGCCGGGGTTGGCCAGCAATCCCTCCACATCCATACCATAACGCTGAAGTTCGGAATTGGTGAAATTGGCGATCAGCATTTGCTGGCAAATCGGGTGCATGGGCACAGTATCACGGCCGCCCCGGCTCTTCGGCACTGGATGGTGCAAGATGGTCGTCGTTCCTGTGGGCCTCCCGCAAAGCCAGCAGATCACCGCTGGTGCCGGAGCCTCCTCTTGGCGATGCAGGTCGCCATATGGGTCATTTCTCGAGTTTCTGCGGGCCATGCGTCTGCCTGAATTTCCAAGATCTGCGCTGCCTGCCTGCATATGAACCTGGCCGCAAGCCCGCCATTGTCTGCATCCGCGCGGAAGATGGAGTCGCTCGCGCCATGGGCTGGCATTTTCGTGCGACAGGCTTGGCATTCGAGCAGCTTTGCAGGCATAGCGCCTGTCCCGCCCGGCTGGCGCATCGGGATCCACATGCCAACAGCTTCATCACATCTTACCGTCGGTCTGGATTTCGGGACCACAAATACGGTTGCTGCCGTTTCCCAATCCGGCGCCGCCGCGCGCCTGATTGATTTCTCAGGGCCGGCTGAAACCACCAACGTCTTCCGGTCAGCTCTGGCCTTCTGGGAGGATGACAGCGCCGCCAATGGCCTTGCCGTCGAGGCGGGACCATGGGCGATTGCCGAATATCTCGCCTGGCCGCACGGCTGCCGCTTGATCCAGTCCTTCAAATCCGTGGCAGCCAGCAGCAACTTCGAGCGGGCGTCGATCTTTGAACAGCGCTACACCTTCGAAGCGCTGGGCAAGGCATTCCTGGGTGAACTGGCCAAGCATTCCGGCGGAGAACTGAGCGACCGGGACAGCCGCATCGTCGTCGGCCGCCCGGTGGCTTATGCCGGCAGCAGCCCCGATCCGGCGCTCGCTCGGCAACGTTATGATCGGATGTTCGACAGCTTTGGCTCCGAGATCTTCTATGTCTATGAACCGCTGGCCGCGGCCTTCAGCTATGCAGCCCGATTGACCGACGCGGCAACCGTGCTGGTTGCCGATTTTGGCGGCGGCACCAGCGATTTCTCGGTTGTCCACATGAAGGCGCCCGGGGCTGCACAGCGGTTTACGGCGCTGGGGCATGCCGGCATCGGCCTTGCTGGCGATGATTTTGATTTCCGGCTGCTCGATCGCCTCGTGCTGCCCCAACTCGGCAAAGGCTCCGAATACCGGTCGTTCGACAAGACTCTGGTCATTCCGGGGAGTTATTTCGCCGACTTCCGGAACTGGTCCCGGCTCGCGCTGATGCGCAATCGCCGCACGATGGATGAACTGCGACGCCTGGAGCGCCAGGCGCTTGACCCGGCCGCCATCGCCCGGCTGATCGCGGTGATCGAAAATGAGCTCGGCTATCCGCTTTACGACGCCATCGGACGGGTCAAGCGCAGCCTGTCGGATCATGACCGCGCGACCTTCCGGTTTTCCGGAGCCGGCCTCGACATCGAAGCCGAGGTGACGCGGGCGATGTTCGAAACCTGGATCGCGGACGATCTTGCCCGCATCGAAGCCACCGTCGACACTGCACTATCGGCATCGGGTGTGAGCAGCGCCGATATCGACCGCGTGTTCATGACAGGCGGTTCCTCACTCATTCCCGCTGTGCACGACATCTTTTCCAGACGCTTCGGGGCCGATCGCGTTGCTGTTGGTGGCGAGCTCACGTCGATCGCCCATGGCCTCGCGCTGATCGGCCAACGCGATGATGTGGCGGAATGGTCGAGCTGATCGTCGATCTGGTGTGATCTGGGTTTCCCATCCAGCGCGAAGCGGTCCGGAGTCTGGTTATCTGGTCCAGTGGGCCAACACATGATCCGCTTGTTCAAGGGTCGAGCGGATCCAGTGGTTCGACATGAAATGCCGCCCGGTCGGGGCGGAATTCAAAGGCGAAGGCCGTGGACGACGGCGCCACCACGCCCGGCAGCACGCCGGTCTCCGCCCGCGTCCGTTCCTGCAGCAGCGTGCTGCCGATGTAGGGCGCTGTCGACGGATCGGTGACGATCAGCGACGGCTGATCGGTGGGGAAGCCGGCCGTAAACAGCAGGCGCGCGCTGTTGCGCAAATTGGTGGTGGTGTGCCTTGCATGTGGCTCGATCAGGATGCGATCGGCCGGGATGGCATAGTGCGCAATCAACAGGCGCTTCATCTCGATGGCTTCGTTGAACGGCGTGCGGTTGGGGTGAACATTGCCGCCGCTGACAATTATGAACGGGGCCAGCCGCCGCGCGAACAGATCGGCGGCCCGCGCCATGCGGATATG
>JAIXQY010000084.1 GCA_027485485.1 Sphingomonadales bacterium | reverse complement strand
GGGTGATCCGCCCCGAACACCGTGTCCATATGGCCGGTGAGCAGCACCCGCAGCGGAGCATCAGCCCGCTTGATGATATGCAGATTGTCGCCATGGGCCTGGGGCATCTCGCGGCCATCACTGCCCATCTGGCTGGCGGGCGCGGCCGGCACACGCCGGCTTTCTCCGCCCAGCGGCGCAAAGGCGGCGGCCAGCACATCGGCCTGCTGCGCCAGCCCAGCCAGATTGCGGCTGCCGCTGTTGATCGCCGCCCAGGTTTCGATCTGCGCCAGCATGGCGCTGCGCTGGCCGTCGATACGGGCCAACACAGCGGATTCGGCAGGCGACAGGCTGAACATGGCCCCTGTGTAGCTTGTGCGTAGGGACACGACCAGCATATTTTGTGATCTGAATAACATGTCACGCGATGGGGGACGAATGGCACCTTGACCATCGTGCCGGTAACTGGGCATGACATGGCCATGACAGTGGCGCCGTTTCGGAGGGGAATTCGGATACGGCCGCCGCATTCGACGTTGGATCAAGGGGATTTCAGTTGAACAAATGGCGCGTCAAGTCGCTGGATTCGATCCTGGCGACCGCTGAAAAGAAATCGCTCACCCGATCGCTGGGGGCGTTCCAGCTCACCATGCTGGGCATTGGCGGCATCATCGGCACCGGCATCTTCGTGCTCACCGCCGAAGCCGCGCAGCTGGCCGGGCCGGGCATGTTGATCAGCTTCGTGCTGTCGGCTCTCGTCTGCGGCCTTGCCGCGCTCTGCTATGCCGAACTGGCCGCGATGGTGCCGGTGTCGGGCAGTGCCTATACCTACTCTTATGCCACCTTCGGCGAGATCCTCGCCTGGATCGTCGGCTGGGCGCTGGTGCTGGAATATGCGGTGGCGGCCTCCGCCGTTGCGGTCGGCTGGTCCGGCTATATGGTCGGGGTGCTCGACAATTTCCTTGGCGTGCAACTGCCGGCCGATCTGGTCACCGGGCCTTATGCCGGCGGCATCATCAACCTGCCCGCCGTGGTGATCGCGCTGGCCGTCACCTGGCTGCTGGTGCTGGGCACCAAGGAAAGCGCCACGGTCAACAGCGTGCTGGTCGCCGTGAAGGTGGTGGCGCTGGCCGCCTTCATCTTCCTGGCGGTTCCGGCCGCCACGGCCGACAAGTTCGAGCCCTTCCTGCCGCTGGGCGCCACCGGTGCCATCGGCGCGGCCTCGATCATCTTCTTTGCCTTTGTCGGTTTCGATGCGGTGTCTACCGCCGCCGAGGAAACCAAGAATCCGCAGAAGAATATCCCCATCGGCCTGATTGCCAGCCTCGCCATCTGCACCGTATTCTACATGCTGGTGGGTGCCGGCGTCATCGGCAGCTATGGCGCGCAACCGGTGTTCGGCCCGAACGGCGAAGCCCTGCAGCCCGGTTCGCCGGAGCTGGTGGAACAGTGCAAGACCTTTGCCGAAGCCACGCTGCCCGTGGTCTGCTCCAACGAAGCGCTGGCCCATGTGTTGCGCGCCATCGGCCATCCCGGCGTGGGCAATGTGCTCGGCCTGGCCGCCGGCTTTGCGCTGCCGTCCGTCGTGCTCATGATGATGTTCGCCCAAACCCGCGTGTTCTTCGTGATGAGCCGTGACGGCCTGTTGCCGGGCATGTTGTCAAAGGTGCACCCGAAATATGGCACCCCGCACGTGGTGACGATCATCACCGGGCTCGGTGTCGCGGTTTCGGCCGCCTTCTTCCCGGTGGGCCAGCTGGCTTCGGTGTCGAACGGGGGCACGCTGTGCGCCTTCTTCTTCGTGTCCCTCGCCATCATGACGCTGCGCCGCACCGATCCGGATCGCCGTCGCGTGTTCCGCACCCCGGCAGTGTGGCTGGTCGCGCCGCTGGCCGCCGCCGGCTGCCTGCTGCTGTTCGCCTTCCTCTCGATCGAGGCGCAGCTGGTGTTCTTCGGCTGGGCCGCCATCGGCCTGGTGTTCTATTTCATCTATGGCCGCAGCCGCTCCAACGTGGCGCGTGGCATCACCGTGGTGGGTGAACTTGATCCGGGCGTGCCGCCGCAGGGCGTGCCACCGCTGCCGGGCATCCATACGCCGGGGGGCAAGGACGCTTGAGTTCATATTTGAGCGCACATGAAAAGGGCGGCCTTCGCGGGCCGCCCTTTTTCTTTCCCACCCCCAGCCCCTCCCGCAGGCGGGAGGGGAGCAGAAGGGGCATGCGCCAAACGACTCCCCTCCCGCTTGCGGGAGGGGTCGGGGGTGGGAAAAATCAGCCCAGCTTTGCTGCCACCAGCGCCGGCAGATCCGCCACCGGCCGCGCGCCGACGTGGGAAATCACCTCCGCCGCCGAGATGCAGCCGATGCGCGCGCAATCGGGCAGCGAGCGGCCCTCCACCAGCGCCGCCATGAAGCCGCCGGCAAACAGATCGCCGGCCCCCGTGGTGTCCACCACCTGGGCCACATGCTCGCCGCCCACTTCATATCGATGGCCGCCGCCGATCACCACAGCGCCCTTTTCGCTGCGGGTGACCACGGTGATGCAGGCGTGGCTGGCCAGTTCGGCCATGGCGGCATCGATATCGTCCGTCTGATACAGCGATTTCACCTCATTCTCGTTGCCGAACATGATGTCGACATGGGACGCCAGCAGATCGCGGAAATCGCCGCGATGGCCGTTGACGCAGAACACGTCAGACAAGGTGAAGGCCACCTTGTTGCCCGCCTCGCGCGCCACTTTGATGGCGGCCTGCATGGCGGCACGCGGCGCAGCCGGATCCCACAAATAGCCTTCCAGATAGAGAATGCCCGACGCCGCCACCAGTTCGGCATCCAGATCGTTTGCATCCAGCTCCTGGCAGGCGCCCAGATAGGTGTTCATCGTGCGCTCGCCATCCGGCGTCACCACGATCAGGCAGCGGCCGGTGGGGTTGCCAGTGGTGGCCGGCGCGGTGGCGAAATGCACGCCGGCGGCGCGGATATCATCGGTGAAACAGGTGCCCAGCCCGTCGGCCGCCACCCGGCCCACAAAGGCGGTGCGCGCACCCAGCAACCGCGCCCCCACCACCGAATTGGCCGCCGAACCGCCGCTGATCTGCCGCAAGCCTTCGCCACCGCTGCCCATGGCGGCATAGAGCGCCTCGGCTTCATCCGCCGCGATCAGCCGCATCGATCCATGCTGGATGCCGCGGCTGGACAGAAACGCCGGCGTCTCCCGGCTGATCACGTCAACAATGGCATTGCCCATGGCAAGAATGTCAAAGCGGCGGTTGGCGGTCATGCAGGCTCCTGAAAGCAGATTGCCAGCGGCATAGCGGCTTGCCCATCCCCTGCCCACCCCCTACCTAGAACGACATGGCCGCCGCCTTCATCCTCGCCTTTGCGCAATTGTGGGATGCCCCCATCCGCCGGGTGCTGCTGCGCGCGCTGCTGCTCACGCTCCTCCTGTTCGCCGGGCTGGCCTGGGGCGTGTTCACCGGCATCGGGATGGTGGAAACCGCCGGCTGGCCGGCCTGGCTGCGCGATTTCTGGGCTGCCGGCGCGGGGGAGGCCGCGGCCTTCCTGCTCTCCATGCTGCTCACCTGGCTCGGCTTCACCAGCATCGCCACCGCCGTGATGGCGATGTGGCAGGATGAGATCATCGTCGCCGTCGAACAACGCTATTACCCCCACGCCAAGGGCCACGCGTTGGGCTTCGGCGTCGAAATGGCCATGGGCGGCCGCGCCGCCATCCGCGTCGCCCTGATCAACCTGTTGCTGCTGCCGGCCTATCTGCTGCTGCTCGTCACCGGCATCGGGCCGCTCATCCTGTTCATCATCGCCAACGGCTGGGCCCTGGGCCGCGAATATCTCGAAGCCGTCGCCGCCCGCCACGTCCCCCTGGGCGAATCCCGCGCCTGGCCGGGGGAGCACAAGTGGGACAGCTGGGGCATCGGCATTGGCACCGCCGTCCTGTTCGCGGTGCCGTTCATCAACCTCGTCGCGCCGATCATGGGGGCGATGATGGCGACGCACATCTTCCACCGGGAACGGGAGGATGAGGCAAAAGTGCGGACCGCCAGCTAAGCGCCCGTCACCCCGGCGAACGCCGCCAAAATTGACGCCAAGAGCCTAGAAATATGCGTGTATCGGGTGACCGCGGCTGCCCCAGAAAACAAACCAGCGCCCAGCCGTTTCGACGATATCCAGCTGGTCATCTACAGCGACAGAATCACGCTGCTTGCCTATCAGGCCGCGCCAGAAGGGCTGCTTGCGCGGGGAACCAGCCTTGTTCTGTCGCGCCTCACGCGCCGCCGCAAGCAGTGCCTTGCCATATTCCACGGCTTCGTCCGGCATGCGGTGCTCCCATGCCGCATCGATCATGCCTTGTGTCAGGATTGATGTGCAATCTGAAAGGAAAGCACCACGGAAACTGGTCTCGTCGACGCCCTCATACAGCCCGGCATGGGTGTATTTCGGCAATCCATCGCAAGCGACCAAGGCAAGCACGTGATATCCATGATATTCCGCTATCGCTTGTTCTCGGGTCATGCGACCAGCCGTTTTCTCCGCAATCCAGTCATCAGCGCCTAGATCAAAACCCACTTGCGGTGCGCCCACCGAAGCATAGGCGGGCTGCGAAACTGCTTGGAACCGCTCGATATCGGCCTCCGTCGGCTGCTCGCCAGTGAAGTGCCGACGTATCAGCGACTCCCATTCAGCCTCATAGCCTGGGATGGCCTTGCCCTCGACGTTTAGGTCTAAGCCCATAAGTCCTCCTTACACGTCACGGCTCGGGCTACAGATAGAATATTTAGACAAAACGGCCTGCTGGAGATCAACTACAATTATGTATTCAAGGTCCGTTAACGCGCTGATGCCCGAAAACGAAAGTGGGTGCAGGGCCTCAGGCCCTGCCCGCCGGAGGCCTCCTTCTTCCTTAATGCCAAGGGTCACGCCGCGACGGCGAGGCGCACACCCAGCGCCTTCAGCACGCGCAGCAGCGTGTCCAACGTCGGATTGCCGGTGTCGCTGAAGGCGCGGTAAAGGGTTTCGCGGCTGATGCCGGTTTGGCGGGCGAGTTCGGACATGCCGCGGGAGCGGGCGATGGTGTTGATCGCGCGCAGCAGTTCTTCCGGCGTGCCGTCTTCCAGATAGGCATCGAGATAGGCGGCGATATCGGCGGGGGAGTTCAGCGCCTCGGCCGCATCCCAGGGTTTGGTTTCGAGCGTCATGATCAAATCTCCCTGGCCATGGCGATAGCGCGTTCGATGTCCCGCTGCTGGCTCTGCTTGTCGCCGCCGCAGAGCAGGACGATGATCAGCTGGCCGCGCTGCACATAGTAGACCCGGTAGCCCGGCCCGAACGTGAAACGCAGTTCGCTCACTCCGCCGCCTACCGGTTTGGCATCGCCGAAATTGCCATCCGCCAGCCGATCAAGCCGCTTTGCAATCCGCGCCCGCCCCTGAACGTCTTTCAGGCCGGTCAGCCAGTCGAGAAAATCAGCCGTCCGCCTGATCTCAAACATGTGACTTATAATGCACGATCGACAGGGATCGTCAAGTCACAGCACCCCGCCACCCATGAACAGCCGGAACGCGCCGATGGCGATCACCGCCAGGTTCAGCAGCCGGCCGGCGGGTTTGCCCGACAGAAAGCCGAAGCCCAGCCCCACCATGGCCAGCGGGATGATGGCCCAGTTGGCCCAGCCCAGCAGCGGCATGAAGGCCACGAGCGCCAGGGTGAGCGCGACAAGGCCGATGGCCAGCGAGATGATGTTGAACATGGCCCTGATGTGGGGAGCGCCCGCTGGCGCGCAATACGCCGCAGCGACATTATTCACAGGGTTGCCGCGCCTTCGAATCGGGTTTACGTAAACGTCAACCTATGAGCTGGGGAGTATAGCCATGGACTTGAATTTCAGCGCCGCCGATGCCGCCTTCCGTGACGAGGTTCGCGCCTTCATCCGCGATTCCTACCCGCAATATCTGAACGACAAGATTGATGAGGGCGAGGAAATGGCCAAGGAAGATTTCCTGGCCTGGCACAAGGTGTTGGCTGGCAAGGGCTGGATCGCCCCGGCCTGGCCGGTGGAATATGGCGGCACCGGCTGGACCGCCACGCAGCGTTATATCTGGTCGGAAGAAACCGCCCGCGCCGATTGCGTGCGGCTGATGCCGTTCGGCCTGTCGATGGTGGGCCCGGTGATCTACACCTTTGGCACGCCGGAGCAGAAGGCCAAGTTCCTGCCGCGCATCCTGTCCGGTGAGGATTGGTGGTGCCAGGGCTATTCGGAGCCGGGTTCGGGTTCGGACCTCGCCTCGCTGCGCACCCGCGCCGAGCGGTTCACCGGCGATGATGGCAAGGAATATTATCGCGTCAACGGCCAGAAGACCTGGACGACGATGGCGCAGCATGCCGATTGGGGCTTCTTCCTCGTCCGCACCGATCCCACGGCCAAGATGCAGGAAGGCATTTCGTTCCTGCTGATCGACATGAAGACGCCCGGCATCACCGTGCGCCCGATCATCACCCTGGGCGGTGAGCATGAGGTGAACGAAGTCTGGCTGGAAGACGTGATCGTGCCGGTGGAAAACCGCGTGTTCCACGAAAACAAGGGCTGGACCTGCGCCAAGTTCCTGCTGGCCCACGAACGCACCGGCATCGCCGGCGTCGCGGCCTCCAAGCGCAGCGTGGAGCGCATCAAGCAGGTGGCGCGCAACACCGAGGATGGCGGCGATCCGCTGCTGGCCAACCCGTTCTTCAAGCGCAAGATCGCCGAACTGGAAGTCGATCTGGCCGCGCTGGAATATACCGAGCTGCGCACGCTGGCCGGCGAGAGCAGCGGCAAGGGCCCCGGCCCGGAATCGTCGCTGCTCAAGATCAAGGGCACCGAGATCCAGCAGCGCTTGACCGAACTGGCGCTGGAAGCCGCCGGCACCTATGGCGCGCCCTATTTCCGCTCGATGGGCGAGGGCGACAACAGCTTCGCCGTCGGCCCGGACAGCGCCCGCCGCGTCGCGCCAGTCTATTTCAACATGCGCAAGACCAGCATCTATGGCGGGTCCAACGAGATCCAGCGCAACATCATCGCCAAGATGGTGCTGGGCCTTTGAACGATTGAACGCCGCCCCGGCTTGAACCGGGGCGGCGTCATTTCCTTGGGGAACGACGATGGATTTCAACTACACCGAAGAACAGACCATGCTGCGCGATTCGCTGTCGCGTTACCTGGCCAACACCTATGATTTCGATACCCGCCAGAAGACCGTGCGCGACGGCAAGGGCTGGAACCCGGCCGTGTGGACCGCCTTTGCCGAAGAACTCGGCATCCTGTGCGCGCCCTTCTCCGAAGCCCATGGCGGCCTCGGCGGCGGCCCGGTGGAAAACATGGTGGTGATGGAAGAACTGGGCCGCGCCATCGTGCTGGAACCCTATCTGAACACCGTCGTCATCGGCGGCGGTGCGTTGAAGGCCGTTGGCGGCGCCATCGCCGATGAACTGATCCCCGGCATCATCGCCGGCAGCGTGCGCATCGCCTTTGCCGCTTATGAACCGCAGGGCCGTTTCTATCTGAACGATGTCACCACCACCCTGAAGGCCGGCCAGTTGAACGGCCACAAGGCCGTGGTGGAAGGCGCTGCCCATGCCACCCATCTGCTCGTCACCGCCCGCACCGGCGGCGCCCAGCGCGATGGCGCCGGCATTGCCCTGCTGCTGATCCCGGCCGATGCTGCCGGCATCACCCGCCGCGATTATCTCACCGTGCACGGCACCTCGGCCAGCGAAGTCTATTTCGAGAATGTCGCCGTGGGTGATGCCCATGTGCTGGCCAATGATGCGCTGCCGCTGGTGGAGCGCGTGGTTGATGAAGCCACGGTCGCCCTGTGCGCCGAAGCCTGCGGCGTGCTGAAGGTGCTGCACGCCCAGACGCTGGATTATGCCAAGCAGCGCAAGCAGTTCGGCAAGGCCATCGGCGATTTCCAGGTGATCCAGCACCGGCTGGTCGATATGTTCATGGAAGTCGAACAGGCGGTTTCGATGACGATGATGGCCACGCTCAAGCTCGACACGCCGGAACGCGCTGCCGCGGTGTCGATGGCCAAGGCCAAGGTGGGCAAGGCCGCCAAGTTCGTCGGCCAGAACGCCGTGCAGATCCACGGCGGCATCGGCATCACCCAGGAACTGGCCGTTGGCCATTATTTCAAGCGCGCGACGCTGATCGAAAACCAGTTCGGCAGCGTGGATTTCCACCTGTCGCGCTACGAAAATCTCACGCTGGCGGCGTAAGCGCTGCTTGCTGACAAACGAGAAGGCCGGGCACCACGCCCGGCCTTCTTTGGTATGGCCAAGATGAAATGCCTCCGGCGGGCAGGGACTCAGTCCCTGCACCCGTTCGTTGGCTTGGCGCTAGTTTTCGAAGGCCGGGACCAAGCCCAAACGAACGTAGGTGCAGGGGTCACCCCTGTCCGACAGAGGCATTTTTCCGTTCGCAAGACTTGATAGAGGCTTTCTCGATCACTCCCGGCTCTTCACTTGTCACACTGGTTGTAAGGCCTTTGGCGGCACCCACAGATCGGGCGGGATCACCGCATCGCGCACCGCCTTGAAGCGCGGTTCGTTGCGGAGGGAATCGAACCATTGGTCGGTCGCAATCTGGGCAAGGGCACCTTCACGCAGCTTCAACGACGCCTCGAGGGAATAGAGCGCCGCCAACCGTTCCCCGCGCTGCGCCTGTGCCGATGCCAGGCGGTAATGGATCGAAACATCATTGATCTGGCGCAACTTTTCCATTGCCGCGTCGGATGCGGCACGATCGCCGCCGCGTGCCTCCACGATGGCCGCAAAAGCCAGTCGTTGTGCTGGAAATGGCACGTGCTGCACGTTGGGTCGTGCGGCATCGGTTCGGCCCAGCCCCAGCCATGTGTGGATCATCCCATCACCGCCGCGTTCGTTGAAACTCAGCGCCATGGCCCGTTGCCCAACAACCGCCGCCTCCTTGAAACGACGGGCGGCCTGAAGGGTAAGGCCATGCGTGGCGATATAGTCAGGGTTCAATGGGTCGATCACGGCTGCCTTTGCTGCCAAATTGACCGCGCGATCCGGATCGAGGAGGCGCAATGTCTTCGCTGCGTTGGACAGGACACGGGGGTCGCTTGAATCCAGTTTGATCGCCGACTGCACTTCCTGGAACGCCTGTCGAAGATCGAGCGCCTCGGCAAAGCGCTGCGCAAGCAGGACCCTGACAAAGGCCGAATTCGGCGCCAACGACACGGCGCGCTGGTTCGCAGCGATGGCCTCGTTGGCGAGCCTCATCTGCTCTGGATGTGACGCGGGAAATCGGCGCAAGCTGCTCTTCATGGTGCCAATCAACGCCCATGCATCGGCATATTCCGGGTCGAGCGAGGCTGCGGTGGAAAGCATTGCCAGGATCTGGCGGTATCCAGCTTCGCTACGGTCGGTCAGCGACTGGTTCCATGCTTTGAGATACACTTCCTGAGCCTGCGCGTTGTTTGTGCCGCCCACAACGATGGTGCCAACTGCCGCACCGAGCTTGGCACTCAGCGCGCTCACAACGCTCGTCGCAATCTTGCTCTGGATGGCCAGCGCATCACCGACCGGCTGGTCATAACTGGCGGACCAGCTTTCCACCCCGGTGCGGCCATCCACCAGTTGCGCGCCGATGCGGATGGTGGTGGCAGACCGGCGCACGCTGCCGGTGAGCACATGATCCACGCCCAGCCTGGTGGCCGCTTCAGACACATCCCTGGCATCGCGGAATTGTTCCGAACTCACTCGGCCGATCACCTTGAGCCCATGAATCTGCGACAGCGCGTTGCGCAGTTCCTCGGCAATCCCGTCGGAAAAAAACGCCTGCCCCGGATCGCCCGACAGATTGGCGAACGGCAGCACCACCACGCTGGCGGTGCCATCATCGGCCTTCCCGCCAAACGCCTTCCAAGCCCCGAACCCGCCAGCCGCCAATGCCGCAACGCCTGCACCTGCGCCGATCAACAGCCGCCGACTGGGGCCGGGGCTGGCGGGCGTGGGCGGCGGCGGTGCGGCCGGGTTGGCCATGTTGCTGCCGGCCAGTGTCCTGATGGCGCCCACCAACGCGACAAACCGGGGATCGCCGGCGCTGCCTTGCCAATCAGAAAGATGAATGGCTTGCAGCTGGCGGAACCCCAATGGGGGCGGCGTGGCATCCAGTTGCACTGGCACCAGTCGCTTGCGGTCACGCCCTGCGTTGGCCTCATCGCGCACCCAATCCGATTTGACCGAAGTGGCCGACCAGGCGACCACCACCACGTCTGCGGCGTCAAGCTCACGCTCGATATCGGCGGCAAAGCTGGCGCCGGCGACAATGGCACTGTCCCACCACAGACTGAAGCCGGCGGCCTGCAGCGCCTCTGCCAGCTTTGCCACACGGGCCCGATCCGCCCGGGCATAGGACAGGAAGATATCAGCCATCGCCACCGCGCATCAGATTTACCGCCGCACCCACAGCCATGAGGCTTAGCAAGCCAGCCGGGTCTTGAACAGCAGACGGCGCTACAGCAAATCACCCCCCGCCGCCGACGCCGTGGTGCCGTGCGCCTGGAACGCCTTGATCACGTTGCGCCCCACCGTCCAGCGGTGCACTTCGTCCGGCCCATCCACCAGCCGCTGCGATCGGATATGCGTGTACCAGCTCGCCAGCGGCGTATCCTGGCTATAGCCCAGCGCGCCGTGCAGCTGGATGGCGGTGTCCACCACCTTGTGCACCATATGGGCCAGGAACACCTTGGCGATGCTGTTCTCCTGCCGCAGGTCCATGCCCTTTTCCGCCTTGTAGGCGATGTGCAGCAGCATCAGCCGCGCCATGTAGAGCTCGCTGGCGCACTCGGCGAGCATGAACTGCACGCCCTGCCGGTCGCTCAGCCGCTTGCCGAACGTCTCCCGGCTCGTCACATGCGCCGTCGCCAGATCGAGCGCGCGCTGCGCCATCGCCACATTGTGCATGCCGTGCCGCAACCGGCCATAGGCCAGGCGGTGCTGCCCCATGTTGAAGCCATTGCCTTCGCCGCCCAGCAGATTCTCCGCCGGCACCACCAGATCCTTGATCTCGATCTCGCTGTGGCCGCCGCCCATCACCTGGCTCAAGGGCCCTTCGATCGCCATCGTCTTGATATCACGCTTGATGATGTAACCGGGGTTGGGCAGCTCCACGATGAAGGTGGAAAACTGGCGATGGCGCGGCGCATCCGGATCGGTGCGCGCCATCACCACGGCCAGATCGGCCGCACTGGCGGCGGAGGAGAACCATTTCTCGCCGTTCAGGATATAATTCTCATTGCCGTCCTTCACTGCGGTGGTGCGCATGCCGGTGGCATCGGCGCCAGCGGCCTTCTCGGTCATCGAATAGCAGACGCGCTTGTCGCCATTCAGCAGCGGCTTCAGATATTTCTCCTTCTGAAACTCGGTGCCATGGGCCAGCAGGGTGAGCATCGTCGCATCGTCCGGCCCCTGGCTGTTCATCGACAGCGCGCCCAGATGGCTCTGCCCCAATTCCATCTGCACGAGCGCATTGGCCAGCGGCCCCAGCCCCATGCCGCCATGCTCCACCGGGATGAACGGCAGCCACAGCCCCTGCGCCCGCGCCTTGGCCCTGAGTTCAGCCAACACCGTCTTGTAATCGGCGCCATCCTTCAACGCCTGCTCCGCCGGCCGGCACTCCTCATTCACCCACTTCCGCACCCGCTCGCGCACGGCCTTGGCTTCGGCTGGAATCTCGAAATCGATCGACATGGCATGGCCTCCCCACTTGTTGTTGAGGGCATCCTAACGGGCGGCCAGCGTGCCGGCGACTATCATGTTTCGGCTGATCGGGCGTGGCCGGAACGGTCAGCCCCGCTTCGGCGGCACGAACAGAACGGGCGGAATCACCGCATCCTGCACCGCCTTGAAGCGCGGTTCGCTGCGGATGGGATCTAACCATTCATTCACTGCAATCTGGACCAGGTTGGGTTCCCGGCGCCGCTGCGATGCCTCGATGGCATCCAGCGCCTGACGGGTTTCTCCGCGTTGGGCATGGGCTGATGCCAGCCGATAGTAGAGTGACAGGTCGTTGCGCTGGCGCAGCGCAGCCAACGCCGCGTCAGACCCGGTCCGATTGCCGGCACGGGCATCAACGATAGCGGAAAAGGCCAATCGCACGGCTTCGAACGGAATGCTGCCCAGCACGGCACGAGCCTCTTCAATCCGGCCCAGTGCCAACAGCGCGGCAAACAGCGCGTTGCTGCCGCGCTGGTTGTTGCTCAAAGCCGCCGCTCTGCGGGCAGCAGATTCTGCCTCATTGAAGCGGCGGGCCCAGACCAGAGAAGCACCCAGCGTTTCGTAGTAGAAGGGATTGAGCGGATCGACCGAAAGCGCGCCTTGCATGATGATCACGGCGTCGTCTGGATCAAACGTCCGGACGATCTGTGCGCCGGCATTGAGCACGCGCCCATCGGCCGGTGCCAATGCCATTGCGCGCCGGCCATCAATCATCGCCTTCCGAACATCGATGGATTCCAGCAATCTGAACGCCGCCAGCGCGATCACGAATCCCGAATTCGGCGCCAGCACTACAGCACGGCGGCTGGCGGCCAGCGCTTCCTCCAACAGCGCCGCCTGCTCGACCGACGATGCCGAAAATGCGCGAAGATTGCCCTGTATGTTGCCGAGACCTGCCCACGCTTCGGCATAGTTTGGATCCCGCGCAATGGCAGACTTCATCATGCGGCCAGCTTCCTCCAGCCCTGATCTGCTGCGGGTGCTGAAGAACAGACTGGTGCCCTTCAGGAAAGCAGCCTGTGCTTCGGGATCCCTTGTGCCGCCCACCATGATGTCGCCAGCCGCCGCACCCAGCTTGGCACTCAGCGCCGCGACCACATTGATGGCAATCTTCGTCTGAATGGCGAGCGCATCGCCCACCGGCTGATCATAGCTTTGCGACCAGCTTTCCACGCTGGTGCGGCTATCCACCAGCTGCGCGGCAATGCGGATGGTGGTTGGCGAACGCCGCACACTGCCGGTCAGCACATGATCAACGCCCAGTTTCTCCGCCACTGCCGAAAAATCAGCCGTATCGCGGAATGCCTCGGAACTCACCCGGCCGATCACCTTCAGCCCGCGAATCTGCGACAGCGCGTTGCGAAGCTCCTCGGCAATGCCATCCGAGAAAAACGCCTGCGCCGGATCGCCTGACAGATTGGCGAAGGGCAGCACCACCACGCTGGCGGTGCCGTCATCGGCCTTGCCGCCCATGAATTTCCACGCCCCAAACCCGCCCGCCGCCAGCGCCGCCGCGCCCGCAGCTCCGCCAATCAACAGGCGTCGGCTTGGCCCGGTGGGTGCAACGGCCGGTGCCGCCACCGGCGCCGCGCCCAATCGTTCCGACACTTCGGCCACAAAGGCCAGCAGCCGCGGGTCCTGCCCATTGCCTTTCCACCCCGTCAGGTCAGCCGATTGCCGCAGTTCAAAACTCACCGGGCGCTGGCACGGCTCGATGATCACTGGCATCAACACGCCGCGCTGCATGGCCACCGTGGCTTCGGCACGCACCCAATCCGATGCCACCGCCGTTTTCGACCACAGCACCACAACCACCCGCGCACTGCGCAGCGCGGTTTCGATCACCTGGTCATAAACCTCACCGGATCGCAGCGCCTGATCCCACCACACGTCATGCCCGGCCGCCGCCAGCGCCGCCGCCATGCGGCTGGCCACGGCCACATCCTGCCGGCTGTATGACAGGAAGATATCAGGCATAAGCCCCCGGCAGATCCGCACCAGGCCAGCCAACCGCAATCATCTGCATCAAAGCCCCCCGGCTGCACAGCATGGCATTGCCCCAGTCTTACCAAGCCCCGGCCGGCTTGAACAGCAAGCTGCGGCATCGGCCCGCCTTGCCGCCGCCGGCCCCAGTCAACACAGCAGCGCCATGGCCATCCTCGTCCCCATCCTCGGCGATCAACTCTCCCACAATCTCGCCAGCCTGAAGGCCGTGGCCAAATCCGATGCCGTCATCCTGATGATGGAGGTGGCGGAGGAAGCCACCTATGTTCCCCACCACCCGCAGAAAATCGCCCTGTTCTTCAGCGCGATGCGCCACTTCGCCGCCGAACTGCGCGCCGAGGGCTGGACAGTGGATTATGTGACGCTGGACGATCCCGCCAACACGGGCGATTTCACCGGCGAAGTCACCCGCGCCGCCGCCCGCCATGGCGCCAGCCGCATCGTCACGGTCAAGGCCGGCGAATGGCGCGTGCTCACCGCGCAGCAGGCCTGGCCCAATGCCACCCTCCTCGAAGACGATCGCTTCCTCTGCTCCATCGATCAGTTCGCCGCCTGGGCCGCCCCGCGCAAGCGCCTCACGATGGAGGATTTCTACCGCATCATGCGCCGCCAGACCGGCCTGTTGATGGATGGCGACCAGCCGGTGGGCGGCCAATGGAACTATGATCAGGAGAACCGCAAGGCCGTCCCCAAAGGCCATCGCTTCACGCCGCCCGTCCGCTTCGCCCCCGATGCGATCACGGCCGATGTGCTGGCGCTGGTCGCCGGCCGCTTCGGCAATCATTTCGGCAGCCTGGCCGGGTTCGGCTGGCCGGTCACCCGTGCCCAGGCCCTCGAAGCCCTCACGGATTTCATCACCCACCGCCTCGCCGGCTTCGGCGATTATCAGGACGCGATGGTCACCGGGGAGGATGTGCTCAACCACAGCCTCCTCTCCCCCGCGCTCAACCTCGGCCTCCTCTCCCCCCTCGAAGTCTGCCGTGCCGCCGAAGCCGCTTTCCATGCCGGCACCGCACCGCTGAATGCCGTGGAAGGCTTCATCCGCCAGATCATCGGCTGGCGCGAATATGTCCACGGCCTCTATTGGTTCGCCGGGCCGGACTATACCGCGCGCAACCATCTGAACGCCACGCGCCCGCTGCCCGCCCTGTTCTGGGGCGCGCCCACCGATCTCAAATGCCTGTCCGAAGCCGTGGACGCCACGCGCCGCAACGCCATGGCCCACCATATCCAGCGCCTGATGATCCTGGGCAATTTCGCCATGCTCACCGGCACCGATCCCGCGGAAGTCCACCGCTGGTATCTCGCCGTCTATGCCGACGCGCTGGAATGGGTGGAGGCCCCCAACGTCATCGGCATGAGCCAGTTCGCCGACGGCGGCCTGATGGCCACCAAGCCTTATGCGGCCGGTGGCGCCTATGTGAACCGCATGAGCAACCACTGCAAAAGCTGCAAATACGACGTCAAAGCCCGCACCGGCCCCAAAGCCTGCCCACTCAACAGCCTCTATTGGGATTTCCTCGCCCGCCACGAAGAACAGCTGAAAAACAACCAACGCCTCTGGCGCATGTATGATGGCTGGCGCCGCTTCGCCCCCGACGAACAGGCGCGGATCAGGGCCCAGGCAGAAGAATTTCTGGCCACATTGGCATAGTGCAGGCCCGCATTTCAGCAGCCTTTACCCGCAACACAGCCATGTTATCCTGCCATGGGAATCAAGCTTGATTGCAGCTTGTGGGGGGATTCAAATGGCCGTTGGCTTGAAAACAAGATCACGCCTGGCGTTGCTGCTGGCGCCGGCCCTGCTGGCTGGCTGTGCTAGCTTTGATGGCCTGCCAAAGCCAACAATATCAACCACAACCGCAAGAAAGATCGTCGAGAAATATCCGATCGATACGGCATTAGAGAGTTATTACCAGATCAAGGCGCCAGCCGATCAGAAGGCCTATCGCGATCGCATCATCGGCATCTACATGACGGCCATCGATTCCGAATTCATGGAATTCCGCCGCCATCTGTCGCGGCAGGCCAAATCATCGAACTTCGTGCTCGATCTCGGCGTGCTCGGCCTGTCCGGCGGCGCCTCCTTCGCCGGGCAGCGGACGGCCAACATCCTGTCCGCCGGCGCCGCGGGGTTGACCGGCACGCGCGGCAGCATTTCCAAGCAATTGTTCTTCGAACAGGCCCTGCCCGCCATGCTGGGCAATATCGACGCCCAGCGCACCACGGTGCGCACCCAGATCATTCAACGCATGCAACAATCGGCCGATCAATATCCGCTGCCCGTCGCCCTCTCCGATCTCACCCGCTACGAAGAAGCCGCCTCACTCGACAAGGCGGTGCAGACGGCCGCCGCCGATGCCGGCGATCACCAGAAGGCGGCCGACGGCAAGCTGGCCTTTGAGGTTGATCGGATGGCCGGCGTGCCCACCAAGGCCGAAGTGGATGATCGCCTGGCCCTGCGCGCCATGCTTCGCGATGCATCGCTCGATCTGGCCGGGGCCAATGCCATCGCCACGGCGGTGGGCGTGCCAACCGGCGCCGATCTGGACACGGTTCTGCTGGCCATCCGCGACAAGCTGAACGCAGAGCAGGACTCCGCCGAGCGCAAGAAGATCATCGCCAAAATCGATCTGGCAATCAAATCACTGCCGGCCAAGCCGGCCAGCTGACACCTGATCGAAGGAGAGAGACATGGCCGAAATCACCTATGGCGCGCCGCAACAATTGACGCTTGAGCAACTCACCGATTGGCTCTGGGGCCAGGAAATCGGCACCGGCCCGGTGATCGCCATCGGCAACAATGGCCACACCACCGCCGCCACATTCCGCCACAGCCTGACCGAACCCACCGAAAAGGCCGTAATCAGCCTCCTTGTCGGCGGCCAGGCCATCATCCCCGCCGGCAAAACCGAAGTGTGCAGCGGCGAAGTCTTCATCCTGTCGCAAAAGGTTGATGTGGTCGTCTATCGCTGATCAACCGGCACAGGCAGCGGGGGCCCGGCCGGCCTGGCCCATTTCCTGTATCCGTCACCCCGGACTTGATCCGGGTGTGGATTCACAACCGAAGTGCAACGGGTTGAAGGTTTCGGCTGGGGTTTTGAAGCCGAGGCATTTTCTGGGGGTGTTGTTGTATGCGTTGAGGATGGCG
>JAIXQY010000210.1 GCA_027485485.1 Sphingomonadales bacterium | reverse complement strand
GCCTGACCAGCCTGCGGGCGCATCGCGGAGAGGTGCCGGAGTGGTCGATCGGGACGGTCTCGAAAACCGTTGTGCCTTTACGGGTACCGTGGGTTCGAATCCCACCCTCTCCGCCATATGTCCCAGTGACTCCGGCTGATGTCCAAGCCGCGCGAATTCCTCCGGGATTTGCGGGGCATGGCTGGCATATCAGCTTCCAGCACCAGACGCATGGCCATGCCGATGTCGCTTGGGGGCGTGCTGGCCGGATCAATGGGCGGCGACCTGTTTGCCAGGCCAACAGGCGTTGACAGCTTCAGCTTCGACCAGAGAAGCCGGGATGGATTCCCGCCATCACCGGAGATGAGTTGCAATTGGACTGACAGCGCCGTAAGTTTTCAGCAGGGACGCGCGGAAAACTCGTTGGCCAAGGGGGGAACGGGTGGCCAGAATCCTCATCACCGGTGGGGCTGGCTTCGTCGGATCGCATTTGACGCGGCGTTTGTGCGGGCTGAGCCATGACGTGGCCGTCCTCGACGCATTCCGACCTTATGCTCTGCCAACAAAGCCTCGCGACCAGAGTTTGCGGCGAGCCTTGATCGCAGGAGCAGAGCTTCATGCAATTGATCTGCTTGACCACGACCGGGTCATCAACTGTCTGACGGCTTTCAAGCCGGAACTGGTGATCAATCTTGCCGCCGACCCCATTGTGGGTTCGGCAGACAGCAATCCGCTGCGCTGCAAGCGGGATATTGTCGAAAGCATCCAGGGACTATCAAAGGCCATATTGGCCACACGTTGCGTGCAACGGCTGGTGCAGGTTTCATCCAGCATGGTCTATGGCGATTTTGTCGATGGCCGGGCCGATGAGATGAGTCCGACCGAACCTGTCAATGCCTATGGGCGCGTGAAACTTGCCGCCGAGACGATCGTGCAGAACCTGGGTCTGCACAGCGACATCGAAACGGTGATTGTTCGACCCATGGCCGTCTATGGGCCCGGTGACCATTATGACCGCGTGGTCCCGAAATTCTGTTCCCAATGTCTGTCGGGCGACCCACTCGTCATCCATGCCGGCACCGCCTCCCTGATCGATTTCAGCTATGTCGACGACATCGTCGAAGGACTGATCCTGGCTGCGACCACACCGGAGGCGGCCGGCGAGATTTTCAATCTGAGCTTTGGTCAAGCTCGAACGCTGGTTGAACTGGTTGCGGTTCTTCAAACGCATTTTCCAGACCTGAAACATGATGTTGCGCCAGCGGTTGGGCCCGCACGCCCCAATCGTGGTGCGCTCGATATTTCAAAGGCCAGACGCCTTCTGGGTTATCGGCCGGTCACGACGCTCGAAGCCGGCATCCTGCACTGCATCAATCATCTTGTTGATCGTGATGGTGCCATGCCCGATGCGTTTTCCGGGCCAGCGGGATAGTCCGGCCTATGCTTCCCCATATGCGAACCGACCATCATATCGAGTTTTTTGGCTGTGCAGGCGACTATGCAGCGCTTTCGGTGCCCATGCTCGATCGCACGGCAAGCGTGCTGGCTTCCGGGCAAGTCCTGCAGGGCCGCTATGTCGAGCAGGTGGAGGCCCGGGTGGCGGCGTTGGCGGGGCGCCGTCACGCTGTCGCTGTCGGCTCCGGCACTGATGCACTGTTTTTTGCCCTGATCTGTTCCGGCATTGGGCCGGGCGATGAGGTTCTCGTCCCCGCTGTCAGCTTTGTTGCCTCTGCCAGTGCGATTGTCCGTGCCGGGGCCGTTCCGGTGTTCGTCGATATCGGCCCCGATATCGGCATCGATCTTGCCGTTGCCCAGCGCCTGGTGACGCCAAACACACGCGCCTTGCTGCATGTCCATCTCTTCGGTGCAATGACCGATCCGGCAGCACTCGAGCGTTTTGCCACGAGCAACGGGATCCTGTTGATCGAGGATTACGCGCAATCCTTTGGCGCCCGATATGGGAGCCGCGCTGCCGGATCGATCGGCAAGGTCAGTGCAACCAGCTTCGATCCGACCAAGGTGATCGGAGCGCCTGGAAGTGGCGGCGCACTGGTGACCGATGATCCTGAGATTGCCGCACGGGCGCGCCGGCTTCGACTGCACGGCAAGAGCGGCAATGATTTCATCGAGCTCGGCTATAATTCGCAAATGCCCAGTCTGACGGCAGCGATCATCGACCTGAAGCTTGACCATCATGACAGTTGGTCCCGTCGCCGCAGGGCTGTCGCTGAACGCTATAAGGATGGTCTGGCTGGCACGCCGGTCACGCTGCCGCCTGTTGACCCACAGGTGACGCACATCTGGCACAAGTTCGTCATCCTCTGGGATCGGCGCGACGCGCTGGCAGCGGCGCTCCAGGCCGCCGGCATTCCGACGCGGATCCATTATCACCAACCGCTCGACCGGGAGCCGATGTTTCATGCCGTCCGCAAGGCCGATGCATCGCCCGCCGCGACCGAATATTGCGGGCGAACATTGTCGCTGCCAATCCACAGCCACCTGTCCGACCACGACGTCGATCAAGTCATAGCCGCGGTGCGTGGTTTCTTTGCGTGACCCGGCGGTCACTCGTCATCGGCACCAGTCCCCCCATGCTGATGGCGGCGCTTTCGCTCGTCGAGGCGGGGGACGAGGTCATGATCGTGGACCGCGCCGGGGAGATTGGTGGCGCCTGGACCACGCTGCCGCTGGTTGGGCTGAGCAGCGTCGAATGCGGTGTGCATCTGCTTGAGAACCGCCCGGAATTCTATGCGGCGCTGGAAAATCAAGGCGTTGTGCTTCAACGGGACCAGCATTGCCAGACCTATTGGCGGGGGCGACCTCTGACCATGGCGCCGTCGCGCGTGCTGTTCCATCTGTTGGTCGCCGGCAACGCATTGCGGCAAGGCGAGATGGCCAGGTTCAGTCGAACCGCGGTCAGTGCTGCGCGTTCGGCACGGCATCTGACGACACCATTCCGCTATCCCGCCCAAGGTTGTCGGGAGCTTCACCAGAGCCTTGCCGGCAAGCTTGCCAACCGGGGTGTCGTCCCGGAACTGGCGACCGAGATCAGCGTGATCAATGTCACCAGCAGCACGGGCGTCCGTTGCACGACGGTTGGCGGTATGATGGCCGCCGATCGCGTGGTCATCAGCTCGCGAGCCCATGCGCCGATGACGATCGACGGGCGCAGGATCGAAAAGACCCTGGAGCGCAATCGGATTGTCACCTTGATCGTGCGCGGGTTCGACCCGGCGCGCCCGGTGTCCAGCTATTCGGAGTTGATCGGCGATCCCCTGCTGAAGCGCGCGCGTGATGTGTCCGCCTTCTGCCGTCCCAAGCTCGACGCGGGGGCGTTTGTTCTGGCTGTGCAACTGCGCGATCGTGGCGAGCAGGCCCTGGCACAGCATGGCGCTGAAGCAATCCTCAGTCACCTCGCCGCGTTAAAGCTCGTCTCTGTTCAGGCGCAGCTCGTGCAATCGGCGCGCTGCGAATATGCATATTCAACCTTGTCTGATGCCAGTCTCAAGGCCATCGAACATCAGTCATGCGGCCGCGTTCTCACTGTGCGGACGACTGACTTTGCTGACGGATTCCGTGCTGTTGGGTGAACGATTGGCGCGCTGACCTTGCGCCCCCCCTGCATTGCGACCCGGACCGGGCCGGCCAGACCAAATCGTGGGTAGCGCAGACTCAGCCAGCGGCGCTAGGATATTCCATGGCAGTGCGCGTCTCGGTCATCATCCCGCATCTCGACGATCTTGCTGGCCTCGATCGTTGCCTGAATGCTTTGGCCGACCAGACTGTGCCAAGGGATTGGTTCGAGATATTGGTTGTCGACAATGGTTCGCACGGCGGGCTTGCGGCGGTTTCGGCATGCGTGGCTGGGCGCGCCCGGCTTGTCGAGCAATTGCAACGAGGGGCGGGGCCAGCGCGCAACAAGGGCGTTGCCGAAGCGCGGGCGGACATCATCGCTTTCACCGATGCCGATTGCGTGCCACGACCGGACTGGATCGCCAGGGGCATCGAACGGCTTGGACCCGACAACTATGTCGGCGGCGACATTGTCGTGACGGCGGACGATCATGCGAACCCCAGCACGGCGGAAGCATATGAAATCGCCATTGCATTCAATATCCGACGCTATGCCTTGAAAAAGGGATTTGTTGCCACCGCAAACCTGTTTGTCACCAAATCGGCCTTTCTTGCCATCGGCGCCTTTGACGACTCGCTCAGTGAGGACACGGATTGGTGTTGGCGCGCCACCCTCGCCGGCTACCGGCTCGACTTTGTCCCCGATCTCCTGGTCTCGCATCCGGCCCGTTCGACGCTGGCGGCGCTGGACAAGAAGAACCGCCGCATCACCCGGGAGCGGTTTCATCTTGCCATGCGCTGGGGTTACTCGCGGATGTCATGGGCACTTCGGGCAATTGCCGCGCTCCTGCTGTTGCCACGCGACGTCGTCCGCCTCGGCAGGATCGGGCCCCGCTATTGGCTGTCATCCATCGCGATCCATGGCCGGCTTCGATGGCACCGTTGTGTTGAGACAGTTCGTCTGTGTTGGCAGCATGATGGCCAGCCCTGTCAGACCAATTTGGAAGATGCTGCCCGGCGATCCTAGCATCGCCCGCTGTGCCGCAACAAGCGACGTCCGGATTCACCCCGCTCGTCTGGTCGTCATGCCGTCGCCAGGTCCTTGCTCAGCCGGTCGCGCAGCTCGCGCCTCAGGAACTTGCCGCTGGCATTGCGCGGCAGCGGTTCGGGCATGAACCAGACATGGCGTGGGACCTTGTAGTTTGAGATCAGACCGCCGCAAAAACTGCGGAGCCCGGCGTCATCCAGGCGTTCGCCGGGCTTCAGCACGACGGCCACGCCCACTTCCTCGCCCAGCCGCTGATCGGGCACACCGAACACGCAGCATTCGGCAACGGCCGGATGGCGGTAGATGGCGGCTTCCACCTCGGCGCAATAGACATTCTCACCGCCGCGCAGCACCATGTCCTTCTTGCGATCGACGATGAAGATGAAGCCGTCCTCGTCGATGCGCGCAATGTCGCCGGTGTGCAGCCAGCCATCGGTGATCGCGGCGGCAGTCGCCTCCGGCCGGTTGATATAGCCCTTGATGATGGCAGCGCCCCTGACCCAGAGTTCGCCGATGTCACCCGCTGCCACCGTGTTGCCGGCGTCATCAACGCATTTGGCTTCATAGCTGGGCATGGCGGGGCCGGCGCTGTCGGGCTTGTCGACGAAGAAGTCGCCGGAGACGGACGTGATGATCCCGCAGGTTTCGGTCATGCCATAACCGGTGCTCGGCCGGGCGCTGGCCACCTTGGCTTCGATCTTGTGCACCAGATCGGGCGGCACCTGGGCACCGCCGCCCGACATTGCCGTCAGGCTCGACACATCGGTGGTGGCGAAATCCGGGTGGTTGATCACCTCGCGCGCCATCACCGGCACGCCGCCGATGGATGTCACCCGTTCCTGCGCGATGATGCGCAGCGCTTCGCCGGCATCCCAGCGGTACATCAGCACGATGGTCCCGCCAGCCGCGGTCGTCGCATAGGCACCACAATTGTTGGCTGTGACATGGAACAATGGCGTCGTCAGCAGCGATACCGGCACCGGCGGGTTGGCCGGTGGCGCGGCGCCGGTGGCGCGCTGCACCGCCAGCGCGGTCGAAGCAGCGGCATAGAGCATGTTGTAGAGATTGGTGATGCAGCCGCGATGAGTCAGCTGCGCGCCCTTGGGAAAGCCGGTGGTGCCCGACGTGTAGAAGATGCAGGCATCGGCATCGGGATCGATTGCCACCTCCGGCATGGTGGCGCCCGCGGTCACAGCCTGCGCGATCACGTCGGTGAACGAAGTCACGCCTGGTTCCGGCGCGGGCAGCCGCACGCCCACAAGCATGAGTCCGGCCGGCTGCGCGGCGATCTCGCGGTAGCGATCGAGCCGCTCGGCATCAAGGAACAACGCCCTGGGTGCGGCGTCGCCAAGCCCATAGGCCATTTCCTCGGCGGTCCACCAGGCGTTCATGCCGACAACCGCAATCTGGCAGGAAACACAGGCCCAATAGATGAGCATCCATTCCGGATAGTTGCGCATGGCGATCGCCACCCGGTCGCCTGGGTTGATGCCCTGCGCCGCCAGCCAGGCCGCGATCGCGTCAACACGGGCGTGGGCCTCAGCATAGGTCAGCCGCTCGTCGCCATAGACAAGATAGGTCCGGTCGGCGAAGGCGCGCGTCGATTGCCACAGCGCCCGCACATCAGGCAGGGCATTGCGATAGGCCCGAACCGGGATGCCGTTGATATCGATGGTGACGATCTCGAACGCGCCGCCGGGGCCCGTCAGCTCATCGCGCGCCTTCGCCAGTTCCGCGTAATGCATGGCTCTCCCCAGGGCATTGCTCTTGTTCGCCCGTGATACACGCGATCGGGCGTCCGGTAAGCTATCTAGGTCGTGAACTCGGTCACGAACTGGAGCCACCAGATGAGTCGCCGCCTCGCTGGGGAACAAGCGAACTTTGATTTCCAGAACCGGTGAACCGCGCAGGGTTTGTCGGAGTCTCCGGCAAAAGCTGCGCGCTCCGGCCTGCCTCTCAATGGGGAATTCCCGCACTTGGCGGTTGCCCATTTCGCCGCCACTATAATCACCGCTGCCAGCAGCAGCTTGCCGGCGAAGGGGGTGGGGATGGATCATGCCGGAAAGCCGACGCTGCCGCGCACGCTTGGCGGCCTCCAACTGTGGGGCATTGCTGTCGGGCTGGTGATTTCGGGGGAATATTTCGGCTGGAGCTATGGCTGGGCGGCGGCCGGCACGCTTGGCTTTCTGATCACCGCGGCGGACGTGGCGCTGCTCTATGTCGCCTTCATCTTCAGTTTCACGGAGCTGACGACGGCGATTCCCCAGGCCGGCGGCCCCTTTGCCTATAGTCTGCGCGCCTTCGGGCCGCTGGGGGGCGCCGTTGCCGGCTATGCCACGCTGATCGAATTCCTGTTTGCGCCGCCGGCGATAGCGCTCGCGATCGGCGCCTATCTGGCCGTGCAGTTTCCCGGTGTTGACGAGAAATTGGTGGCGACAGGCGCCTATATGGTTTTCGTCACGCTCAACATCGGTGGCATCGCCATTGCCGCCAGCTTTGAACTGGTGGTCACGCTGCTGGCCGTGGCCGAGCTGCTGGTGTTCATGGGCGTGGTGGCACCGGCGTTCCAATGGCAGGCCTTTGCCGCGGGTGGCTGGGCCGGGGCGGAGCGGTTCAGCCTGGCGACGCTGCCGGGGATGCTGGCGGCAATACCCTTTGCCATCTGGTTCTTTCTGGCCATCGAAGGGGTGGCGATGGCGGCCGAGGAGGCGCGCGACCCGCAGCGGACCATCCCGCGCGCCTATGTGTCCGGCATGCTGACGCTGATCCTGCTGGCCCTTGGCGTGATGCTGTTGGCCGGCGGTGCCGGCGATTGGCGGGCGCTGGCCAATGTCAACGATCCGCTGCCGCGCGCCATGCAGGCGGTGGTCGGCCAGGCCAGCGGCTGGCTGCACATGCTGGTGTGGCTGGGGCTGTTCGGGCTGGTGGCGTCCTTCCATGGCATCATCATGGCCTGTGCCCGGCAAATCTATGCGCTGGCGCGCGGCGGCTTTCTGCCAGGCCCGCTGGCGCAATTGCATCCACGCTTCCGCACGCCGCATCTGGCCACAGTGGCCGCGGGCCTTGTGGGCATTGCCGCGATCTGGAGCGACCGCTTCATCAGCCTCGGCGGGCAGCCGCTCACGGCCGGCATCGTCACCCTGTCGGTGTTCGGGGCGCTGGTGATGTATGTGATGAGCATGGCCGCGCTGTTCCGCTTGCGCCGCGTCGCACCCGAACTGGAACGCCCGTGGACTGCGCCGCTCTACCCATGGCTGCCCGGCCTGGCGCTCGGCCTGGCGTTGGCCGCACTGGCGGCGATGATCTGGTTCAACCCCTGGCTGTTTGCGCTGTTTGCCGGGGTGATGGGTGCGGCCGTGCTGGCGGTATGGCGACGCCGGGCAGCGGCGGTGCCGGCCTGATGCCCTACACCCAGGATCTGGGCGGCACGCGCCACAGCTTTGCCGATCTGCGCGGCGTGTTGGCCGCGGCCAGCCCGCACCGGTCTGGCGATGTGCTGGCCGGCGTTGCTGCCACCAGTGCCGAACAGCGGGTGGCAGCGCGGCTGGTGTTGGCCGATCTGCCGCTGACAACCTTCCTGGCCGATCTCGTGGTGCCGTATGAAGCCGACGAGGTGACCAGGCTGATCATCGACAGCCATGACACACAAGCCTTTGCCGCCATCGCGCATCTGACGGTCGGGGGTTTGCGTGACTGGCTGCTTGCCGCTGATGGCGACGCCATTTCGGCGCTGGCGCCGGGCCTGACGCCGGAGATGGTGGCCGGCGTCTCCAAGATCATGCGCAATCAGGATCTGATCGCCGTGGCCCGCAAGATCCGGGTGATCACCCGGTTTCGCGGCACCATCGGCCTGCCCGGCCGATTGTCGGTGCGGCTGCAGCCCAATCATCCGACCGATGATCCAGCCGGCATTGCCGCTGCCATTCTCGATGGCCTGTTGCTGGGATCGGGCGATGCGGTGATCGGCATCAATCCCGCCGGCGACAATGTATCGGCCGCGCACATATTGCTTCAGCTGCTCGATGAGCTGCGCCAGGCTTATGCCATTCCCACCCAAAGCTGTGTGCTCACCCATGTCACCAACACGTTGCAATTGATCGAACGCGGTGCGCCGGTGGATCTTTGCTTCCAGTCGATCGGCGGCACCGAAGGCACCAATCGCGGCTTTGGCATCGATCTGGCGCTGCTGGCCGAGGCGCAGGCGGCAACGCTGGCGCTGGGGCGCGGCACCCTGGGCCAGGATGTGATGTATTTCGAAACCGGCCAGGGTTCGGCACTGTCGGCCGGTGCCCACCACGGCGTCGATCAACAGACGCTGGAAGCCCGCGCCTATGCGGTCGCGCGCGCCTTCCGGCCGTTGCTGGTCAATTCGGTGGTCGGCTTCATCGGGCCGGAATATCTCTATGATGGCAAACAGATCTTGCGCGCCGCTCTGGAAGATCATTGCTGCGGCAAGCTGCTCGGCCTGCCGATGGGGCTCGATATCTGCTACACCAACCATGCCGAAGCCGATCAGAACGACATGGATGGCATCCTCACCCTGGCCGGCGTGGCGGGCGTGAATTTCATCATGGGCGTACCGGGTGCCGACGACATCATGCTGAATTATCAATCGACGAGCTTTCACGATGCGCTTTACCTGCGCGATGTGCTGGGGCTGCGGCCGGCGCCGGAGTTCGAGGCGTGGCTGCTCGAAAGCGGCATCACCGATGCAGCTGGGCGCCTCTCGTCATCGCCGGCCCGCCTCGCCCTGCCGGCGCTGCTCGATGGCTGATCTGCCCGCCCGCCTTGCCGCGCTCACCCAGGCGCGCATTGGCCTGCCGCGTGCCGGGCAGACACTCAATACGGCCGCAAGCCTGGCCTTTGATCTGGCGCATGCCCAGGCCCGCGATGCCGTTCACGCCGTGTTTGACACCAGCGCCCTGCAAGCGGCGTTTGATCTGATCGAAGTGCACAGCGCCGCGCCCGATCGGGCCACCTATCTGCAAAGACCCGATCTCGGCCGGCAGTTGCCGGCCAAGGAAGCCGCCCGGCTGGTGCCAACCGGGGCGGACACCGCCATCGTGGTGGGCGATGGCCTGTCAGCGACGGCGGTCGCGCGCCATGGCGTGCCGCTGATCCGGGCGCTGTTGCCCCGGATCGGCGGCGTGTTGGCGCCGGTGGTGGCGGCCCACCAGGCCCGGGTGGCGCTGGGCGATGCAATCGGGGCCGCGCTGGGTGTGGATATCGTGGTGATGCTGATCGGCGAGCGACCGGGGCTCAGTGCGCCAGACTCCCTGGGGGCCTATATCACCTGGCAGCCGCGGCCAGGCCGGCAGGACAGCGAGCGCAACTGCGTTTCCAACATCCGCCCGCCGCACGGGCTGGACCATGAAACTGCTGCGACCCGCATTGCCTGGCTGGTGCAGCAGGCCCGCGCTCTGCGCTTGACCGGTGTGGCGTTGAAGGATGAAAGCTCAGTGACAGCCAGGATCAGTCAGGCTGCCACCCCAGCATAGTGGTGGCGCCACCTCACAAGACACAGCATGCACCACCGTGTCAGCCGCGCAGTTCCAGCTGCTGCTGCGTCCGCACTTGCTCGGCCCGGCCGTCTTTCACCATGATGCGGCGGGCGCAGCGGGCGGCGATGCTTTCGTCGTGGGTGCAGATCAGGAACGTCGCCTTGTCGTCGCGGTTCACCTCTTTCATCAGATCGAGCACCTTGTCTGCCGCCAGCCGGTCCAGACTGCCGGTTGGTTCATCGGCGAGGATCAGCGCCGGGTTGTTCATCAGCGCCCGTGCGATGGCCACCCGCTGTTTCTGGCCGCCCGACAGGCGGGTGGCGGGAAAATCCATCCGGTCGGCCAGGCCCACCCGGTCCAGCAGGTCGCGGGCGCGCTGGCGCATGGCGCTGGTCATCCGGCCGGCCGGCGCGGCGGCAGGGAAGGCGACATTTTCGGTTGCGGTGAAATCCGGCAGCAGGTGATGAAACTGGAAGATGAAGCCCAGCCGCTGGTTGCGGAAGCGGGCACGATCGGTTTCGGACAGGGCATCAACCCGCTGCCCGGCGATGGTGATGCTGCCGGTGGTGGGTCGCAGCAGCAGGCCGATGATCGACAGCAGGGTGGATTTGCCCGAGCCCGATGCGCCGAGCAGCGCGGCAAGCTCACCCGATTGCAGGGTGACGTCCACGCCTTTCAGCACCTCGGTCAATTCGTCGCCGTTGCGGAAGCTCATGCCGATGCCGCGCGCGTCCAACACGATGCTCATTGCTGGATCGCTTCCAGCGGGTCGAGCCGCGCCGCCGATCGGGCCGGGATGACCGAGGCCAGAACCGCGCCCAGCGTGGTGAGTGCGAACACGGTGAGATAGCGGCCCTGGCTGGCGGCGATGGGCAGGATCATGCTGCCATCCGCCTTGGTGAGCGTGGCCAGCCATGAGCACAGGGCAAAGCCGGTGAGGCAGCCGATGCCGGCCCCGACCATGCCGATCAACAGGCCCTGCAGCACGAAAACCGCAGCGATGAAGCGGCGGGACACGCCAAAGGCCCCCATGATGCCGATCTCGCCGCGCCGCCGGTTGGCCGAAAGGCTGAGCGCGCTGGCGATGCCGATCAGCACCGAGATCAGCGAGAAGATCTGGATGAGCGTGCCGGTCTGTGCCTGCGCGAACAAGGCGCCTTCCAGCGTGGTGTTGCGTTCCTGCCAGGATGTGACGCGCAGCCCGGTGGCATCGCGCAGGAAGGCGGCAAAGGCGCGGGCCTGGCCGGGATCGTGCAGTTTCACTTCGATGTTGGTCATGCCTTCGGGCAGGCGGAACAGCGGCCGCGCCGTGCGGATCGACAGAAAGGCCACGCGCTCATCCAGATTGAGCAGGCCGGTGCGGAAGATGCCGCGCACCGTGAGCAGGCGATCGACGCCGCGATCGGTGCGGAACAGCACCGGCTGGCCCGGTGACAGGCCCAGATTGTCGGCCAGCTGGGCGCCGATCAGCAAACCATCCGCGCCCAGATCGGCATCACCACCGATGAGCTTTGTCGTGATCGGCGAAATCGCGTCCAGCGCCGATGGTTCGATGGCGGTGACGGCGAGCGGGGCCACCGCCTCGCCCTTCACCAGGAAGGCGTTGCCGGAAATCTGCGGGCTGATGGCGGAAACCAATGGCTGGCTGCGCAGCAGCGCCACGGTCGGGCCCCAGGCGCGGATCTGCCGGCGCTGAAAGGTGGACACCAGCGCGACCGATTGCACATTGACGGCCGGGCCGGGCAGCACCCTCGCCACCCGCACCTCCTGCTCCAGCGAGACGTGCGAACTGTTGGCGGTCACATCGGCGGTCAGCCGGATGGCCAGACCTTCGATCAGCGCGGTGATGAACACGAAGGCGGTCACGCCCAGCGCCACGCCGGCGATCAGCAGGGCGGTCTGCGCCGGGTTGGACAGCAGATAACGGCGGGCAACGGTGAGCGCGAACATCATGCCGGTGCCCGCTGCTTCGGCGCGGCGGGCTGTGGCCGCACATTGGCGGCCGGCGCGGTTTCGGCCGGGGTGAGAACCAGCTGGTCGCCGCTGGCCAGGCCGCGCTCCACGATGGCATCGCGCGATGGCCAATCGGCGATGCGGATCGGCCGTTCCCGCACAATGCCGCCGGCATCGACAATGTAAACCATGGGCGCCGTGGTGGCATTGATCACCGCCTGGCGCGGGATCACGATGCCGGCGGCGCGTTCGGCCACGATGATGCTGATGTCCACCGAACGGCCGGCGGGGATCTGGCCGCCACCAACCGGCCGCAGCCTGATCGCCCGGCCGCCGGTGACCGGATCAACCCGTGGTGACACGTCGGTGATGCGCGCGGCGAAAATCGCATCCGATCCGGTGAGCGCTGCCCGCGCCGCCATGCCGGGCCGCAGCGCATCGGCATAGGCTTCATCGGCTTCGGCGCGCAGTTCCACCGCATCGCCCGAGCCCAGTTGGAACAGGGTGGTTTCCGGTGAGACGAGCTGGCCATTGTCGATCGGGCGCACCAGCAATTTGCCCGCCATGGGGGCCCGGATGGTGAACTCGCCGGTGCGCGCGGCGGCGGCGCGGCGGGTGGCTGCCGCCGCGGCAAGCGCGGCTTGCGCCGACAGCAGCGCCGCGCGGGCTTCGTCCAGCGACGCGCGGGTGGCAAAGCCGCGATTGGCCAGTGATTGCGTTCGCCCGAAGGCCAGTTGCGCCCGGGTGACTTCGGCCCGGGCTGCCTGTTCGCGCGCCGTTTCGGCCTGGGTTTGCGCCTGTTCGATGGTGGAACGCACAATCGCCAGCGGCGCTCCGGCCGTCACCACATCGCCTTCATCGTGCAGCAGCCGCACGATCTGGCCGGCATAGCGCGACCGCACATCCACCAGCTGTTCCGGCCTCACCCGCCCCACCACCGACAGGAGTATCTCCACCCGCCCGGCCTTGACGATGATCACCGGCACCTCGGCCGGGCGCAGCCACCACCACCCGATCCCCGCAACAAGCATGGCGGCCAGCACTGCAGCCGCCGCCAGAACGCGCCAGCGCCCGGCTGCAGCCGGGCTGGCTTCGCCTTTGATGGGGGAATCGGGCCGGTTGGGCATATTGTCTCCAGTCATCCCAAGGCCATCCCCACGGTGGCCCCCATTGCCGCGTTGCACAATGGCTTTGGCACGGGGCGGCGTTGATGCGCGCGCTGGCTTTGCCGGCAAAATGCGGCTTGCGCATCGCATGATATTTTGTATCAGGCGTCCCCATCACCAACCGCCAGCCGCTGATGGGGGCAACATGATCCGGACTATCGTTGCGCTTTTGCTTTCCGGTGCCTGCGCGCCGGCGCTGGCAGCTGAGGCTGATGCGGCGGAAGGCTCGGAGATTGTGGTGACCGCGGCGCGCCAGCCGTATCGCGGGGATTTCACCGCCCAGGAAACCCCGGCGGCGATCACCATCATCGATCAGACCTGGCTTTCGAACAACAATATCCTGCGGCTCACCGATGCGCTGGACCTCAATGCCTCGGTGGCGCGGCAGAATAACTTCGGCGGCCTGTGGGATGCCTTTGCCGTGCGCGGCTTTGCCGGGGATGAAAATCTGCCCTCGGGCTATCTGGTCAATGGCTATAACAACGGCCGTGGCTTTGGCGGCGCCCGCGATGCATCGGGTGTGGAACGGATCGAGGTGCTGAAGGGCCCGCAGGCGGCGCTGTTCGGCCGGGGTGAGCCGGGCGGCGTGATCAACATCGTCACCAAGAAGGCCGATTTCGACACGCGCGGCAGTGTTGGCATGCAGGCCGGCAGCTGGGATCGGCAGCGGGTGGATGGCGATGTGAACCTGGCCGCCGGCGACAGGCTGGCAGTGCGCCTGATCGGTTTTTATGAAGATGCCGGCAGCTTCCGCGGCACAAGGTCGGAACGCTGGGGCTTCACGCCATCGGTGCTGGTCAAGCTGGGTGAGAAGACGGCACTGACCTATGAGCTGGAACTGACGCGCGCCGAAGCGCAGTTTGATCGCGGCGTCGTTGCCATCAACGGCCAATTGGGCGTGATGGACCGCCGCAGCTTTCTGGGCGAGCCCGGTGACGGCCCGCTCGATGCCGATGCCACCGGGCACCAGTTGCAGCTGAGCCATGAATTCAATGATGATTGGTCGATCCTGGTGGGCGGTCAGCACCGCGACACGCGGCTGGCGGGCTTTTCGACCGAGGCCGAACTGGCCGGCAGCCGGCAACGACTGGGCCGCGACGGGCGGTCGCTGTCGCGTCAGCGCCGCTTCCGTGACTATGATGCGCAGCATCAGGTGCTGCGCAGCGAAGTGCAGGGGCGCTTTGCCACCGGCGGCCTGAAGCACCGCATCCTGTTCGGCGCCGATTACGACAATTTCGAAAACAGCCAGTTGTTCCTGCGCTTCCGCCCGGCGGCGATCGGAGCCACGACCACGGCGCAGCAATCGAACGATATCGATATCCTCAGCCCGGTCTATGGCCGCTTCCCGCTGCCCACGCCCGGCCCGCAGACCAATCGGCTCGACACACAGGAGGCGTTTGGCCTTTATGTGCAGGACCAGATTGATCTGGGCGGCGGCGTGCAGCTGCGGCTGGGTGGGCGCTATGACGATATCCGCCAATCGACGCTGAACCGCGCCAACGCCGTGGCCGGCCGCCGGGATTTCAGCCGCTTCTC
>JAIXQY010000101.1 GCA_027485485.1 Sphingomonadales bacterium | reverse complement strand
TGCCGAACAGCAACGTGACCGCCGCCAGCGCCATGCAGGTGCTGGCCGCCGCAAAACCCCACTGCCAGTTCACCAACTCCCCCAGCGCACCGATCAGCAGCGGGCCCAGGAACGCCCCGCTGTTCAGCCCGGCCGCAAGAATCGAAAAGGCGGCATCGCGGCGGCCATCATCGCGGGCATAAAGATGCCCGGTTTGCGCATTCAGGTTGCAACGCAGCGCACCGGCGCCAAAGGCCGAAACCAGCAGGCCGAGCAGGAAGCTGCCGGGTGAGATCACCATCACCATGCCCGCCGTCGCCAGCACCGCCCCGATAATGCAGGTGAAGCGCGGGCCCCAGAAACGATCGCCCAGCCAGCCACCCAGCAGCGGCGTGAGGAAGAACAGACCCAGATAAAGCCCCATGGTCTGGGTTGCCAGAGCCTGCAGGCTCATCGGGCCGAACAGGCCTTCCAGCAGTCTGCGCCAGGCGTCAAAACCGCCCACGCTGGCCAGTTCGGCCGGAGTGAACAGGAAACTTGCCATGTAAAGGATCAACAGCGACTGCACGCCATAGACCCCGGCGGCCTGCAAGCCTTCCGCCACCGTGACGATGGCCAGGCCGGTTGGATGCCCGGCAAATTCGCGCTGTTGTGCCATGATCATTACCGTGGCCGTTCGCGCCGGCCCCGGCAAGGTGGGTTGTTACCGGGGGCTGGCTTCCGCCTTGCGCCGGGCCTTTTCCGCCCGTTTGGCATCGCGTTCCGCCTGCTCTTCCTGCTTGCGGATGGCGCGGCCGCGCTTGGTGTCGGCTTCTTCCTGGCTTTCGGTGGCGGTGTCGTAAATCACCTCGCCGGCCTTGATCGGCGCGGTGATGACCGCCTTGGCAACACTGCAACCACCGAGCAGCGGGGGAAGGAGGAGGATTAGCGTGCGCATGGCCATTTCATGCCAGAGCCTGCGGCGGCAACGCCAGCAAATTCGGAATGGCGGCCTTGAACGGGAAAAATCCCTTCTTCGCGTGCGGCCAGGCCACATCATCCCACGCCCGGCGCAGCCGCACCAGGCGCACGCCGTCTGCCGCCAGCGCCGGGCTGAGCGTGTCGAGCCGGTCCTTCACCGGGCCCACTGGCGCATCGGCGGTGATGACCTGCTGCAAGCGGTGGCGGGCGGCCCAGGCGCGCATGGCCGAGATGGCATCGGCCTCGTCCAGCCGTTCCGGATCAAGCCCGAACCGGCTGGCGGCGCGGTGGAGGCCATCGCTGAGCATCGCATCGGCCACTTGCCGCTTGAGCGCCGCCGGCGCGCCGCCGATGCCGCTGGTGGCCGCCAATGCCTGCGGGCTGACCGGCAACGGCAGACGTTCGAGGCTCACATCCTCAGACGTGACGAACAGCCCGGTGCGCACGCCGGGATCGGCATGCATCGCGGGCGCGGGCGGGATGGGCGCGGGCACGATATCCGCCGGCCACGGCGGCGCTTCGCGGGCCAGGGGCGCCTCCACCCGGAAACGCCCGGCCGACAGATCGCGGATCAGATCGGCGCGCGCCAGATAGGTCTTGCCCGGCGTTTGCAGCCCCACCACCCAGCGCCAGCCCAGCGTGTTGCTGGCCGGACAGGCATCGAGCAGGTGGCGATAGAAGAAGGCCGCGCCCAGCTGCCACGGCAGGCGCAGGGTGAAGCACCAGATGCTGGCAAAGCTCATCCGCACATGATTGTGCAGCCACCCGGTTTCGGTCAGCTCGTGGACCCAGGCATCGAAACAGTCGATCCCGGTGGTGCCGACCAGCGCCTGTTCATGGCGGCGCTGCCACTTGCCATCATCGGCCAGCATCGCTTCCATCCGCACCACATCGGCCTGCCAGCGCGTCCAGATTTCGGGCCGCTGCTGCAACCAGCCCACCCAATAGGTGCGCCAGCACACTTCCTGCACGAACTTCTCCGCACCGGTATAGCCATGGGCAGCCACGGCGGCGGCAGCGAACTCCGCCTCGCTGATCAGGCGGCGGCGGATGGCCGGCGACAGCAGCGAGGTCGTCGCCTTGCCATCCGGTCCGCCATCTTGATTGCGCCGCGCGGCATAGGCGCGGCCGGCGAGCGGCACAAATTCGGCCAACCGGCTGAGGGCGTCATCGCGGGTGCAGGGGAAGCGCATGGGCTCCCTCTTAGGATCAACGGCCTGTTTCGTCGTGTGGCGGCATGTCGCTTGCGGCCTTGCGCGTCTGGCGCCGGCGCCACAACCAGCTCAGCGGCAGGCCGATGACGACCAACCACGGCAAGCTGACGATCAAGAAGCGCACCAGGCTGGCCATGCTTTCGCCGAGCAAGGTGCCGGCTTCGTCAAAGGCCGGCCGCAGCGTTTCGTTGAAGGAGCTGCGAGCGCCCGCAGGGGCGGCATAGTTGAGCGTGACGGTCGATCGCGCCACCTGGCGGCGCATCAGGCTCAGCTCGGCTTGCGCCGCTTCCAGATCGCCCTGCGCTTCGGCAAAGGCTTGTTCAGCCGCGACAACATCCTTGATGCTGCCCGTGCGGGTGCGGATGATCACCAGCAGCCGGTCAACCAGCGTCTGCTTGGCGCGCAGCCGGGCTTCGACATCGACGATTCGGGTGCCCAGGTCTTCGGCTTCGGTGCCGCTCGCCACCACGTCACCGCCATTGCCTTCCACCGCCTTGTCGAGTCCGATCAGCAGGGCCCGTGCCTTGCTGGCGGTAACCGAAAGCGTCAATTCACTGTCCTGTCGAGTTGCAGCCTCGGCGATGCGCTGGGAAAGGACATGGCAGGTGCCCTTGCCGGCCTGTTCGCACAGCGCAACGTGGCGGGCTTGCAGCGCAGGGATGCCATCGGCCGACGTGCGGTAGCGCCGGGAATAGCGATAAGCAATTTGTGGCGCGGCAGCGTCGGCCTGCTCGGGCGCCGCTTCCTCTTTGACCATGAGCGCTTCCATGGGCGCCCCGTCTGCAGATTCGTTGGCCGTAGGGACCATGTCCTTTTCGCCGCAACTGACGAGCAGCAGAGCAGACAGCATAACAAGCGTGCGCATCACCTATCTCCTACTACTTGAATAGGATATAGTAGATGCCTTGGCTGTCAATGCCGGTCCCAGGTCAGACCGTGAAGCTCTCCCCACAGCCGCAGCTGCCTTTGGCGTTGGGGTTGTTGAACACGAAACCGGCGGTGAAATCATCCTCGCGCCAGTCCATCGTGCTGCCGATCAGATACATCAGGCTGCCGCCATCGATGAACAGCACGCCGCCCGGCGTTTCGATGCGCTCGTCGCCCAGCTTGGCCGCCGTTACATAGGCCAGATCATAGGCCAGACCCGAACAGCCGCGGCGTGGGGTGGACAGGCGCACGCCCACGGCATCGGCTGGCGCGCCAGACAATATGGTGGCGATGCGGTTCGATGCGCCTTCGGTGACGATCACCGGGGCGGGGCGCGGGCGGCGCAGGGTGGTGGTCGTTTCCATCACAACATTCCCATTTCCAGCCGGGCTTCGTCGCTCATCTTGCCGGGATCCCACGCCGGGTCCCACACAAGATTGACTTCGCAGCTTTGAATGCCGGGCACGGCGCACACGCGGATTTCCACTTCGCCCGGCATGGATTCGGCGACCGGGCAGTGCGGCGTGGTCAGCGTCATCGTCACCGTGGCATGGCCGTTGTCGATCTCCACGCCGTAAATCAGGCCCATGTCATAGATGTTCACCGGAATTTCCGGATCATGGATATCGCGCAACGCTGCGATCACATTGTCGTGCAGGTCGCCGCCGGGGGCTTCCGGGGCCACCGGCTCCGGCTTTTGCGCCAGAAAGCCTTCCAGATAATCGGGCTGGCGGCCGGATGCGGCGGCCTCGGCCTCGGCGGCTTCGGCCATGGCGCGCAGCGGCGGGGCTTTCGCCACCGGCTTGGCCTCGTTCACTTCCTCGATTTCAAACGACCGTTCGCTCATCACTTCACCCCAAAGATACGGGAGACACGGGCCAATCCATCCACCAGCCGCTCGACATCGCGGGCGGTGGAATAAAGCCCAAAACTGGCGCGCGCGGTGGCGGGCACGCCAAGCAGGTTCATCAACGGCTGGGCGCAATGATGCCCGGCGCGGATCGCTACACCGGCTTCATCCAATATGGTGCCGATATCATGCGGATGCACCCCCTGCATGGTGAAACTGAGGATGCCGGCTGAATCCTCCGGGCCCCAAAGCCGGATGCTGTTCAGGCCGGAAAGCGCGGCGCGGGCCTGGCGCACCAGCGCGGCTTCATGGGCATGAATGCGATCAATGCCGATCCTCTCGACATACTCAATGGCAGCGGCCAGCGCGATCACGCCTTCGATATGCGGGGTGCCGGCTTCGAAACGGCCAGGCGGCGGGGCATAGCTGGTGCGCTCGAACGTCACCGTTTCGATCATCGCGCCGCCACCCTGCCAGGGCGGCATGGAGTCCAATATCCCGGCCCGCGCCCACAGCACGCCGATGCCGGTGGGGCCATAAAGCTTGTGGCCGGACAAGACATAGAAATCGCAATCCAGCGCGGCCATGTCGAGCGCGAGGCGCGGCGCCGCCTGGCAGCCATCGACCATCAGCAGCGCGCCCGCCGCATGCGCCGCATCGGCCAGCCGGCGCACATTGGCGGTGCCGCCCAGCACGTTGGAGACATGGGCGATGCTGACCAGCTTCGTCTGCGGGCCGATCATGGCGATGAGGGCATCTTC
>JAIXQY010000163.1 GCA_027485485.1 Sphingomonadales bacterium | reverse complement strand
GCCGGCCTCCAAGGCGCGCGCCCGTAGCTCAGCTGGATAGAGCATCAGACTACGAATCTGAGGGTCGGACGTTCGAATCGTTCCGGGCGCGCCAATTTCTTCTCACCAAAGTTTGTGTTGCATTCCACCACCCGGCAGCTTGGCGGCCGGGCCGCAGCCTGTAGCATTGCATCCTTGGCATGCGAGGTGTACGAACTAGTACATTCAGCGAGGTGAATTGGGGGATGATGATGCGCGTGCTGATTGTTGCCATGCTGGCGACCCTGATGCAGATCGGCGGCGGAACCGCCATGGCGCAACCCGCCGCGACAGCCGCGCCCGTGCCGGGCACCGCCTTGCCCAATGGCCCACCCCGCGGTTATCGCGACCCTTATGCCGACAAGAAGCGCCTGCTGATCATTGCCGACCTGTCCACCGGCAACCAATCGGCGCATATCGGATCCAGTCACGCCGTGTCGGTGATCGAGCAGATTGGCCGCAAGGCTGGTGCTTATATCTCCATCATCCGCACCGATACGGATATGGTCACCAAGGGCGAGGTGTGGGGCACCGGCGCCTATGCCAAGGGCGGGCCACGCCAGGCGCGCGGGCGCAATCTGGATTATTTTGATGCCGTGCTGTTCTACACCAACGGCGAAACGCGGCTGACACCGCAGCAGAAGCAGGATCTGCTCGATTTCGTAGCCAAGGACGGCAAGGGCTTCATCGGCGTGCACACGGCCACCGCCACGGCCGCGAGCTGGCCCGAGTATCAACAGATGATCGGCGGCAGTTTCGATAATCATCCCTGGGGGGTCACCAAGGCGAAGATCATCGTGGAGCGTCCGGATTTTCCGGCGATGCAGCAGTTGCAGACAGGTGCCGAGTTGGAGGACGAGCATTACCAGATGCTGCCCGTCCCCTACAGCCGCGCCGATGTGGATGTGTTGGCCCGGCTCGACACGCGCGGGCTTGATCTGACCCTGCCAGGCGTCCACCGCAAGGATGGTGACTTTCCGGTGGCGTGGATCAAGTCCTACGGGAAGGGGCGCGTGTTCTATTCGGGGCTGGGTCACCCCGATGCCGCTTGGGATGATCCGCGCGTTCAGACCCTGTTTCTGGAAGGCATCAAATGGGCGATCAGCGGAGGCCAGGCGCCCCGACCGCATCCCATGACGCCGGCGCCGAGGTGAGAATCAGGCCGCGGGCGGCTTGAACCGCGCCTGTGCGGCCAGCCGCACCACCGCATTGGCTGCGCCATAGCCCTGATAGGCGCGGCGTTCGACAATCTCGAAAAAGACCCGGCGGGCAAATGCGCGGCTGTACAGCTGAAAATATTCGGCCTCGCCGTCGCTGTCATACAGGATGTTGTGGGCACGTAGACGATCAACCAGCGTCGGATCGAGGCCGAAGCGGGCTTCGAGATCATCATAATAGTTGGGCGGGATTGGCAGCAGATCCAGCCCGTTGGCCTGTGCGGCAGCAGCGGCGGCGAAAACATCAGGGCAGGCAAAGGCAATATGTTGCACGCCCGCGCCGAAATAATGCTGCACGAAGCGGGACGACAGGGTCTGGCCGCTCTGGCTGCCATTCAAGGTGATCCTGATCCCCTTGCCCGGTGACTCCACTGCCTGGCTGTGGACCAGGCCGAGCGTGTCGGCGATGTCGACCTGCGGGGTCTTGGTCATCCCAAACAGCGTCAGGTAAAACAGCTGCCAGCTCAGGAATTCCTCGTGGGTCATCGTCTGGGCAACATGATCGATATGGGTCAGCCCCAATGACAGGCTGGTCGGCGGATCGGGCAGCGGCTGTGGGAATTCGTGCGCCCACACTGCTTCCTCGCGACCACTGGCGATGAAGTGCAGCAAGGTGCCGCCGACGCCACGAACGCCGGGCAGTTCGATCTCATCGGGGCCAACCGCCTGTTCGAACAGCGGGACGCCCAATGCGCGGGCGCGGCCCAGCGCGCCAGCCACATCATCCACCACGAACCCGATCGCGCACACCGAAGCTCCGTGCATGATATCGAAACTATGGGCAAAGCCCTCGGGTTCCGAATTGACGACGATGTTGATATCGCCTTGGCGCCAGCGCATCACATCCTTGCGGCGATGGCCGGCCATGGCGTGAAACCCCAGGGCCGCCAGCATCTGCCCCAACGCCGCGGCCTCTTGGTGGCTGGCGGCAAATTCAATGAAGGCCATCCGCTCGCTCGCCACGGGTGGCGGCATCTGCGGAGCAAACGGACTGCGCGGGCGACGGGAAACCGCGTCGCGCAGCGCCAGCAGCGACCGGTTACCATCCTGAGCGATACCACTGGCAGAACCCGATCGGAAGCGATCGTTGAAGATTTCAAGGCTCCACCACCCGTCATAGCCGATGCGCCAGATGGCCTCCGCCCAGTCCGTGACCGCCAGATCGCCCTGGCCCGGCATGCAGCGGAAATGCCGGCTCCATTGCAGCAGATCCATGTCGAGTAGTGGCGCATCGGCCACCTGCACCAGAAAAAGCTTCTCGGCCCGGATATCACCGATGCTGGTGGATGGGATGCGCCGGGAGAGCGAGTGGAATGTATCAAGGATCAACCCAATGGCGGGGTGATCGGCGTCGCGAACCAGTGCCCAGGCCTCGCGATGATCATTGACATGCAGCCCCCAGGCCAGCGCCTCATAACCGACCCTCATCCCGCGGGCGGCGGCCCGGCCACCCAGCTCGCGCAGGTCGTCGATCATGCGCGGCCGATCCGGCAGCGCCAGCGGCGAGCAGTTGGAGCACAGCAGGATCAGCGGCGCGCCAAGCTCGGCCATGACGTCGAATTTGCGTTCCATCCGTTCGAACGCGCGGCTGCGCTGCGGCTCGGGCATGGCCTCAAGATCGCGGAACGGCTGGAACAGGGTGATGGCCAGGCCCAGATCGGCAGCAATGGCAGCAACATCACGCGGGCGGCCGGGAAAGGTGATGAGATCAGTTTCGAAAATCTCCACCCCCTGGAAGCCGGCGGCCGCAACGGCAGCCAGTTTCTGTTCGAGGGTGCCGCTGAGCGATACGGTGGCGATGGAGCGCTTCATGCCGCCTTGGCAGGGGCGAACAGATCGAAGCTGGCCCGCATGCGCTGAGTGTCTGCCGGCCGCCCGGTGAACAGGGTGAAGGCTGCAGCAGCCTGGCCAATCGCCATCGCACTGCCATCAATGACGGTGCAACCCCGGCGTCTAGCTTCGGCGACCAATGCGGTTTCCAGCGGAAAATAGACGATATCGGCCACCCAGAGATGGGGGCCAAGGCATTCGGCGGGCACCGGAAGACCCGGCATCTTGGACATGCCCATCGGCGTGGCGTTCACCAGCCCGTGAGCCGTTGCCAGCGCGGCCGCCAGATCGCCGCCGACAGTGATGCAACATCCCGGATACTGGCCTTGCAGCCGCTGTGCCAGCGCACCGGCACGGGCGGCATCGACATCGAACAGATGCAGTTGATCGACACCGTGCAGCATCAGCGCCTGGGCGGTGGCCGCACCGGCCCCGCCGGCGCCAACCTGCACCACGCTGCGATAAGGGCGGTCGCCCAGACCAGAGGCCAGGCCGTCACCAAAGCCGATGATATCGGTGTTGTGGCCAACGGCGCGGCCCTGCCGCAGGACGATGGTGTTGACCGCGCCAACGGCCCTCGCCTGCGGGGACAGATCGTCCAGCAATCCGATCACCGCCTGTTTATACGGGTAAGTGACGTTGCAACCGGCAGCACCAAGCGTGCGCAACGCTGCCAGCAGTTGCGGCAGCGCGCTTTCGTCCCAGCCGCGCTGGGCAAAATCGAACAGCATGTAGAGAAGACGCAGCCCCTGGGCACTGGCTTCGTGCTCATGCAGCCAGGGCGAACGCGAAGCACCGATGTCGCGGCCGATCAGGCCAACCAGAAAGGCGTCTTGGGTCACCGCCATCTCCGTCATCAATGCTGCGTTCGCCCCCTTTGCATCAGAAGCGGGTCCGCACGCCGACGCTGATCACCCGCAGGATCGGGTTGCCGGCGAACGTGTCGTAGCCCTGGGCGTTGTTGTAGAAGGGCGGCTTGGTGTTGAACAGATTCTGGATGTCGAGGAACACCTCCCCATCCTTCACCCAGCTCTCCGGCAGAGTGTAGGCGAGGTGGGTATCAACGGTGGTGTAGGCCTTGACCGGATCACCGCCGGCGCCGGTCGGCACGCCGCCCACCGAAACCACCGGGTTCACCGCATTGGCACTGAAGTTGCGATAACCGCCGGTGTGGTTGAGGAACAGGTTGGCGGCGAAATCGCCCACGGTCACACCGGCATCGGCGCGCAGATCAAGCCGGATCGACGGGAAGGTGCCATTGAACCCGGTGGTGTTCAGCACCGAGAAGGTGGGGCCGCCGCCGAAATTCTGATCAAACTTGGTCTTCAGCGACATCGCCGCACCAAGGCTGAAATTGCCCCAGCTGGTGTTGTGGGTGTAACGCGCATCGGCATCGATGCCCTGCACCTTCAGGTTCAGCACGTTGCGCTGGCGGAAATCATAGACATAGCTGACCGTGGCCGGGATGGTGGTGGTGAGCGGCCGGGTGCCGACGATCTCCTGGATCTGGGCCTGAGTGGCCCCGGTCGGGAAGATGCGCAGCAGCGGCTGCAACCCGGTGATGTTCACCGCCGAACCGGCGACCGGCGCTGTCACGCCACCGGTGAACTGATTGCTCCAGAAGGTGGCCGACAGGCGCAACCCTGGTGCGAAGCTGGGGGTGAAATCCACACCCAACGCCCAGCTGGTGCCGCGCTGTGCCACCATGTCGTTGTTGCCACCATTGATCTGCAGGCCCTGGATGGTGGGCGTGCCGATCGTGCAGGTGGTGGCCGTGCAACTGACACCGGGAATGGTGTTGACGCCCGGATAGGCGGCAATCGGCACGGCAAGGTTGGTCGGCCCGCCGGCAACCGAGGTTTCGGCCGTGGTGCCTCGACCATCGGCACCAAAGCTGGTCAGCGCCGGCGCCACAAAGCTGCGGGACCAGTTGCCCCTGATGCGGATACCTTCGGTCGGCTCCCAGTTCACGGCAATCTTGGGGTTGGTGGTCGAACCAAAGTCCGAATAATCGTCGATGCGGCCGGCCACGTTCAGGTCCAGCTTGTGAATCAACGGGATCTCCTGTTCCGGCCCGACGATCGGGAACAGGACTTCGGCATAGACCGCCTTCACGTTGCGGTTGTAATCCAGATTGATCGTGCTGGAGCCACTGCTTGCCGGGCCAGTGCCGTTGGGGAACGAGGCGTTCTGACGGATGGTATAGCCGATATACTCACCGCCAAAGGCCAGCTTGACGGCGCCGCCGGGCAGATCGAACAGATCGCCGCCCACCTGCAGGCGGAAATTCTGGATGCCCTGACGGGTGTAGCGCCAGGTGGTGGTGTCAGTCAGCCGGGCGCGAACGGCGGCCGAGGTGCGGTTGGCCGCACCGACGTTCCACACATCAAGCGCGTTCGCGGTGGTGAGCGGCAACTGGGTGACGATCTGGCCGGTGGCCGGCACCGAAATGGTCGTCAGGCTGCCGCCCTGGTTGGTGGTGCCATTGAGCGCCAGCAACGCGGCCGACTGGTTGAGACGGCCGGTATCGCGCACGAAGCTGGTGGAATTGCCGATCAGCGCCAGGCCCGACACGGTCCACTTCTCGCTCAGCTCATAATCGGCGCGGGTGTTGACGAAGAAATGCTCTTCGCCCGAACTGATCTCGGCGCCCGGACCGAACAGCGCATCGCCCGAAAAGCGGACCTGCTGCGTGGTCGAGGTCTGGCCCGGCATCGCCACATAGAAGGGGTTGATCTGCCCGGCACCGCCGGTGGGCGTGCTGCCGGGGCCGAACACCGTGGCCAGCACGGCGCCGCCGCCAGTACCGCCCTGCCCGCGGGAGACCTGCTGGTTGTTCTTGCGGTTGGAATATAGGATGTCGGCCCCGATGGTCAGGCGGTCACCCACCTGCTGTTCGGCCTTCATCATCAGATTGTGGCGACGCTCTTCCGGCAGCTGATCGCCGGCCTGGTTGATGTCGCAAAAGGCATTGGCCTGGGCGTTGGACACCGGGTTGCCATAGCTGCCATTGGCAAAGCGAAAGATATTGGTGGTGCCGCCCGGCTGCACACTGGCCGGATCGCAGTTGAAGGTGGAGAAGTTGGCGCGGTTCTGCGCGGTGGCGGTGGACAGATCCAGCCCGGCATCGGTGGCACGCTGACGCTGATCGGCCGCCAGGAAGGGACGATCCGATACCCGCAGGCGCGAACGGTCGGAATAATTATACCCAACCGTCACCCAGCCACGTTCCCAGCTAGTGCCAGCCACGAAACCGGCCTGATAGGTGCGATAATCATCGCCAAAGCCCAGCTGGCCCGAAACCTGGACGCCATCGAACTTGCGGCGGGTGATGAAGTTGATCACCCCGGCCACTGCGTCGGAACCATAGATGGACGACGAACCTTCGGCCAGCACCTCGACCCGCTCGATCATGGTGACAGGCACCATGTTTGGATCGCCCAGGCTGTGGTTGACGCCCGACAGCGGAATGCGGTGGCCATCGATGATGTTGAGCGTCGAGTTGGTGGCGGAACCACCGAGGCCATGGATGGTCGGCGCGTTGGTGCCGGACTGCGACGCCGAGTTGAACGAACCCTGGCCGGCCGACCCCAGACCGACAACGGCCGGAACCGAGCGCAGGATCTGCTGCACGGTCTGGGCATTGGTCTTCTCGATGGCTTCGGCGCTCACGCTGATCAGGTTGGAACCGACCGGAGCGACGCCCTTGATGCTGGAACCGGTGACGACGATTTCGGCGTCTTCAGGCTCACCGGCAGCGGCTGTGGCCGGCTGGTCCTCAGCGGCGCGCGCGGCAGACAATTGCGGAAACGCCAGCGTCATGGCGATCGCCATGAGCGAGGCTTGCGGCAAGAAACGCGTCGAAATGGCCATTATATCCTCCCCAGACTTGGTCATCATTCAATGTACCAACTAGTGCGTTCATTATCGGTACAGCTTGAAGCCGTCAAGCGGCTGCGGTTTCCGGCACGCCGACCTCAGTCGAGCGTCACCCGTTCCACCGGCCCGACGATCAGCACATAGGCTGCAGCGCCAATCAGGCCGAGCACCGCGATATAGGCCAGCGCGCCATAGAAGCTGCCGGTGGCGCCAACGATGAAACCGATCACCAGCGGCGTGACGATGCCAGCCAGATTGGCGCACAGGCTGAACAGGCCGCCGGTCACCCCCACGGCCTCGCGCGGAGCGACATCGGTGATGAGCGTCCAACCCAGATTGACCATGCCCTGCCCGAAAAAGGCGAGGCTCATGATGGCAATCACCATGTCGTTGCTGTCGGTGAAATTGGCCGCCACCATGGTGGAAGTGAGCAGCAACCCGACAATGATCGGCAACTTGCGGCCCAGCGTGGCCGAACCACTTCGGCGGATCAGCCAGTCCGACACCTGGCCGCCCACCAGCACGCCAACGCTGGCAGCCAGATAGGGCAAGGCCGCAGCCCAGCCGGATTTCAGCCAGTCCATCCCGCGCTCATCCGCCAGATAAGACGGGAACCAGGTCAGGAAGAACACCAGCGTGGAATTGCCGCAAAACTGGCCGATCGAAGCGCCAAGCACCTGCCGCTTGCGGATCAGCTTGCCCAGCATGGCCCAGCTGAACGGCGGCGCCTTGGCAGTGGACAGGCCGCCCCCGGCTTCGATCAGCGCCAGCTCGGCCGCGTTGGCGCGGCTGTCGTGCGGTTCGCGGTAGAACAAGAACCAGACGCCGGCAAAGGCGACACCAATCCCGCCGGTCAGCCAGAACAATGATCGCCAGCCCCAATTGGCCACGATCCAGCCCAGCACCGGGATCAACAGGCCCAGCCCGATATATTGGCCCACAGCGTACACACTGTTGGCCCGCGCCCGTTCGCCTTGCGGAAACCAACTGGCCAGCACCCGGCTGTTGGCCGGAAAACAGGGCGATTCGGCCAGGCCCAACGCCATGCGGGCGCCCAGCAGGCCGGTCACCCCGGCCATCAGGCCATGCAGGGCGGTGGCGGCCGACCACAAGGCCAGCGACAGGCCATAGGTGATGCGCGTGCCCAACCGGTCCAGCACCAGGCCGCCGGGCACCTGCGCCAGTGCATAGGTCCAGGAAAAGGCTGAAAAGATCAGGCCCATCACCTCCGGACCGATCTTCAGTTCCGCCGTCAACGCCGGCTTGGCCACGCCGAGAACCGAGCGATCAAGATAGTTGAGCATGGTGGCCGCGGTGATCAGCGCCAATATGCCCAGCCGGGCGCGGGTGGGCTTCATGCCTTCAATGCCCAACGCCGGGCCAGATCGCGCACCGCCAGCCCATAGCCGGCCACGCCCAGGCCGGAGATGATGCCGGTGACCACCTGGGTCATGATCGATTTGGATCGCCACTCGGCCTCGCGGCGGTGGATGTTGGAGATATGCACCTCGATCACCGGGCAATCGACCATCTTGAGCGCATCGAGAATGGGATAGCCGGCATAGGTGAACGCCGCCGGATTCATCACGATGCCGATCTGGCCGCGGCGGGCGGCCTGCACCCAATCAACCATTTCATGTTCGTTGTTGGTCTGGCGGAACACCAGCGGCAGGCTTCCAGCCTCGGCCCGGCACAGGGTTTCAACATCGGCCAGTGTTTCATGGCCATAGATCTGCGGCTCGCGCTCCCCCAAAAGGTTGAGATTGGGGCCGTTCAACACATGAATGGCGGCCGGTTGTGCCGATGTCATCGCAAAATCCCCCTAACCGTAATCCGTCATCCTGTCCTGCCAGCCGGTGTGGATCCGGGCAATGGCAGGGGGTTGCAGCGGCACGATCGTATGTGTACGAACTGGTACATATAAAAACAGGGAGAGCTTGGCAATGCGTCTGATACCGATGCTGCTGGCTGGGGTTTTGGCCGCAGGCCCAGCCCATCAGCTGTTCGCGCAAGCGGCGGGCGACTGGCCAACCTATGGTCATGACAAGGGCGGCCAACGCCACAGCCCGCTGGCAGCAATCACGCCAGCCAATGTGGCGCAGCTGGCACCGGCCTGGACCTATCACATGCGCCCCGCCAGCGCCGATGTGGCACAGGTTGACGCGGCCGCCGCCGCCCAGCGCGCCGCCGAAGCGGTGGGTCCGCCACCGGCCGCCGCTGGTGGCGGTGCCTTCACCCGCCAGCGCAGCCGCTTCGCCGGTTCGCAGGCGACGCCCCTGATCATCAATGGCGTTATGTACACCACCACTCCTTATGGCCGGGTGGTTGCCCTGGAACCGGAAACCGGCCGCGAATTGTGGGTGGCCACCATCCCCGGACCCGGCCAGCCCAGCGTGCGCGGGGTCGAATATTGGCCGGGCGACGGGCAGACCCAGCCCCGGCTGTTTTTTGGCACCCGCGATGGCCGGCTGCTGGCGCTGGATGCCGCCACCGGCAAGCCCGCAGCCGGCTTCGGGCTGGACGGTGTGGTCAATCTCAGAACGCCCGAGATCTTGAACGGCCTGGAAACGCGCCAATACGGCATGACCTCACCGCCGATCGTCTGGCAGAATCTGGTCATCACCGGATCGGCGGTACAGGAATTCCCGCCACGCGGGGCCGCCGGCGATGTGCGGGCATGGGATGCCCGCACCGGCAAGCTGGTGTGGGTATTTCACAGCGTGCCGCGCCCCGGCGAGGCCTTTCACGAAACTTGGGGCCAGGGCGGCGCCGATGCCCGGTCGGGCGCCAATGTGTGGGGCTTCATGACCGTCGATGCCGATCGCGGCATTGTCTACATGCCCTTTGCCGCCCCCAGCTTTGACCGCTTTGGCGGCGACCGGCCGGGTGACAATCTCTATTCCTCCACGCTGGTGGCGGCCGATGCGGCCACCGGCAAGCGGCTGTGGCATTTCCAGGTTGTCCGTCACGACATTTGGGACAATGATCTGCAGGCGCCGCCGGTGCTGTTCGATGTGATGAAGGGCAAGCGCCGCATCCCGGCGGTGGCGATTGTTTCGAAGAATGGTCTGGTGTTCGTGCTGGACCGGGTGACCGGCAAGCCGGTGTTTCCCGTCAAGCAGGTCAAATTCCCGGCCAGCAAGGTGCCCGGCGAAATAACATCGCCCACCCAGCCGATCCCGCAGGTGACGCCGCCTTTGTCCCGCACCAGCTTCAGCATGGACGATGTGGCCGACGTGACGCCCGAACTGAAGGCCGGCTGCACCGATTGGGTCACCGGGAACAAGATGGTTTCGGGCGGCCTGTATGTGCCGGTCGGTTTCAACGAGGTGACGATTTCCTTCCCTGGCCTGCAGGGTGGTGGCAACTGGGGCGGCTTCACCTTTGCCGCCGATCGCCGCTATCTGATCGTCAACACGTCGGAACTGGGCCAAGTGACGGCACTGGTGCCATCAAAAGGCCCGCTGCCGGTGGAGCGCGGGCCGGTGAGCGGGCGGTTCCAACTGCCCGGCAGCAAGCTGATGTGCCAGCAGCCGCCGTGGGGCAAATTGTCGGCTGTCGATACCAGCACCGGCAAGATCGCCTGGGCTGTGCCGCTGGGCGTGACCGACGAACTGCCGGAAGGCAAAAGGCTGACCGGCCGGCCCAACATCGGCGGGCCGATCAGCACGGCCAGCGGCCTGACCTTCATCGGCGCCAGCGATGATGGCCGCTTCCGCGCCTTCGACAGCGCGACGGGCAACATGCTTTGGGAATATCGACTGCCGGCCGCCGCCCATGCCACGCCGGCAACCTATCGCGGCAAGGACGGCCGCCAATATGTGGTGATCACCGCCACCGGTGGCAGTTTTCTCGACAGCCCATTGGCCAGCGACGTGGTGATGGCGTTCGCGCTGCCCTGAGATCAGTCAAGGCGCGAAATTCTTGCCCAGATAAGCAGCGATCACTTCAAATTCGGTATCGCTGATCTCAGCGCCGCGCCCGATCATCTGTTCGATCGATTGTTCCCAGGCTATGCGATCACGGCGTTGCCCGGCCACAATCGCAATATTGTGGCACGTGCCGCATTTCGCGCCAACCAGCTCACGGCCGGGCCCTTCGGGCAGCAGCGACAGGTCGGGTTTGGCTTCCTGCGCCGCCGCCATGCTGATGACGGCGGCGGCCAGGATCGGCAGCGCAATCAGCAACTTAGTCACGGGCACGCCTGGTGGCCGACACGCGCGACGCCGGCTTTGGATTCAGCGCGGCCACCAGCCCGGCACGCGGCCAGTCGATCGGACGAGACTCAAGATCGAGCCACATCAGCCGCGGATTGGCCGGATCGAAGCTGGGCCAATTGGCCGACGGTGCGTTGCCCTGCGCAAAGCGCACCAGCATGTCCGACATTTGTTCAGCCAGCGCCCGATCCTGCGCCGACCAGTCGCGCGTGGTGCGGAACAGGTTGAGGCTGTCCAGAGTCTGGAACCAATAGGGCACATCGCCGGTGTGATAGGCACCCGCTGTGGCCGCATCATGATCGGAAAAACGGATGCCCGGTGCATAGGGTTGGCGGCGTGCAAACATCCAGACATAGGCCGGGCTGCCGGCCTTCGCCTGGGCGGTGGCCCAGCCCATCACCTGCTGTCCAATGCTCATGTCACGTTGCAGATCGTTGAGCGAACGATAGAGATCGGCTTCGGTCTTGGGGCCATAGCTGTCGAGCACCTCAACAGCCTGTTTGCCGAAGCGGGCGCGCACGGCGGCCTGGAACTGGGCCTTGGTCTTTACCGGGCCCAGGCTGGCAAAGGCTTCGTCGCGGGTGAAGCCGATGAGCACCGGAACCTTGCTCTGGGCACTGGCGGCATAGGTCGCCGCGGCATCGCCGGTCAACACATGACCATCGGCCACCAGCGCGTCGCGCGGCACGCCGGCCGCACCGGCCAGCACGCGATCACCCGGCAGATCGCGCATCGCTTCGATGCCGGTTGCGCCCAGTGCTGTCTGCACGGCCAAGCCTTGCGCTTCTGCCTCGGCCAGTGGCACCGCGCCGCGCGGGCGCATCGGGCTGCCGCTCATGCCCACCACACGGTGGAACAGGCCCTTGGCCAGCGGCGACATCTGCAGCGTGCCGACCGACATCGACCCGGCAGACTGCCCGGAAATGGTGACATTGCCGGGATTGCCGCCAAAGGCCGCAATATTGCGCTGAACCCACTTCAGGCCGGCGATCTGATCCATCAGACCATAATTGCCGCTGTGGCCGCCGCCTTCGCGGCTGAGTTCAGGGTGAGCGAGGAAACCAAGCGGCCCAACGCGATAGGCGATGTTGACCTGGACAACGCCCTTCTTCGCAAGATGGGCCCCGGAATAATTGGCCATCGACGTGGAGCCGACGCTGAAGGCACCGCCATAGATCCACACCACCACTGGCCAGCCGCCGGCCGGGGCCGGGCCGGGCGGGGTCCAGACGTTGAGATAGAGGCAATCCTCTGACACGGCCTCATTGCCGAAATAATGATTCATGGTGCGGCCGCGGCCTGGTTGCAGGCACATGGGCGCCGGCTGGGTGGCATCGCGCACACCGCGCCATGGCTGCACCGGCTGCGGCGCCTTCCAGCGCAGTTCACGCAGCGGCGGTGCCGCGAAAGGCACGGCCATGAAGGCCTTAACGCCGCCATCGATGGTGCTGCCAGCCAACAGTCCAGTGTCGACTGCCACCTGCTGGGCAGCGGCCGGGGTTAGGCCAAGCAACAATGTAGCTGCTACGCCCATGAAAGCCTTCATTTGGAGGCTCCCAGCGCCGAATGGAAAAAGTCGAAGGTGGCATTCACCGCCGTCATCGTGGCTGCGTGGGTGGTGGCGGCATCAGGAGCGATGAAGCTATGATCCACGCCGGGAATAAAGATCGCCTTGACTGGAACGCCGTTGGCCTTGAGTCCGGCTTCGGCAAGCCGCGACTGCTCTACCGGCACCGTGCGATCGTTGATGCCGTGGATCAGCAGGAAGGGCGGATCGTTGCGGCTGAAATAGTGGGCCGGGCTGGCGGCGGCCACACGCTCTGCCGCACAGGTGGCCGGCGTGCAGCGCAATAGTTGGTTCTCCGCCGCCGGGGCACCTGGTTGGGCCTGGCGAGCCAGGATCGGCGCGAAATCAAACACGCCATACCAGATGGCGGCGGCCTGCACGCAGGTGTCGCCCGCCGGTGCCGCCGTTTGGCCTGGGCGGGGGGCGGGATCAAGGCTGGCATCGCGGCAGCTGGTGGCAGCCAGTGCCGCCAGATGGCCACCCGCGGAACCGCCCCACAACGCAATGCGTGAAGGATCAATGCCATAGCGCGCGGCATTGGCCTTAAGGAAGCGGACGGCGGCCCGCACATCCTGCAACTGGGCCGGATGCGGAGCTTCGCCGGCCAGCCGATACTCCAGACTGGCCACCACAAAGCCTTCTGCCGCCAGACCAGCCAGCGCTGCCGGAAAATCGGCGATGGCACCAGCTTGCCGCGTGTGGCCGCCCACCCAGCCGCCGCCGTGGACATAGATCACCAGCGGGCGCGGGCCGGCAGCGGATTTGCGATAAAGATCAAGCCGTAACGGCCTGAACCCGTTGACGGTCGAGAAGATCACATCAGCCAAGCCAGTGACGCCGCCCGGAAAGGCCAGCGCCCGATCGGGCATGGGATCGCCAAGTGCCGGCCCGGCAGCTGCCGTGGGCAAATCGCGCGGAGCGGCCGGGCGCTGGGCTGAGGCCGGCGTTGCCAGCGCGAGCCCGGCCATGGCTGCCACGATCAAGGGCCTGATCAGCATGTTCCCCCCATGGTTGTCTTATTGTATGAACCAGTTCGTCCATAACGCGGCGAGAATTTGGCGGCAAGGGCGTATCCCTTGCTTTGGCTTGATTTTCAGGCGGTGCGGCGAACCGATGCCAGCACGGTTTCAACGATGGCGGCGCGGCGCGGCGCGATCACCGCCGGATCGGCCATGTTCAGCCCGAAGATGGTGTTGATCGTGTAGCGGTTGGACACCATGTAGAAGCACAGGGACGAGATTTGCAGGTGCAATTCCAATGGGTTGATCCCGCTTCGGAAACTGCCTTCCGCCACCCCCTTGTCGATGATGGCCTGCATCGATGCAACCACCCGGCTGTTGCGGTCGCGGATGCCTTCAACGCCGCCAAGATGTTGAGCTTGATGGATATTCTCATTCATCACCATCCGCACGAATTCCGGATGGGCCAGGTGATAATCCAGCGTGTGTTCAACATGGGCGCGCAGCGCGTCGATGGCCGGCAGGTCTTCGAAATGGCGATCGGCCTCGGCTTCGCGGATGCCGGCATAATTCTGCTCCAGCACGGCGCGGTACAGCTCTTCCTTGCTGCCAAAGTAATAATAGATCATCCGCTTGGAACTGCGGGTTTTTTCGGCAATTTCATCGATGCGGGCGCCGGCCAGGCCCTTGGCGGCAAACTCGGTCGCGGCCACCCGCAGGATATCGGCGCGGGTGGCATCGGCATCATGGCTGCGGCCAGGGCGGCCATCGGCTTCGGTCACGCTGAGGCCCTTCTTGCTGGGTTAAGATTCTGATGGTTACAGGCTTGGCCGGCGGCAGTGCAAGCGTTGTTCGGGTCCATTGGGTGGCAATTTCGGCACAAGTGGTGGCGGGATTGC
>JAIXQY010000107.1 GCA_027485485.1 Sphingomonadales bacterium | reverse complement strand
GAAATCCGAACAGGAAATGATGTGGCTCTGTTCGTGGCCGGGGGCGTTTTCGCGTGCCGCAATGGCCAGGCGCCGGGCCAGATCGGGGTCGCGCGTGTCGGGCGCGTCGGTTGCTTCCAGCCGGTTGAGCCAGGATTTGATGCCAAACAGCATCAGCATCCACAACACAGCCGAAGCCAGCAGGATCAGCACCAACCAAAGCAGAATCTTGACCAGGATCAGACCCGGCCCGAGCAACGCCCACAGGCCGCTGGCCACCACGATGCCGGGCAGCAGGAACAGGCCGGCAATCCACCAGCCGGCCCGCGAGAAGATATGGCTGAACAGACCTTCGATCAGGCCCGGCATGGTGAAATGCACAAAGGCCAGCCGTTGCCGCCCCGGCACGAACAGCATCGGGCGCAGGGCCTCCGCTTCCTCCTTGAGATGAGGCGGCGCGCTGGCCGGATCGGCCAGCATGGCGCGGATGGCGGCCACCGCCGCCAGCGCCGGCTGAGCCGCGCCGCCGCTGTCGCCCTGCACATGATCAAGCGCGCGGCGCACGAAATCGGCCAGCGCGCGGCGGCGGCGCTTCATCGCCATGGTGAAGCCGGTGGAGCCGTTATAGAGCAGGCCAGTGGTGCCCCACGGCCGCGGCTGCACATCCAGCCGGTGGCGGCCCAGGAAGCCAGCGAGATTCTGGCCATCCCAGGCACTGACCCGTTCGATCAACGCGGCCAGCGCCGGCGGCGGCGCCGCGCTGATGGCCGCCAACACCTGTTCGGCTTCGCCATCGGCCGAAATTTCCACCAGCAGCCGCACATCCGGGCTGGCCGGCGTGCCGACATCCAGCGCATTGATCGACAGATAATGCACCCCGCCAGCCCCATCCAGCCAGGCGCGCACATCGGCGCCGGCGGGGTTGCCAAAGGCCATCAGCTCAGCCTCCAGCCCGGCCAGTTCGGCGGGCGCATCGGCCACAGCGCGCAGCACCGGCACGTTCAGCGTGATCATCGCATGCACGGCCGGGCCGGCGGGGATGGCCGGGCCATAACGCACCTCCAACCGGCGCGGGAACGGCCCGGCCAGCTCGGTCTTGCCGGCGCGGGCCAGGCCCGGCTGCGCGAACAGCACCAACATGATGTCGGTCATCTGCTCGACGCTCATATACTGGCCGATGCAATTGTGGATGCCGTGGCCGAACATCAGATTGGGCGCATGCTCGCGGCCCGCCCAGCGATCCGGATCGAAGCGGCCGGGGTTGGGCCACACCCTCGCATCGTGCATCGCCGCCGCAGTTGCCGCCAGCACCACACTGCCATCAGGGCCATTGCGGAACTGGCCAGGATCGAGCGCGGGCGCCATGCGGCAGGCTTCCAGCGCGATGCGGCGCACAGCGTCCCGGTCGCCGGCTTGCGCAGCGTCCACCGCCATCTGGAACGGGCCGGGGTGGCGCAACAGCCAATCAAAGGCCTTGCCGCCAGCCAGCGTGGTGGTGGGGCCAAGGCCGATGGCAAGGCCGGTGATGATGGAACGGATCAGCGCATGATCGGCCGGGGCCAGCGCGGTGCCGCCAGCCAGCTTGGTCGCTGCCAGCGCCCACATCAGGCCGTGGCGGGCGGCCAGCGCATCGCGCCCGGCGCCATCCAATGGTGCCAATGTTGCCACCGCACCGGACAGTTGCGCATCGATCAGGCCGCGCAGCCGCCAACCGGCGTGCTGGGCCAGATCGCGGGTGAGGGCATCGCCGATCGGATCGCCGAACAACATGGCCGACATTGCCAGCGTCCAATCCGAATATTCGTCCACATCCGGCGGGGCCAAGCCAAGAAACTCCGCCCCGGTTTGCGCCGTCACCCGGGCAAACACATCCTTCATCACATCAATCTGGCCATCGGCATTGGCCAGCAGCCCCGCCGTGATGGCGCCGGTATCGGCCATGAACCGCTGTTTCCAGCCCGGCCCGGCGGCCATCGCAGCCTCCACCAGGGCGCGCTGGCTGGTGTGATCGGGGCCCTCGGTGCCCAGCATGAACGGGGGCCGCAGCGCCGGATGGGCAGCGGCGGGGCCATGCGCCATCAGCACCATTTCCGGGCCAAACGGCACCGGATAACGCCCCGGATCGCCCAGCACCGCCATAACGGCATCGTGGCTGGCCATGATGGTGAGATTGGTGAACGGCACTTTCCAAGTGCCCAGCCGTTTCGCCAGCCAGATCACGATCCCCATCGCCGCGAGGATCACCCAGCGTTTCAGCCGGGCACCAAGGCCGGTGCCGGGGGCCAGACGTTCCAGCCGGAACGCCATTTGCGCCAGATCCTGGCCGGCCAGATGCCAATGCTGCGGGCCTGGCGCCACCGGATATTTCAGCTTCAAACCCGCCATGCCATCCCCCAGAATGATGCCAGTTCAGCCCGATTGCAACGCAGCCCAAGGCTCTTTCAGCCAGGCGTTGAGAACGGCGTTGCGGAACGGAATCCAATCGATATGGCCGGGGCCAAAGCTGGGCCGGGCCGTGTGCAGTTGCTGCATGGCCGCGGTCGCCGCCGCATCGTCACCCAGTCGCCAGGCCGCGTTGATGCGCACGACATGGGCATACCAATAGCCGGGCTGCAGCGCGATGGCGGTTTCGGCATGTTCCAGCGCTTCGGCCCAACAGCCTTGCAGCAACAGCGCCATGGCCAGTTCCGCCTCCCGATAGAAGCGCCGGAAATCATGGGGCGACAGCGTGAGCGCCACCTCCAGCCATTCCGCCGCCGCCACCGGCCGGCCGTTCAGGGTCTGCATCGTGCCCATCTGTTCATGCGCCATGGCCAGGCTGGGGCACAGCGCAATGGCTTCACGAAACCAGGTTTCGGCCGATCCCATGCGGCGCAGCCACATTTCCGAAATGCCCACCAGCATATGGGCGCGGCCATCGCGGCGGTCCAGATCAACCGCCCGTCGCGCCGCCTCTCCAAAGGCTTCCACTTCGCCGGCAGCAGCGCGCCGGCTCCACAGGCGGTAACCGAAATTCTGGGCATATTCGATGGCGGCATTGGCCGATTCCGGCGCCATCTGCACCGCCCTGGCGAAATAATCCTGCGCCTTGTCCAGTTCAGGCTGAGACAGACGGTTCTGATGCCAACGTCCGCGCCAGATCAGATCATTCACGTCCAGCCGATCCAGCGGCAGCGCCGCCACCCGTTCCTGTTCGCTGTCGTCCAGCCGTTCGGCCAGCAGGGCCACCATCTGATCGACGATGGGCAAAATCGCGTTGGATTCCTGTGGATTGCGCAGCTCAAGCGAGGGCGAGCAGATGATTTCGCCATCGGCACAGGCCATCAACCGGCCCGACAATTGCCACCCCGACAGCCCGCGCCGCAGCCGGCCGCCAAACACATAGGCGGCGCCCAGCCGGCGGCCGGCGGCCAGCACATCCTCCCCGCCACCCACGGCAAAGCTGCTGCCCGAACCGATCACCTTGATCCAGCGCAGCCGCGAGATCCGATCGGCCAGCTCATCGCCGATGCCGGCGGCCAGATAATCGCTTTGCGCATCGCCGCTTTCGTTGACGAACGGCAGCACCGCCAGCCCGGATGCCTGGCGCGGCGCGGCGAAATTCTGCGGCCGGTGCGGGGTTTCGCTGCGCTGTTGCGCCAGCCACGCTTCGAACTGCGGGGCGCCGGCAATGTCCAGCCCCTCCAGCAGGCTTTGGCCGGGTTCGGGCGGCACCAGTTCATATCGGTCCGGATCCAGCCACACGCGGCGGCCTTCGGCACACAAGAGGCCTGGGGCCTTTTCATCCAGTTCCTTGCGCAGGCGGGATAATTCCTTGCGCAAGCTGGCCTGGCCCTGTTCCTCCTCGCGGTTGCCCCACAACTGCCGGCGCAACCAGTCGCGGTTATGTTCCTGGCGCGGCAACAGCACGAGCATGGCGATCAGCGCCATGCCCTTGCGACTGGCCAGTTCGATGCGCGTGCCATCGGCCGCAAACATGCGAAACGGGCCGTGCACCCCGATAGCCACCCGCGCCGCCATATCGCCTGTTTCAGCCACCTCTGCCCCGGTTTCGACCCCTGCCATATCCTACTCCCTCAAGGCATATTTGCTTGCGCAATATAGGGATTTATACCGTATCACGAATTTTTCACAGCCGGGTCACGCCTATGTAACTGGCTCTGGCCGCCGGCTTTGTTGATAAGGATGCATGTGCCGAGCCTTGGTTCGGCACGCGTTTTACCGGGGCCAGGCCGCGATGCCTGTCGCACCGGGGTGTGATGCAGCCGTGGCGGCAAGAGTGGTCGACCCACACTCTTGCCAAAAGCGGCAGCATGGGGCCGCAGCCGGCAGTTGGACGGGCGTGGTCGTGATAAGAGGTGCAGGTCGCCAGACCCTCGGCCATGCACTGTCAGCACGACCGCCTTGTCACCCTCAACCAGCTGGCAGCGGCATCCCAGTCAACGTTCCCAATCGGACGTTGCACCGTGGTGATGCGCCTGGCTGTTTTGACCCTGCGGCCAGGCGCATCATCACCATGACCGCGCCCATGTGCGGCGCCTTTCCCCAACAGCAATCGACCGCTACGCCTTTGCGGGTGGATCAAATGATCTGAAGAGAGACTGAAGCACGCTTGCGCAAACCGAGCCGGCCTCGCGCCAACATGCCCGGCCAAAAAAAGAGGCGCGGTCCAGGCTGGACCGCGCCTCCATTTCTGTCTGTTGTGCTTCAGGTCAGAAGCGATAGCCGGCCCGCATGCCGAAGAACTGCGGCCGGATGACAAACGCGCGCGAGGAGTCAGAGCAGATCGCGATCGCGCAGAAGGTGTTGGTCGTCAGCTGGCCGCGCTTGTCGAAGGCGTTCTGGATGAACAGATCGAGCGTCCACTTGTCCTTTTTGATCCCGGCCGCAAAGTCGAACGACACGAAACCGGGCGTGTTGCCCAGCAGATCGTTCAGCGCCACGTTCAGATCCTGGGTTGCGCCGGTTTGGTACAAGGCGGCACCCTGGGCATAGAAATCATACTGGCCCAGCATCGAATCAAAGCGCAGCGAGGTGGTGCCCTTGAACTTGGGCTGGCGCGGCAGGCGGGTGCCGTCCTCGGCGGCAACCTGCGGCGTGGGCGGATTGCCCGGGAAGTTTTGACCCGCGACGCAGGTTGGCGCCTGACCGATGGTCAATGTCGCCGGATCGGCCCGGAAGTTGCAGAAATTGCCCTTCAGCTTGCCGTCGTTATAGGCGCCATTGGTGGACAGAGTGAATTTGCCCAGCTTCAGATCGGCTTCGAATTCAACGCCCTTCACTTCGGCATTGCCGGCGTTGCCGGTGATGCCGGCCCCCTGCGCGCCGGAGACGACGACGCCATATTGCAGATCTTTCCACTTTTCGAGGTAGATGGCGGCATTGAAGCGGAAGATATTGTTCCAGGTCGACTTGAAGCCGATTTCATAGTTGATCAGATCTTCCGAGCGGAACGGCGCCACCGCATAGACCACGCCGCCAATGCGCAGCGGCCGGCCCTGGCCACCAGGGCGGAACCCGGTGGAATAGTTGGCGTAGATCAGCTTGTCTGGCGCGACCTGCCAATCGGCGGCAATCTTGTAGGTCACACCCTGCTCACGATAGACCAGCTTGTGATCGGGTCGCGAGAAGTTGGTGTTAAGGCACTGCAAGCGCTCGGCCGGGAACGGAGTCGGGCAGCCGGCCGCGCCAGTGGGCACGAACAGGCTGCGGACGTTGGCCGCCGAGCCGGCCGTACCGGCAAAGCCGACAACATCAAGCTCCGTCCAGAAGTAACGCACGCCGCCGGTCACCTTGATGTCGGGCGTGATATTGTAATGGCCTTCGGCGAACACGGCATAATCGCGCGTGGTGCGGTTCTGCTCAGTCAGGTAGAAAGCATCACGCTTCACCGCCGGTGAACCCAGGATCATGCTGCCACCCTGCGCCACCGGGCGGCCGAACGAGGTGGCGAAATCAGCACGGTCACCGCCGCCGGCTTCGGTATAGCCAGCGATGTTGGACAGGCCGCGGGTGGCGTAATCGTCGTTGATCTCGTTCTTCTGGAACTGGTAGAATCCGCCCACGGTGATATCGACCGGCCAGCTGGACGGGGCCTTCAGGCGCAATTCCTGGGTGAAGATCTTCTCGTTGCGGTTGCCGCTGTAATATTGCTGCGGGTTGATCAGCGTCGTGCAGCGCAGCGTGGCGCCCGCACCGGTGCAGCCCGCCTTGTCGAAGAACTGCAGATAGGATTCATATCCGGGGCCGAAGCTGTCATAGGCCACGGAATAATAGGTATAATCGTTCAGCAGCTTGATATTGCGGCGGAAATAGCCGGTGGCGCTGACCAGTTCGAAATCGCCGATATGGCCATTCACCGTCATCTGCGCCTGATACCATTTGTCGTCCTGACGGGTGCTGTCATAATCATGCACCTGCAGATCGCCCACATCGGGATCGAAGCCGAAATAGCCACGTGAAATCTGGCGCTGGGCGGTGATCTGCGGGTTGATCTTCCAGCCTTCCGCTGGTTCCCACAGCAACGACAGCCGGCCGCCAACTTCATCGATGCTGTTGTAATCATCCTGTACGAAATTGCGGTTGTTCAACGTGAAGCTGGTGGCCGGGTTGGAATCGCCCAGGTTCAGCCGCGCCGGGGTGCCATCGGCAAACAGGCCGTTGTTGGCGACGTTGTCCACATAGCCGCCTTCACGGCGGTAATAGCCCATGGCGCGCACGGCGAGGGTTTCGCCCAAGGGCACGTTCACAAAGCCCTGGGCCTGGCCGCCGCTGTCACCCTTGCCGAACTTGTTGCCTTCCAGATCGATGCCGCCGGAAAACTCGCCCAGCTTGGGCTTGTTGGTGATGATGCGCACCGTGCCGGCCAGCGAGCCGGCGCCAAAAAGCGTCCCCTGCGGCCCCGACAGGGCCTCGACCCGCTCGATATCGTAAATGTGCACATCGGGCACACCGTTCACGTTGATCGAGATGTCATCGAGATAATAGCCAGTGGCGGGATAGGCGCCACCCGCCGGCACGATGCCGCGGAAATAGACTTCGGTGCGGCCGGGGCCCAGACCCGCGAACGACACCGACGGCATCAGCGTGGCAAAATCGGTGAGGCCCTTCACGGCGCGCTGCGTCAGCGTCTCGGCGCTGAGCGCCTGCATCGAAATCGGCACCTTCTGGATATTGGTGGCCGTGCGGGTGGCGGTGACAATGATTTCCTCAAAGCCTTCCTCTTCGGCGGCAGCGGCCGCGGCGGCCGGCTGGTCTTCGGCGGCGGCAGCGAGGGCCGGTGCGCCCAGGCCCGACAGGATGGTGGTCACGCCGAGCAGGCGCAGAAGCCTTTGGCGGCGGTGGCTGGCAATCATCATCAACATAGTCCCCCTGAAAGAGTTACGCGACCGCCTCCCCAGACTCCGCGTCGGCTGCCGCTGCTGCGCCCACACTGGCACCGCAACGCCCACCAAAAATGCTGCCTCTGCGAGCAACTGTGACAAGCATGTTGCATGCACAGCTAGAATCAAGGGACATTTTGCCACTATGAAGCCGGCAAGCCGCCGCCAACCGTGATCCAACACGGTGGCATGGGCCATGTGGAGGATTATTCATGTCTGCCGGCACCACCGATCTGGCCCCGCACGCGCCGGAAACGACTCCAGAGGCCAAAGCGGAACTGGCAGCGGCGCAGGCAGCGCTGGCCGCAGCGCCCGATCAGCCGCAGGCGCAATTGCGGCTGGCACAGGCGCTGCGCGGCACCGGTGCATTCGGGCAGGCGCTGCCCATTTTGGCCGATCTGGCCCGCCGCCATCCCGCCGTGCCGGCCGTGCAATGGGAACTGGGCCAGACGGCAGCTGCCGCCGGCGAAACCGGCCAGGCCATCGCCGCACTGGAAACACTCACCAGCCAGTTGCCGGCGATTGCCGATGGCTGGTTCTGCCTGGCCGGCCAGTATCGCGCCGCCGGCCGCGATGGCGATGGCTGGCGCGCCGATCTGACCGGCGTGAACGCGGCGGCGAATGATCCGGTGCTGATCGCGGCGGCCATGGCGATGAATGATGGAAACTTCGATGCCGCGCTGGTCGAACTGGACAAGCGCGCCATGGGCAAGGCCGAAGATGCCCCCGCCCTGCGCCTGCGCGGCGAACTGCAGTGGCGGCAGGGAAACATGGCCGGCGCCACCGCGCTGGTGCAGGCGGCGCTGGCGCTCGCTCCCGGCTATGACATGGCGCGCGAGTTTTTGATCCGGCTTTTGATGCAGTCCAACCGCCTGCCTGAAGCGCTGGAGCATGCCCGCACCTTGCAGGCATCGCCGATTCCCAACCCCGGCTATCGGCTGATCCTGGCATCGGTGCTGGTGCAGTTGGGCGATCAGGATGGCGCCCGCGCGCTGTATCAGGAGTTGCTGGCAACGCGGCCCGATCAGCCGATGGTGTGGCAGAATCTGGGCCATGTCCTGAAAACACTGGGCCGCCAGGCCGAAGCCGTGACTGCCTATCGCGAGGCCGTCACGCGGAAGCCCACGCTGGGGGAGGCCTGGTGGAGCCTGGCCAATCTGAAGACCGTCAAGCTCAACAGCGCCGACCTGGCCGCCATGTCGGCAGCGCTGGCCAGCCTGGGCAGCGACAGCAGTGAGCGGGCCGAGGATGTTTTCCACCTGCATTTCGCGCTGGGCAAGGCAGCCGAGGATCAGGGCGATGCTTCGGCCGCCTTTGGCCATTATGATCGGGGCAACCGGCTGCGCCGCACGCTGCTGCGTTATGATGCCGATGATTTTGCCAGTGAAATCACCGCCACGGCCGCGGCGTTTCCGGCGCCGTTTCTGGCCGCGGCGCGCGATGGCGGCGTATCGGCGCGCGATCCCATCTTCATCGTCGGCCTGCCGCGATCGGGATCAACGCTGGTGGAACAGATATTGGCCAGCCACAGCCGGATCGAAGGCACGATGGAACTGCCCGATCTGATGATGATCGCCAGCCGGCTGGCAGCGCGGGTGGATGGCGGCGAATTTCCCGATCTGGCAACGCTTTATGCCAGCCTTGGGCCGGCGGACCGCCGCCGTTTGGGTGAGGAATATCTGGATCGCACCCGCATCCACCGCCAGCTGGGCCGGCCGCATTTCATCGACAAGATGCCCAACAATTGGCAGCACACCGGCTTGATCCGGCTGATCATGCCCGGGGCCACCATCATCGATGCCCGCCGCCATCCGATGGGCTGCTGTTTTTCCGGCTGGAAACAGCATTTTGCCCGCGGCCAGGGCTTTTCCTATGATCTGGGCGATATCGGGCGTTATTATCGCGATTATGTGCGGCTGATGGCGCATTTCGATGCCGCCGCACCGGGGCTGGTGCACCGCGTGATCTATGAACAGATGGTGGCCGACACCGAAACCGAAGTGCGCCGGCTGCTGGCGCATGTTGGCGTGGACTTCGAGCCGGCCTGCCTGACCTTCTGGCAGACCGACCGCGCGGTGCGCACCGCCAGTTCCGAACAAGTGCGCCAGCCGATCTTCACCGATGGCGTTGACCATTGGAAGCGCTTCGATGCCTGGTTAGGCCCGCTGCAAGCTTCGCTGGGGGATGTGGTGGAAACCTATCCGGCAGTCCCGGCCAGTCTAGCCCCGGCGCTTATTTGATCACGCCGTCGGCCACCAGCTTGGCGCGCAGTTCGCGGTTGTCCGCCATGGTGGGGCGGCCTTCGGCCCGCACGGCCGCAATCTCGGCCGGCTTGAACGGCTTGGCCGGCTTGGCCGGTTTGCCCAGAGTCAGCGCGTGGTTCAGCGCTTCGGCGATATCGGCATCCGACACGGCGGCCATGCCCGGCATCACACCGGCAACGCGGGCGCCTTCCACCTCGATCGGGCCGGCCATGCCATTCAGCACCACGCGGGCCATGTAACGCCGGCCTTCCGGTGCCTGGGCAATGGCTGCCGCACGCCCGGCCAGCTTGGGAAACTGGCCGGCCAGCCCCTCACCGCCGGCCTGGTGGCACATGCCGCAGCGGGAAACGAAATTGGTCTTGGGATCGGCATGGGCAGCCGATGCGATCATCCCGGCGGCAACAGCAAGAAGATACAGGCTGGGCTTGATCATCCGTGGCTCCTGATTGGGGCAGCACCGCCCCGCTGTTGCAACGCAGCAATCCGCCAAATCTGGACAGTCATCAAGGATTCGTCAAGCGGCAGGCTGGACGCGGTGGCCGCCGGGCTTTACGGGTCAGGGCATGAGCAATCGCGGCACCGCGCTCACCACCCTGCCCCGGCCCGGCCATTATGCCCGCGGCGCCGAAACCGTTGATCAGATCCTCGATGCAGCGATGGACGTGCTCATTGACGAGGGCGCCGGCGCCTTCACCCTGCGCCGCATCGCCACGCGCTGCGGCATTCAGGTCGGCAAGCTGACGCATCACTTTGCCCGCAAGGAACTGCTGATCCAGCATATGCTGAACAGCCTGCTGGATTATTATGAAGAGCTGCTGGATGAAACCGTGCGCCAGCCGGGGCTGGATGCGCAGGTGCAGCTGGAACTGATGATCGGCCTGGTGATCGACGATATCGCAACCCGCCGCACCACCCATGTGTTCACCGAATTGTGGGCGCTTTCGAACCACAATCCCTTTGTGGCCGATCGGGTCGCGGCCTTTTATGCCCATGCCCATGGGCTGTTGGCGGCACAGGTGGCAGCGCTGAACCCGGCGCTGTCAGCCGATCAGGCCGAAATCGTGGCGCGGTACATCAGCGCCACCATGGAGGGCACGACGATCTTTGCCGGCCATGGCAAGCCCTGGGCCCACCAGATGCCGCAACTGAAGGCCATTGCGGTCAGGACTCTGGTCGATCTGGCCCGCACGATCCGGCCGGACGAGATTGCCCCGCTGGCATAGGCCGTGAACGCATACGTCATTCATGCAGGCACGTGGCGCTTGACGAATACTGGACGCCCGTCCAGCATCTGCATCGAAGGGTTGGCTGTGATGTGCATGGCCGACTGAGTCGAGATGGTGCCGGTGTCGGTTGGAAACGGCCCGGCGGCTGCTTTGGGGGTAGAGGCAAGCATGACCAACGCGACGATGAAGACAAAGCGCCGGGCTTTTGGCCGGTTGCAGGGGCTGGCGCTCGCCGGCGTGGCCGGCCTGTTGGCCGTGGGCAGCGCCCAGGCGCAAACCACCCCGCCCGCCGGCGATCCGAACGGCCTGCAGCCAGAAGAGCCCTATACCCACAAGCTGCCGGCGATCACGCCGCACTGGGGTTTCCTGCGCGGCAGCTGGGAAAATCCCGGCACCCGCATCTGGGATGGCGACAGCGGCAAGATGCTGGGCCTGGTGCAGACCACGCGCTGGTCTGATCTGGCGCTCGATCCCAAGAAGAAGTTCATCTATGTCGCCGAGACGATCTGGACCAAGATCAACCGCGGCACCCGCCAGGATTATGTTGCGGTCTATGATTCCAACACGCTGAACCTGGTGTCGGAAATCCCGCTGCCGGGCCGGCTGATCATCGGCGCGATGAACAATAATTTCGTCATCTCCGATGATGGCAAGACCGGCTTTGTCTATAATTTCAGCCCGGCCGCTTCGGTGAACGTTGTCGATCTGGAAAAGCGCAAGCTGGCCAGCGTGGTCGAACTGCCCGGCTGTTCCAGCATGGTGCCGGTGGCCGGCGTGGGCTTTTCGGCACTGTGCTCCGATGGCACGATGGCCACGGTGAAGCTGGGCGGCAAGACGCCGGTGATCACCCACAGCGCGCCCTTCTTCAAGGCCGCTGAAGACCCGATCTTCGACTCCTATGTGCATGATCGCGCCAAGGGCGAAGCGGTGTTCCTCACCTATACCGGCCTGATCCGCACCGCCAAGCTGGGCGCCGAACCGGTGATTGGCGAAGCCTTTTCGATCCAGGCCGCTGCTGGCCTGCGCCCCGGCGACACCAAGCCGCTGGACATCAACTGGATGCCCGGTGGCCGCCAGATGATGGCGCTGCACAGCAAGACCGGCATGCTTTATGTGCTGATGCATCGCGGCGAATATTGGACGCAGAAGGAAGAGGGTGAGGAAATCTGGGCGGTCAACATGGCCACCCGCAAGGTGGTCAAGCGGGTGCCGATCAAGGACCATGCCGGCCATATCGCTGTGACCCAGGATGACAAGCCGCTGATCTTCCTCACCGGCGGCGACGAGGGCACCGCGCTGGTGCTGGATGCCGTGACCTTTGAGCAGAAACAGGAAATCAAGCGCGGCGGCAGCGGCATCATCTCGCTGTTCGAAGGCAACTGAGCCGGGCATGGGCGGGCAGCTTCTCCAGATCGGCAGCATCGCTGTCTCCGTGCTGGTGGCGCTGCTGTTCCTGGTGGCCGGCATCGACAAGCTACGCCACCGCGCGCTGCTGCCGGGAGTGATCGCCAATTATCGCCTGCTGCCTGATGCGCTGGTGGCCGCGGCCGCCTTGCTGTTGCCGCCAGCGGAACTGGCAGTGGCGGCGGGCCTGCTGATCGCGCCGCTGCTGGGCCTTGCCCCGCTGGGCGCCATCGCCGCCATCGCCTTGCTGCTGATCTTTGCCGCCGCCATGGCAATCAACATCGGCCGCGGCCGGCGCAACATCGATTGTGGCTGCGGCCATGCCGGTTTGCGCCAGCAGCTGGGCTGGGGCCAGGTGCTGCGCAATGTGGCGCTGGCAGCCGGGCTGGCCATTGGCCTGGTGGTGCCGGCCGGTGCGGCAGTATCGGGGGCGGAGTTGGCGATGGCGGCCGTCTCGGGCCTGGTGGCCTGGCTGTTGCTGCTGCTGTTTGAAAGCCTGCGTGGCCTGGCGGGCTCTCAGCCCGGCCGGGCGCGCGGGTGACCGCCGGAAAAAAGGGGCCTTGCCCATGTCGAGCCTGCTGATCATCAACGAAGCGCTGCAATGGCTGGTGCTGGGCGCGCTGGTCGTGGCCGGGCTGGCGCTGGCGCGGCAGGTTGGCGTGCTGCACGTGCGGGTGGCGCCGGCCGGCGCGCTGGATGCCAATCGCGGACCGGCCGTGGGTGATTTCGCCCCGGCCCTGCCGCTCACCGCCATGGATGGCCGCAAGGTTTCGCTTGGGGCTACCGGCGGCGCTGGTGGGCTGCAGCTGCTGATGTTTGTCTCCGCCCAATGCCCGATGTGCAAGAGCTTGATCCCTGTGGCGAAATCCTTTGCCGCCGCCGAACGGCTCAGCCTGATGTTCGTGGGCGATGATGATCCGGCGGTGCAGCAGAAGATGATCGCCACGCATGATCTGGCCGCCTATCCGTTCATCAACGGCGAAGAGCTGGGCCGGGTGTTCGAGGTGGACAAGCTGCCGCACGCCGTGTTGCTGGACAATGCGGGCAAGATATTGGCCAAGGGGCTGGTCAACAGCCGTGAGCATTTCGAAAGCCTGATCGTCAGCCATGAAATGGGCGTGGCGCATGTGCATGATTATATTGCCGGCCTGAAGCCGGCCGCCATCAAGACCGCCGCCGAGTAAGGCACGTCACCAGGGATAGGGGGAAGCCGCAATGAGCCGTTTCAACATGGATGCACTGGGTGAAAAGCTGCTGCGGTCGTTCGCCGGCAACAGCTCCCGCCGATCGTTCCTCACCAAGCTGGGCGCGGTGATCGTCGCGGCGCCGGTGTTCCCGCTGCTGCCGGTCAGCCGGGCTAATGCCGCCGGCAAGGACCGCACGCCGGAAGCCAAGACGGCCTTTGCCCGCAACGCCCAGACCAAGGACGACAAGAAGTGCGATTACTGGCGCTATTGCGCCATTGATGGCTCGCTGTGCAGCTGCTGCGGCGGCGGCGTGAGCAGCTGCCCGGCCGGCACCGAGCCGTCGCCGGTGTCGTGGGTGGGCACCTGCATCAACCCTGACAACAACAAGGCCTATCTGATCGCTTACCGCGATTGTTGCGGCAAGGCCGGCTGCGGCCAGTGCGGCTGCGACAACACCGATCGCGAAACCCAGCTCTATATGCCGCAGCTGAACAACAATGTGATCTGGTGCTTCGGCACCAGCAGCATGGAATATCACTGCTCCACCGCCGTGCTGGTGGGCGAAGCCCAGTGATGCAAGGGCGGCTGGCGCTGCAACTGGCGCTGGCCGCCAGCCTTGCGGTGGCCGCCGCCAGCGGCCTGTCTGCCGCCGCGCCGGAACCGCCGGACCCGGGCTTGCGCCCCTATCCCGGCCAGATGAATGTGGCGCAATCCGATTATGTGGAACATTGCGGCGGTTGCCACGGCATCGGCGGCGACGCGGCCCCGGCCGATCTGCCCACGCTGAAAGGCCGGGTCGGCTGGTTCATGTGCCTGCCCGAAGGCCGGTCCTATCTGATGCGCCTGCCCAACGTGGCGCGATCACGCATCACCGACAATGATCAGCTGGCCGATCTCCTGAACTTCATGGTGTTTGGCCTGGGCGGCGGTTCGGCCCCGGCCGGCGCCAAGCCGTTCACCGGCGCCGAAGTGGCGGCGGTGCGCGTTTCGCCGTTCACATCCGTGTCGCTGGTGCAGACCCGCACCGTGCTGGTGGAACAGGTGATCCGCAAATGTGGTGCACCGGCCTCGCTGCGGCTGATGTATCCCGGCCAGAAGGCCGCGCCAAAAGCCACCAAGGCGGGTTGAGCCGGCCTGGCCAGTCCTTGCGCCAGCAGCCTCATTTCCAAGCGCCCGTCATGCTGAACTTGTTTCAGCATCCATGGTCCATACGCCCCCAGAGGCGCGCCTTGCGAGGTCTCCGTCCCATGGATGCTGAAACAAGTTCAGCATGACAAAAAACTGAGGTTCTTCCTGAAGGCGGCCCTACCGCTGCAACGGATCCAGCGGCCCGCCCTTGCCGCGCCGGAAGACGGCAAACAGCCCCAGACAGATGGCGGTGATGACCAGGCTGGACCACAGCTCCACCGCCACCTTGGGCGTGGCGGCCATGGCGGCCAGGATGGCGATGATGGCGGCCATTGCCACCAGGCTGAGCCCCGGAAACAGCCAGACCTTGAGCGACAGCCGCTCCGGCGCCCGCACGGCAAACAGCCGACGCAAGCGGATCTGCGCCGCCGCGATCAGCAGATAGATGATCAGCATCAGCGCGCCCGAGGCGTTGACCAGAAAGCTGAACACGGTTTCGGGCGACAGCACCGATGCCGCCAGCGCGGCATAGCTGAAGCTGCTGGCGATCAGGATGGCGCGCACCGGCACCTGCCGCTTGTTCACATGCACCAGCGCCTGCGGCGCATCACCCGCCGCCGCCAGCGCGAACAGCACGCGCGACGTGACATAGAGGCCGGAATTGAGGCACGACAGCACCGCCACCAGCACCAATATGTTCATCGCGGTGGCCGCGCCTTCAATGCCGATGGTGTTGAGCGCCGTGACAAAGGGCGACACGCCGGGCTTGATCTCGGTCCACGGCGTGACCGCCACGATCAGCAATATGGCCAGCACATAAAACACCAGGATGCGCAGCGCCACCGAACCCGTCATCCGCGCCACGGTGCGGGTGGGTTCGGCCGATTCCGCCGCGGCAATGGTGGCGATTTCCGCCCCCACCAGCGCGAACACCACGGTGGTGGTGGTGGCCAGCGCCGCCATCAGGCCATTGGGGGCAAAGCCGCCATGCGCCACCAGATTGGCAAAGCCCGGCGCCGGGCCGCTGGCGCCAAAGCCCAGCACATGCGCGGCGGTGACGGCAATGAAGATCACGATGCCACTCACCTTGGTGAGCGAGAACCAATATTCAAATTCGCCATAGGAGCGCGTGGACATCAGGTTCACTGCCGTGAGCATCGCCATCAGGCCCACGCCGATCAGCCACACCGGGGCCGCAACCCAGTTCTGGATGATCACCGCGCCGGCAATCGCCTCGATCGCCACCACCACCACCCAGAAATACCAATAAAGCCAGCCCGAAAGAAACCCGGCCCAATGGCCCAGCCCCAGCCGGGCAAATTCCGGGAAGCTCTGGATGCCGGGGATGGCCACCGCCATTTCCGACAGCATGCGCATCACCACCAGCACGATGGCCCCGGCCAGAAGATAGGACAGTATCACCGCCGGGCCAGCCGCGGCGATGGCGCTGCTGCTTCCCACGAACAGCCCGGCCCCGATGATGCCGCCAATGGCAATCATGGAAACATGGCGGGCGGCGAGCGATTTGCCCAGGCGCGCCGGCGCTTCATCCGGAAACACCTCGGCAGCCGAAACCGGCAGGCCATCGGTCGATGCGCCATTGCTCATTTGCGGCGCACCCATTTCAGATCATATTCGGTGATCCAGGTCGCCCCACCATCCTCGGTGCCTACCGACAATTCGCGGATGCTGCCATCGGGGTTCTGCGACAGCGTCCAATGCCGCAGCCGCACCTTGCCATTGCCCAGCGGCCGTTCGGTGACATAACGGATTTCACCGGGCTTGATCAGCGTGCCGCGAAAGCTGGTGGTGGTGCCCACATCGGTGGCCCAATAATAGCCCCAGTTGCCCAGCAGCGGCGAGAAGCTGAACAGCCCAACGCCATTGTCATCGCGGCCGCGATGGTTGGTCCAGCGTTCCTCGATCACGCAATCATTGAGGATCAGCGTCATCGAAACTTCGGCGGTCTTGGTGGTGCCGGAAAACACGTCCCAATTGCCCAGGGTGAAATCCTGCTGGCGATAGCGCGCATCGCTGCGGCAGATTTCGGCCTTTGGCGTGGCCGGGGCCGATTGGGCCAGCAGTGGCGCTGCCGCCAGCGCGGCGAGCAGGGAAAGGGCAAGGGCGGCGCGCATCCGGGTCTCCTCAAAGCAGTTGGGTGCAGCCTGTCGCCTGAACGGCCGCAGCGCAAGGGGTGAAGGCGCAAATCGCCTGTTGCTTTGTCGCCGGCAACTGCCGAACATGGAGCCAGCAAGCAGGGGGACATGGCATGGCTGACGCAGACGGTGCGGGCTGGTCTGATCGGGCGCTGGGGCTGGGCCGCCCGATCGCGCGGCGGGATTTTCTGGGCGGCGTGGCGCTGGCGGCCGGGGCATCGGCGCTGCCCGGCGCGGCCTTTGCCCAATCCGGGGCAGACTATCCGCCGGCAAAGACCGGCCTGCGCGGGCAATATCCCGGTTCGTTCGAAATGGCGCATGCGGCGCGCGATGGCGGCTTTGATGGCCCGATCAGTGCCGAAGACAGCGGCGAGCATCATGATCTGGTGATCGTGGGCGCCGGCATTTCCGGCCTGTCTGCAGCCTGGTTGCAGGCACAGGCGCTGGGCATGGGCCGCAAGGTGCTGATCCTCGACAATCATGATGATTTCGGCGGCCACGCCAAGCGCAACGAGTTCCAGCATCAGGGACGCACCATCCTAGCCTATGGCGGCACGATGAGCATCGAAACGCCCTTCCCCTACAGCTTCACCTCCAAGAAACTGCTGGCCGATCTAGGCGTCGATCTCACCAGCTATGATCGCTATGAAACCAAGGCCTATGCCGGGCTGGCGCCGGGCACCTTCTTTGACCGCGAGCATTTTGCCGGTGACCGGGTGGTGGCCGGCACCGGCCGCAAGCCTTGGCAGCAGTTTTTCGCCGAAGCCCCCCTGTCTGCCGCCGTGCGGGCCGATCTGACCCGGCTGCACACTGAACAAGTGGATTATCTGCCCGGCCTCACGCCCGAGGCCAGGGCGGACGCCCTGAAGCGCATGAGTTACCAGAATTTCCTGCTCGGCCCGGCCAGGATGCTGCCGGCCAGCCTGCCGTTCTTCGTGGGCCAGGGCTATCGCAACAACAAGCGGGTGGACACGTTGCCGGCATGGGAAGCGGCCTTGAGTCGGCGCGCGCCGGGCTTTGCCGGCATGGCGCTGCCCGGCCAGATCCAGGCCGATGCCCAGCATTTCCACTGGCCCGATGGCAATGCCGCGGTGGCGCGGATGCTGGTCAGCCGGCTGGTGCCCGGCGTGTTTGCCGGCCCGCTGGATCAGGAAAGCGTGGTGCTGGCCCCGGCCCGCTATGCCGCGCTCGACAATCCGGCCAATGCGGTGCGCATCCGGCTGAACGCCATGGTGGTGCGGGTGGAGCATCTGGGCCCGGTGACGCGCAGCACCGAAAAGGCGGTGCGCGTGGTCTATGTGAAGGATGGCAAGCGCATTTCGGTGACGGCGGCCAATGTGATCATGGCCTGTTTCAACAACATCATTCCCTATATTGTGCCCAGCCTGCCGGCCCCGCAAAAGGCGGCGCTGCTCTATGCCTCCAAGGTGCCGATGCTCTATACCAACGTGCTGATCCGCAACTGGCAGGCGTGGGCGAAACTGGGCGTGCGGGCGATCCACGCGCCCAATGGCTATCACACCACGGTGGCGCTCGACACGCCGATGGCGATCGGCGGCTATGCCAGCGCCGCCACGCCTGATGAACCGGTGGTGCTGCACATGGTGCGCAACCCCAACAAGCCCGGCCTGCCGCGCAAGGAACAGAACCGCATCGGCCGTGCCGAGATGTTGGCCACCGATTTCACCACCATCGAACGCGAAATCCGGGGGCAGTTGCAGCGCATGCTGGGGCCGGGCGGCTTTGATGCGGCGCGCGACATATTGGCCATCACCGCCAACCGCTGGCCGCATGGCTACAGCTATACCTATGACACGCTGGATGATCCCGACGTGCCGGATGAGCAGCGCCCGCACATATTGGGCCGGCAGAGCTTTGGCCGCATCGCCATCGCCAATGCCGATGCCGGAGCCGCTGCCTTCACCAACACCGCCATCGACATGGCCGATCGCGCCGTGCAGGAAATGCTGATCAGCCGCGGGCTTACCTAAGGGCGGGCCGGGGGCGACCATGGGCCAAATGGCGGGGGTTGCGGACGCCTCAAGCCTTTGCAACTGTGGCACGCAAAGGACCACGCATGACCCTCGCTCCCGCCGTTGCCGACCCAGCTGAGGCTGAGGCCTTTCTGGCCGCCCATCCCGATACCGCCTTCGTGGATATCATCTTCACCGGGCTGGCCGGCACGGCGCGCGGCAAGCGCATCCGCGTGCACGAGCTGGCCGGGCTCTATGGCGCCGGGCGGCCGCTCCCGGTGTCGATCCTGGTGGCGGACGTGACCGGGCAGGATTGTTTCGATACCGGGCTGGTGTGGGAAAATGGCGACAGCGATCGCTTTGCCCGCCCGGCCCCGGGCACGTTGGTGCCCACGGCGCCGGGCCACGCGATGGTGATCACCTCCCTGTTCGAAGCGGATGGCGGCGTGTGCGACATTGATTGCCGGGCGGTGCTGGCGCGGGTGGTGGAGCGGCTCACCGCCGATGGCCTTACCCCGGTGGTGGCCTGTGAACTGGAGTTTTATCTGATCGATCGCAGCCGCCCCGATGGCCAGCCGCCGCAGCCGGCGCGGATGGGCGGCGCGCGGGCCGCCACCCACGGCACCTATGGCCTGGAGGAGCTCGACGATGCCGGGCCGTTCCTGGCTGATCTGTGGGCTGCGGCCGATGCCGCCGGGCTGCCGCTGGAAACCGCCATTTCCGAATATGCCGCCGGCCAGATGGAGCTCACCCTCAAATATCGCGCCGATCCGCTGCGCGTGGCCGATGATGTGGTGCTCTACAAGCGGCTGGTGAAGCAGGTGGCGCGCCGGCACGACATGTTGGCCAGCTTCATGGCCAAGCCCTTTGCCGATGCCGCCGGCAATGGCCTGCACCTGCATGTCTCCATCAACGATGCCGCCGGTGCCAATATCTTCGCCAGTCCGCACGGCCAGCCCAATGCGCCGCTGCTGCACGCCATCGGTGGGCTGAAGGCCGCGCTGGCGGAAAGTTTTGCCATCTTCGCGCCCAATGCCAACAGCTACCGCCGGTTCCGCGCCGGCAGTTTTGCCCCGGTGGCGGCCAGCTGGGGCATGGACAATCGCACCACCAGCTTCCGCATCACCGCCGGGCCGGATGCCGCCCGCCACATCGAGCATCGCATCGCCGGGGCCGATGCCAATCCCTATCTGGCGCTGGCGGCGCTGCTGGCCGGGGTGCACCATGGCCTTGCCCACCGGATCGATCCCGGCCCGCCGGTGATCGGCGATGGCTATGCCGCTGCCGCTGGCGACGATCCGGCGGCAGCTGCCCTGCCGGGGGACTGGTTTGCCGCGGTGCGGGCGTTGGCCGCCGGCACCATCCTGCCCGCCTATCTGGGCGCGGACACCATCGCGATGTTCGCCAGCGTCAAACGCACCGAGCAGGAGCGTTACATGGCCGTGGTGCCGCCACTCGATCATGAGTGGTATCTGGCCAATGCCTGATCGCCTGTCCCGGCGCAGCTTTGGCGGTCTGGCGGTGGCGCTGGCGCTGGGCGGCTGTGCGCGGTCTTGGCCCAAGGGCAGCAACGGCGAGGAACAGCGGCTGAACTTCTACAATTGGGACACCTATACCGCCGAGAGCACGTTGAGCGGTTTTCAGGCCGCCACCGGCGTTGAAGTGGCGATGAGCCACTATGCCAATAATGATGAGCTGTTCGCCCGGCTGCGCGCCGGCAATCCCGGCTTTGACGTGATCGTGCCATCGAACGAGTTCGTGACGCGGTTGCAGATTTCGGACCTGCTCAGCCCGCTCGATCACGCCCGCATCCCCAACCGCGCCAACATCGCGCCCGAATTCGTGAATGTGCCGTTCGATCCCGGCCGGCGCTGGTCCCTGCCCTATACCTGGCTGGCGCTGGGCATCGGCTACCGCAAGTCCCGCGTGGACGGCGTGCCCGACAGCTGGAAATATGTGCTTGATTCCGATCTTTATTCCGGCCGCATCGGCCTGTTGGCCGAAGGCGATGATCTCATTCGGCTGGGCGCCAAATATCTGGGCCATTCCCTGAACGCCGTCACCCCGGCAGTGATGGAAGAGGTCACGCAGATGCTGATCCGCCAGAAACGCCATGTGAAATTGTTCCACCATGATGAAGGCCAGGATCTGCTGGCCGCCGGTGAGATTGATCTGGTGGTGGAGTATAATGGCGACATCGCCCAGGTGATGGCCGAGGATGATGATCTGGCCTTCGTAGTGCCGCGCGAAGGCACGCTGTTCAATTCGGACAGTCTGTGCATCCCCGCCGGCTGCCCCCGGCCCGACAATGCCCACCGCTTCATCAACTATCTGCTCGATGCCCAGGTGGGCGCCGATATCGCCAGCGCCATCCGCTATCCCACCCCCAATGCCGCCGTGCTGGCGCGCATGCCGGCCGAATATCGCGACAATCCGGTGATCTTCCCCAAGGGCCCGGCGATGGCCAAGAGCGAATATGGCCGCTTCCAGTCCATCGCCCATATCCGCGCCGTCGAGGAAGCCATCACCCGGGTAATGGCGGCATGAGCGGCGGCCATCAGGAACAGCGTCCCGGCCAGGCGCCCGGCGTGTTTGCCGCGGTTGGCCTGCCGCCGATCGTCTGGCTGGCCGCGCTGTTCATCGCGCCACTGGCGGTGATCTGGGCCTACAGCTTTGGCGAAAACCGCACGCTGGTCGATATCGCCATCACCGGCAACTGGGGCAGCTATGCCAGGGCGCTGAAGCCGCTCTATCTGGCGATCCTGCTCAAATCGCTGGGCTTTGCGGCGCTCACCACCCTGATCTGCTTCATCCTGGGCCTGCCGGTGGCGCTGGCCATCAGCTTTGCCTCCCCGCGTGTCAAGCTGCTGCTGCTGCTCGCCGTCATGCTGCCGTTCTGGACCAACCTGCTGATCCGCACCTATGCCCTGATGGCGATCTTGCGCACCGAAGGCTTGATCAATTCGGCGCTGGGCGGCCTGTGGGGGCTGGTGCCGGGCCTGCCGCCGTTCGAGCCGCTGCCGCTGATCAACAATAATTTCGCCGTGGTGGTGGGCCTGGTCTATGTCCACCTGCCCTTCATGGTGTTGCCGCTCTATGCGGCGCTCGACCGGCTCGACCGGTCCTTGATCGAGGCCAGCCTTGATCTGGGTGCCGGCCATCTCGCCACGCTGTGGCGGGTGGTGGTGCCGATGGCGCTGCCGGGCATCATCTCCGGCATCATCATCACCTTCATCCCGGCGCTGGGCGCCTATCTCGCGCCCGATCTGCTGGGCGGCACCAACAGCCAGATGATCGCCAATGTGATCGAGCGGCAGTTCCGCTCCGCCAACGACTGGCCGTTCGGCGCGGCGCTGTCATTCCTGCTGATGTATCTCACTTTCGCTGCGCTGCTGCTGCAATCGCTGATCAGCCGGCGCAGCGCCGCACGGGAGGCGCGAGCGTGAGTGGGGGCATGAGAACCGGCCCGCTGGATTATCTGGCACGCTGGCCGCTACGGCTCTGGCTGGCCGGAGTTGGCCTGTTTCTCTATCTGCCGCTGGTCAGCCTGGTGGCCTTTTCCTTCAACGACAGCAAGCGCACCACCGTCTGGCGCGGCTTCACCCTCGATTGGTATGCGCAGCTGTGGGAAGATGGCGAACTGGTGGCGGCGTTCGGCAATTCGCTGGTGATCGCGGCGGCCTCCACCCTCATCAGCCTGGTGCTCGGCACGGCTGCGGCACTGTTGCTGTGGCGTTTCCGCTTTGCCGGCAAATCGGTGCTGGAAGCGGTGCTGGGCCTGCCGATCGTGGTGCCGGAAATCTGCCTGGGGGTGGCCTTTCTGGTGTTCTTCACCGCCATCGTGCCATGGCCCACCGAACTGCCGTGGCCGGCCAATCTGGGCGCCATCATCATCGCCCACGCCACCTTCTCCTTCAGCTTTGTCGCGCTGGTGGTGCGGGCGCGGCTGGCCAGTTTCGATGGCGCGCTGGCCGAAGCGGCGCGCGATCTGGGCGCGGGCGAATGGCTGATCTTCCGCGACATCATGGTGCCGCATCTGGTGCCGGGGCTGGTGGCCGGCGCGCTGCTGGCCTTCACCCTGTCGCTTGATGATTTCGTCATCACCTTCTTCACCTCCGGGCCGGACACGATCACCTTCCCGATCAAGGTCTATTCGATGGTGCGCTTTTCGGTCACTCCGGCGGTGAATGCCGCCTCCACCCTGCTCATCCTGCTCACCGCCGCGCTCACCGCGCTGGCGCTGTGGTTGCAGGGGGCGGATATCGCCAAGCAGGCTGCATGACGACAGGACAAAGCATCATCCGCTTCGAAGGCGTCACCAAGCGTTATGGCAAGGTGGTGGCGGTCGACAATGTCGATCTTGAGGTGCGCGAGGGCGAGTTTTTCGCGCTGCTGGGGCCATCGGGCTGCGGCAAGACCACCTTGCTGCGCATGCTGGCCGGCTTTGAAGTGCCCTCCGAGGGCCGCATCCTGATCGATGGCCAGGATGTCACGCAGGTGCCGCCCAACAAGCGCCCGGTGAACATGGTGTTCCAGAATTATGCCGTGTTCCCGCACATGAGCGTGGCCGACAATGTGGGTTATGGCCTGAAGGTGGATGGCATCGGCGGCAGCGAGCGCGCGCGCCGGGTGGAAGAGGCGCTGGCGCTGGTCAAGCTCGACGCGCTGGGCAGCCGCCGGCCCGATCAATTGTCGGGCGGGCAGCGGCAGCGGGTGGCGTTGGCCCGCGCGCTGGTGAAACGGCCGCGCGTGCTGCTGCTGGATGAACCGCTGTCGGCGCTGGATGCCAAGTTGCGCGAAGCGATGCGCACCGAATTGTGCCAGCTGCAGGCGCAGGTGGGCATCACCTTCGTGATGGTGACGCATGATCAGGATGAGGCACTGGCGCTGGCCGATCGCTGCGCCGTGATGCAGCGCGGCCTGTTGCAACAGGTGGCCAGCCCGTCTGACCTGTATGAATTTCCGGCCAGCCGCTTCGTTGCCGATTTCATCGGTTCGGTGAACATGCTGGAAGGCCGGCTGGTGGTGGATGAGCCTGATCATGCCGAAGTGGCGGTCGCCGGTTTCGACCAGCCGGTGTTTCTGGATCATGGAGTGACCGGCGCCGCCGGCACCACCCTGTGGCTGGCGCTGCGGCCCGAGAAGATCGAGCTGCACAAATGGGCCGCCACGCCGCCGCATCCCGGCGATGCCCCGCCGGGGCGCAATGTCGTGGCCGGCACCATCACCCATGTCGCCTATCTGGGCAGCGAAAGCCTGTATGAAGTGGCGCTGGCCGATGGCCAGAAACTGAAAGCGCTGCGCTCCAACCTCACCCGCTGGGACCAGGAGGATTTCGCCCTGGGCGAGACGGTGTGGCTGGCCTGGCATGCCTGTTCGCCGGCGGTGCTGCTGTCATGAGCCGGCCGGTTTTGGGGATCATCTGCTGCACCCGGACGGTGGGCGTGGAACCGGCACAGGCGGTGATCAACCGTTATGTGACTGCTGCGATGCGCCACGCCGATTGTGCTGCGCTGCTGGTGCCGGCCCTGCCCGATCTGATGACGGCACACGAAGTGATTGACCGGCTGGACGGCGTGCTGCTCACCGGCAGCCCGTCCAATGTGCAACCGGCGCTGTATGGCGAAGACAGCGCGGGGGAGCCGCCGTTTGATCCTGGCCGTGATGCGATGATGGCGGCGCTGGTCAAGGCGGTGCTGGCGCGGGGCAAGCCGCTGTTCGGCATCTGCCGCGGCCTGCAGGAAATCAACGTGGCGTTGGGCGGCAGCCTTGGCCGCGATGTGCCGGGGCACCACGCATCCGATGATGTGCCGTTCATGGCCATGTTTGATCACCGCCATGATGTGGCGCTCATCCCCGGCGGCGTGCTGGCCCGCGCGCATCAGTCGCTGGCGCTGAACGTCAACAGCGTGCATTATCAGGGCATTGACCGGCTTGCCGCCGGCCTTGGAGTCGAAGCCATGGCCAGCGACGGGATGGTGGAAGCGGTGTCGGCCCGGATCGGTGCGTCCCCGGTGCTGGCCGTGCAATGGCACCCGGAATGGGCCGCCGATGCCGATGCCCAGTCCGCCCGGTTTTTTCACCTGCTCGGCCGTGCCCTGCGCGGCCAGCCGCTCTTGCTTGAAGGCCAGTTATGAACCCGCCCGCCGTGCCACTGCGCAACCATGATATCGCCGAATTGCGCCGGCTGGATGTTGCCCACCACCTCGCCCCGCAACAGGATTGGCAGGCGGTGGAGGATATGGGCGGCAGCCGCATCATCGTGCGCGGCGAAGGCTGCAGCATCATCGATGGCGACGGCCTGCGCCTGCTCGATGGCATGGCCGGGCTGTGGTGTGTCAACATCGGCTATGGCCGGCGCGAACTGGCCGATGCGGCTTATGAGCAGATGCTGGAGCTGCCTTATTACAACAGCTTCTTCAAGACGACGACGCCGCCCACCGTGCAGCTGGCGGCCAAGCTGTCGGGCCTGTTGGGCGGGCATTTCAGCCATATCTTCTTCAACAGCTCGGGCAGCGAGGCGATCGACACGCTGATCCGCACCGCCCGCCATTATTGGCAGCTGAAGGGCGAGCCGCAGCGCACTGTGATCATCGCGCGCACCAACGGTTATCACGGCTCCACCATCGCCGGCATGAGCCTGGGCGGCATGGCGCCGATGCACGCGCAAGGCGGGCCCTTGTTGCCCGGTTTCGTGCATGTGATGCAGCCTTACAAATTCGCCTATGGCTTCGATGAGACGGAGGAGGCGTTTGCCGCGCGCGCCGCGCAAGCCGTGGAAGATGCCATCCTCGCCGCCGGGCCGGAGAATGTCGCGGCCTTCATCGGCGAGCCGGTGCAGGGCGCCGGCGGCGTGATCATCCCGCCAGCCGGTTACTGGCCCCGCGTGGAGGCGATCTGCCGCAAATATGGCGTGCTGCTGTGTTGCGACGAAGTGATCTGCGGCTTCGGCCGGCTGGGCGAATGGTTCGGCCATCAGCATTATGGCATCACGCCGGATCTGGTGACGATGGCCAAGGGGCTTTCATCGGGTTATCTGCCGATTTCGGCCGTGGGCGTGGCCGATTTCATTGTGGACACCATCAAGGCCAATCCCGACGATTTTGTCCACGGCTATACCTATTCCGGCCACCCGACGGCGGCGGCGGTGGCCTTGAAGAACCTCGAAATCATCGAAAACGAGGATCTGGTGCGCCGCACCCGCGAGCATAGCGGCCCTTATCTGGCGCGGCGGCTGGCCGAACTGGCTGGGCACCGGCTGGTGGGCGAAGCGCGCAGCCTGGGCCTGATCGGCGCGGTGGAGATTGTTTCCGAACCCGGCAGCAATCGCCGCTTCGGAAACGGCGGCGCATCGGGTATAATCGTGCGCGACATCTGCATTGCCAAGGGCTTGATGGTGCGTGCGGTGAAGGATTCGATCGTGATGAGCCCGCCGCTGATCATCAGCCATGGCGAGATCGACCGGATGATCGACATCATCGCCGCGGCGCTGGACGAGGCCGAACCGGCGCTGCGGGCATTATAAAGGGAATTTTATGGCCGATATCGGCGACTGGGTGCGGGACAAGGGCATTTCCGAAGTGGAATGCCTGGTGCCCGACATGAACGGCGTGCTGCGCGGCAAGGTGTTCCCGGCCGGAAAATTGGTGCAATTCGCCCGCAACAACGCGCTGCGCCTGCCATCATCGGTGTTCTCGCTCACCATCACCGGCGAATATGCCGATGTGGATGAACATGTTGAGGCCTATTCCGATCCCGACATGGTGCTGCGGCTTGATCCCACCACCCTGTGCGTGGCGCCGGGCTTCAAGACGCCCACCGCCTATGTGTTCGCCGATGCCCACCACGCCGATGGCACGCCCTGGGCCTCCTCCCCGCGCCACCTGCTGAAACGGGTGCTGGCCCTGTATGAGGAGCGCGGCTGGCGGCCGGTGATGGCGCCGGAACTGGAATTCTATCTCACCGCGCCCAATCCCGATCCCGATATCCCGCTCACCCCGCCCGCCGGCCGTTCGGGCCGCGCCGAAACCTCGTCGCAGCCCTATGGCCTGGAGGCCATCACCGAGCATGAGGATCTGATCGAGGCGATTTACGAATATGCCGAAGCGGCCGATCTGAACCTCGACACGATGATCCACGAGGCCGGCACCGCCCAGCTGGAGATCAACTTCGTCCATGGCGATCCGGTGCGGGTGGCCGATCAGGTGATGCTGTTCAAGCGCATCGTGCGCCAGGTCGCGCTGAAGCATGGCGTCTATGCCACCTTCATGGCCAAGCCGATGGAGCATCAGCCCGGCAGCGCCATGCATCTGCACACATCGGTGGTGGCGGTGGACGATGGCCATAACCTGTTTGCCAATTCGAACGGCAGCGATGCGCCGCTGTTCCGCCACTTCGTTGGCGGGTTGCAAGGCTATCTGCCAGCGCTGGCGCCGATGTTTGCGCCCAATGTCAACAGCTTCCGCCGGATGCGGCCCGATCATGGCGCGCCGATCAACGTGCAATGGGGCAGCGACAATCGCAGCTGTGGCCTGCGCGTGCCGATCACCGACCGCCACAACCGCCGCGTGGAAAACCGCCTGCCCGGCGCCGACGCCAACCCCTATCTGGCGATGACCGCCACGCTGATCGCCGGCTATCTGGGGATGACCGAGGAACTGGAACCCTCGCCCAAGACCTCGGGCAATGCCTATAACTTCGAACGCACCCTGCCGCGCAGCCTGGAAGGGGCGCTGGAGCGCTTCAACGATTGCGATCCGGTGCGGGCGCTGCTGGGCGATTATTTCTTCCGCAGCTTCACCGCCATCAAGGCCGCCGAACTTGAGGCATTTCAAGGCGTCATCAGCAGCTGGGAACGCGATCACCTGCTGCTGAAGGTGTGAACGACGCCCTCGCCTTCGCGGGCAGCTGGTATGCCGCCACGGCCCAGCCCAGCCCGCTGCGGCCGGCTCTGGCGGGTGAGGCCCGCGCCGATGTCGCCATCGTCGGCGGCGGTGCCACCGGGCTTTCGGCGGCGCTGCACCTGGCCGAACGCGGCGCGCGCGTGGTGCTGCTGGAAGGCGGGCGCATTGGCCATGGCGCATCGGGGCGCAACGGCGGGCAGATCATCCCCGGATTGCGCCTGGGAGCCGCCGATCTGCTGGCGCGCTTTGGCCAGGAGCGCGGCGCGGCGCTGTTCCAGTTGGCGCTTTCGGCGCGCGATCTGGTGGTTGACCGCATTGCCCGGCACGACATTGCCTGTGATCTCACGCTTTCCGGCCATCTGCTCACGGCGGTGCGCCCACGCGATCTTGATGATTTCGCCCACGAAGCCGTTGCGGCGGCGCGGCTGGGCTATGCCGGCATGGCGGTGCTCGATGCCGCTGCCGCGCGCGCGGCGGTGGCCAGCCCCAGCCATGGCGGCCTGATGGATGCCGGCGGCGGCCATTTCCACACGTTGAACTACACGCTGGGCCTCGCCCGCGCGGCCGAGGCGGCGGGTGCGATCCTGCATGAAGCCAGCCCGGTGACCAGGCTGGAGCGCCGGGCTGGCGGCGTGACGCTGCACACCGATGCCGGCCGCGTTGTCGCCGCGCAGGCCATCCTCGCCGGCGATGCGCTGCTCGGCCCGCTGAATGGCCGGGTGCACAGCCGCATCATGCCGGTGGCCAATTATATCGTCACCACCGATGTGCTGCCCGATGGCGGCGCCGGCCTGATCCCCGGCAACCAGGCGGTGAGCGACAGCCGCTTCGTCGTCAATTATTTCCGCCGCACGCCCGATGGCCGGCTGATGTTTGGCGGTGGCGAACGCTACAGCCCGCGCCCGCCGGCCGACATGGCAGCCTTTGTACGGCCATTCCTGGAACGCAGCTTCCCGATGCTGGCCGGCGTGGGGCTTGCCCATGCCTGGGGCGGGCTGGTCTCCATCACCCGCAGCCGCCTGCCCGATCTGGGCCGCGATGGCCCTGTGCTGTGGGCGCATGGCTATTCCGGGCAAGGCGCAGTGCTGTCCACCCTGGGCGGCGCGCTGCTGGCCGAAGCCGCCACCGGGGATGCCAGCCGCTTCGCCCCATTTGCCGCCATCGCCCCGCCCGGCTTTCCCGGCGGCGCCCTGTTGCGCGGCCCGCTGCATGTGCTGGGCATGCTCTGGTATGCCCTGCGCGATCAGATCGGCTGACGGCGCGCCCGTTCATTTCATTGTCATCTTGATTGGCGCATTCCCTTGATTACGGACGTTCAATCAAGGGCTCACCCCATGCACGGCAATCGCTGGTTTCTGCTTCCCCTCAGCCTGGCGCTGGCCGCTGGCCCGGCGCTGGCCCAGCCCGTCAGCCCGCCCCCCGGTGCAGCCGCCGTGGCCACCACCGACATCCAGCCGGGCGACCGCTTCGGTTTCCGCAATGTGGATGACATTGCCGTCTTCGTGCCGGCGCTGGCACCCTATGGCCGCTGGGTGGCCAGCCGCTGGGGCATGGCCTTCGTGCCCAACGCGCCCGCCGGCTGGCAGCCTTATGTGAACGGCGGGTGGGGGCCAGACCGCTTCTGGCGCAGCGAAGACCCATGGGGTTGGGCCACCGATCATTATGGCCGCTGGGGCTTTGACGACGCCATTGGCTGGGTGTGGGTTCCCGGCGGCGAATGGGCGCCCAGTTGGGCCGCCTGGCGCGAGGATGATGAGGTGGTGGGCTGGGCGCCAATTCCGCCGGCCGTGCGCTTTGCCTTTGATAGCGGCTTCGGCAATGACTGGCGCTGGAACGATTGGAACAGCTGGTATGCGCCCAGCTGGGTGTGGGTTCCGCGCGGCCAGGCCTATGCCGTGGGCTTCCGCGGCCGCGCGCTGCCGTGGGACCGGGGCGCGCGCTATTGGCGGTCAAGCCGCTGGCAATGGGGCTTCGGCTTTGGCCTTGGCAACAATGGGGGCTTTGGCGGCACCAATGTCTGGGTCGGCATCGGCAGCGGCTGGAGCCGTGGCGGCTGGAATCGCGGCGGCTGGAACAATTGGGGTTGGGGCAGCCCGGCCTGGGGCTGGAATGGCCATGGCTGGAACCAGCCGTGGGGCTGGAACAACTGGGGCCGCAACAATGGCGGCTGGAACAACCGCGGCCGCAATGATTGGAATCGTGGCCGTGACTGGGATCGCCGTGGCCGTGATCCGCAGCGCGGGGCACCGGGCAGCGTGGGCGATGCCATTGGCCGCGATCTGACCGGTCAGCCGCCGCAACCCCGCCCGCCAGGCAATATCGCCCGCGATTCCCGGCCGGAACGCGGTGACTTTGGCCGCGGAGACTTTGGCCGCGGTGACTTTGGCAGGGGCAATGCCGGCCGTGGTGAACCGGGCCGGGGCCGTGATGCCAATCCGGGCAATGATCGCTCTGGAAATGAGCGCCCTGGGCGCGGCGACAGCGGGATGAATGGGGGCATGAACGGGGGCAGCATGGGCGCTCGCATTGCCGCCGGCATGGGCGCGTCGCCGCCGCAGCCGCGGGCCATGCCGGCCCCGCCGCCGCCAAGGGAGATGTCGGCTCCGCCTCCGCCAAGGGAAATGTCGGCTCCGCCTGCGGCACCACGACCAGCGCCGGTTTATGAGGAACGGCACCCGCGCAACAATGATCGGCAGGATGTGCACCCGCATTGAGGCGACACAGTCAGCGGCCAGCCCACCAGGCAAAGGCTGCTGACTGCAACGCGGCCACATGGGCGCGCGCGGCCGGCCCGGTCCAATCGGCGGGCACGTCGCTGCGCCCCACCCACCAGCCCTGGCCGGGCAGGCGATCCGATTCCCGCACCACCAGCACGGCCAGTTCCGGTTCACCCGCACTGCGGCCTTCGGCATCGATCGCATCGAGCAGGCGGCACAGGCTGCGCATCTTGGGGCGGCTGAAGCGATAGCCCAGCGCCAGCAACATTTCGGAGTAAGACAAGTCACGCCCGGCCCGCGCCGCTGCGATCAACAGGGCCCGCACGTCGGGCAGATCCGTCGCCATCACCATCGCCGCCCACGATAACAGCACGTGACAGTGGATGACAGGCCCCCTCCCCCCTGCTAACGCAACCCGATGACAGTCTATCTCCACGAAGGTGATCTGCCGGCCGATGTGCTGGCGCCCGGCCCGGTTGCCGTTGACAGCGAAACCCTGGGGCTGAAACCGCATCGCGACCGGCTCTGCCTGCTGCAGATCAGCGACGGCCGCGGCGATGAGCATCTGGTGCGCTTTGCCGCCGGTGCCTATGACGCGCCCAATCTGAAAGCTGTGCTCGCCGATCCGGCGCGGGTGAAGCTGATGCACTTTGCCCGTTTCGATGTGGCGGTGATCCGCCATTATCTCGGCGTGTGGGCTACCCCGGTGTTCTGCACCAAGATCGCCTCCAAACTGGTGCGCACCTACACCGATCGCCACGGCCTGAAAGACCTGCTGCGCGAGACGCTGGGCGTTGACATCTCCAAGCAGCAGCAATCGAGCGACTGGGGCGCCCCCATCCTGAGCGATGCGCAGAAGGAATATGCCGCCAGCGATGTGCGCCACCTGCACCGCGCCTATGAAATTCTCATCGATCGGCTGGCCCGCGAAGGCCGCACCCATATTGCCCAGGCCTGTTTCGATTTTCTGCCGACACGCGCCGAACTTGATCTGATCGGTTGGGACGAGACCGACATTTTCGCCCATATGTGACGGCAAGCAGCAGAGGCGCCGGCCCTTGGCCCCAAACAGCCATTCCTCCAGCGACAGTCGCGCTTCGGCGCGGCAGCGCGCTGCCTTGCCCGGCAGCCGGCACGAATGGGTGATGGGCCAGTTCAAATGGCTGCTGCCCACGCTGGCCGGCGCCTTGGCGCTCACCATCCTGATCTGGCCGCTGCTGGGCGTGCAGGAATTTTCCTTCCTGCTGGCCAAGGATCAGGTGGCCCTGGCCCCGGAGCGGTTGCGGGTGGCCCGCGCCGAATATCGCGGCAAGACCGCCAGCGGTGAAGCCTTTGCCATCCAGGCCGGCAGCGCCGTGCAACGATCGAGCGCCGATCCGGTGGTGGCATTGACCAGCCTGTCCGCCAGCATCGATGATCGCGATGGCCCGTCGCAGGTGGATGCGCCCAAGGGGCGCTATTTCATTGATGAAGACCGGTTGGAAGTGTCAGGGCCGGTGCGCTTGCGTTCGGATGGCGGCTATCGCATCAACGCCGACACCGTGCAGATTGATCTGAAGCGGCGCACGCTGGCCAGCGCCGATCCGGTTTCGGGCCTCACCCCGATCGGCAGTTTCAGTGCCGACAGTCTTTCGGGCGATCTGGCCGGCAAACGCATGAGCCTGATTGGCGATGTGCACGTGCGCATCACCCAGCGCGGCAGGAGAGACACGCGATGATCCGTTCCCTGATGCCAGCCTTGCTGTTGGCGCTGGCCGCCCCGGCGAGCGCGCAAAGCTTTGACAGCAATGCCCCGGTTGATATCGACGCCGCGCGCATGGATCTGGCCGATGATGCCAATGAAGCGGTGTTTTCCGGCAATGTGGTGATCCGCCAGGGCAGCCTGACGCTGATCGCCGATCGGGTGCGTGTGTCTTACCTGAAGGATGCCCAAGGCAATCCCAAGGTGCAGCGGCTGGATGCGTTGGGCAATGTGCGCATCAGCCAGGCAACCATGCGCGCCACCGCCCGCACCGGCTATTATGATGTGAACAACCGGCTGATCACGCTGGTTGGCGCGGTGAAAATGGATCGTGGTGGCGATACACTGAAGGGCGAACGGGTGGTGTGGAACCTGAACAGCCGCACCAGCAGTTTCGATGCGCGCAGCGCCAGCAACCCCGGCGGCCGGGTTTCGGGCCGCTTCACGGTTGAACCGAAGCGCAACTGACCTCTGTTATCGCCGCCCGCACGGCATCGGGCTGTTCCAGCGGCAGGAAATGACTGGTCCCGGACAGGCGATTGGCCCTCAGGCAGGCCGGGTGCGCGGCCAGCGCCGCCAGTTCGGCATCGCGCACCGTGGAACCATGCTCTCCGGCCAGCAGGATGAACGGGCAGGTGATGGCGGCCAGCGCCGGTTCGATGCGCGGCGACACCGCCCGGAACGTGGCGGCTTCGAATGCCGGTGCGCAGGCCAGTTCGGCGCCCGCGTCCCCCTCAATCAGGCCGCCGGCCAGATAGGCATCAAGATCGGCATCAGACCAGCTTTTGAACACGCCGCGGCCCTGATAGGCGGCGCGGGCATCGGCCCGGCTGGGGAAGTGCCCGCGCCGCTTGGCCGCCTGATCGGCCATCGGATTGGGAACGGGAACGCCGGCGCGCACCTGGGCCGCCACATCAAAGGGCAGCATCGCCGGATCAACCAGCACCAGCCCCGCCACCCGATCCGGCCGCATGGCGGCCGCCAGCAGCGACACGGCCGCCCCCATCGAATGCCCGGCCAGCAGCCAGGGGCCACCGGCATCGATCACATCGAGCAACTGGTTGAGATCATCAGCAAATTCATCCCAGCTGGTGAGGTGAGACGGGTCACGGTCCAGCCCGGTGAAGCCATGGCCACGCGCATCGCTGGCGGTGATGGCGAAGTCCTGGCCCAGCGGCGCCAGCAGCGCGGCATAAAGCTGGGCATTCATGCCGGTGGCGTGGGCAAAATGCAGGCGGCGGCCGGAACCGCCTTGCAGGGCCGATACCGGCCCGGCCGGGGTGGAAATGCTGATGCGGTTCATGGCCTTGTCGATAGCAGGCAGCGGGCCCGGCACCAGTGCGCCCTTTTGTCAGTCCAACGCTGCCAGCCAGCGCGCCAATATGGCGCTGTTCTTCGCCAGCAGGGCCGGATCGCGGCGATCGGCGGCGGTCATGATCGCCTGATCCAGCACGCGATCAATCGGGCTGGGGGTGCGCGTGGCGGGCAAATTCTGGCAGAGTTGCACGATCATCTGCCGCGCCAGCGCCGCGTTGCCGTGCATGACGGCCATGATATCGGTCACGTCCACATCGGCGCCATCGTGCCAGCAATCAAAATCCGTCACCATGGCAACCAGCGCATAAGGCAGCTCGGCCTCTCGCGCCAATTTGGCTTCCGGCATCGCCGTCATCCCCACCAGATCGCAGCCCCAGCTCTGGTGCAAGCGGCTTTCGGCCCGCGTGGAAAAGGCCGGGCCCTCCATCGCCAGATAGGTCGCGCCGCGATGCACTTGCCCGCCTGCTGCGACCACGGCAGTGGCGGCAAGGGTCGAAAGGCGCTGGCAGGTCGGATCGGCCATGGGCACATGGGCGACCAGCCCGGTTTCGAAAAACGTCGATGGCCGGCCCTTGGTGCGGTCGATGAACTGGTCCACCACCACGAATTCGCCGGGCGCCATGGCCGCATTCAGCGACCCGACGGCAGACACCGCCAGCAGATCGGTGCAGCCCAGCCGCTTCAGCACATCGATATTGGCGCGCACGTTCAACTGGTGCGGCGGGATGGCGTGGCCGCGGCCGTGGCGGGGCAGGAAGCAGACCTCAATGCCGGCAATCCGCCCGGTCAGAGCCGCGTCAGACGGCGCGCCCCATGGGCTGTCCACCGCCACCCAGCGCGCATCCTGCAAGCCATCGATGGCATAGAGGCCGGAGCCGCCGATGATGCCGATCTTCCAGTTCACAGGCTGGCCCGCCGCGCATCGATCGGCCAGCGTTCCAGGGCGCCATCTTCGTCGGCAACGAAAAAGCCATCATGCAGGGCGACCGTGGGATCGACATGGCCGGGTTGCAGCCACACAAGATCACCCTCGTGTGCGCCGCCGGGCGGAATGATCGCGCCATGCTCATCGCCCATCGGCCGATACTGGCTGCCGATGGGACACACCACCCGCTGTGGCGGCCCATTGGGGTGCAGCGCCTTGTGTCCGGCATCGCAGGTGACATGGCTGGCATGGCGGGCCGAAACCACACTGGCGGCCAGGAACAGCGCCGGCTGGAACGGCAAGTCGCCCAGATCGCCATACTCCACATCCATCAGGGCATAGCTGCCGGCCTGAATCTCGGTATAGACGCCGGCCGCCAGATCCATCGCCGCCGTGCCGGTGCCGCCACCGGAGACCTGCCCCGGTGCCAGCCCGGCGCCGCGCAGTTCGGCCAGCAGCTGGCGCAGCCTTTGCGTCCATTCGGCATGGGCTGCCGTCCGCTCAGCCGGCAGCAGATGCTGGTGATGCCCGCAATAGCCCTGGACGCCGGCCCAGTTCAGGCTTGGCAGGCTGCGGATCGCCTGAACCAGCGCCGGCGCATCGCCGGGCGCCACGCCGGCACGGCCCATGCCGGGATCAACGTCAACAAAAGCATCCAATGTGACACCCGCCGCCACCGCCGCGGCACTGGCGGCCAACGCCTGCTGCACACTGTCCATCACCGCGCCAACGCGCGCCCGCATTGCCAGCGCTGCCAATCGCGGCCAGCCCCAGGGCGGTACCGGCGCCGTCACCAGCACATCGCTGATCCCGCCCGCCACATAGGCCTCCGCCTCGTCCACCGTCTGACAGCACAGGCCCACCGCGCCCAGCCGCACCTGCTCCCGGCCCAGCGTGCTGCACTTGTGCATCTTGCCATGGGCACGCAGTCGCACGCCCTTGGCCGTGCAGGCAGCCTGCATCGCCGCCAGATTGGCCTGCAGGGCCGCACGGCGGATCACCAACGCCGGGGTGATCGGCGGCTTCACATTGGCCAGAAAGGCGGAGACAGCTTGCATGGCGTCGTCTTGCCGCGACGCATGCTTTGAGTCAAAGAGGCTGCGAACAGCGCCCGAGGTTACGGAGTATCCATGTCTGATCAACCCGTCGTTATCATCACTGGTGCCTCGTCAGGCGTGGGACTGTGGGCCACCAAATCGCTGGCCGATCGGGGCTGGATGGTGATCATGGCCTGCCGCGATCTGCCCAAGGCCGAAGCCGCTGCGCGCGAATTGGGCATCCCGGCCGCCAACCACCGCATCCTGCACATCGATCTGGGTGATCAGGCCAGTGTGCGCCGATTTGCAGAAGAATTTCATGGCCTTGGTCTGCCGCTGGATGCGCTGCTGCTCAACGCCGCCGTCTATCTGCCGCGCCTGGAAGCGCCGCAGCGCAGCCCGGAAGGCTATGAAATCAGCGTTGCGACCAATTATTTCGGCCATTTCCTGCTCGCCCACCTGCTGATCGACGATCTGAAGGCCGCCAGGGGCCGGCGCAGCAGCCCGCCGCGGCTGATCACGCTGGGCACGGTCACCGCCAACAGCGAGGAATTCGGCGGCAAGGTGCCGATCCCCGCCCCGGCCGATCTGGGCGATCTGGCCGGGTTTGAAGCCGGCTTCAAGGCCCCCATCGCCATGATGGACGGCAAGCCGTTCAAGCCCGGCAAGGCCTATAAGGACAGCAAGCTGGCCTGCATGATCATGAGCCGCGAATTCCACAAGCGCTGGGGCGATACGGGCGTGGTGTTCAACACCCTCTATCCCGGCTGCGTCGCCGATACCGCGCTGTTCCGCGAGACACCAAAGGCGTTCCAGACGATTTTCCCGTGGTTTCAGAAGAACATCACCAAGGGCTATGTCTCTCAGCCGCTGGCCGGCGACCGCACTGCGCAAGTTGTCGCCGATCCCCCCTTCGCCAGCCAATCGGGCGTGCACTGGAGCTGGGGCAACCGCCAGAAAGAAGGCCGCATGCCGTTTGCGCAAGCCTTGTCCGCCCGCGGCACCAACGAGGCACGCAACGAACGTCTTTGGGATCTGACGATGAAGGCGGTGGGATTGGTCTGAGCCAGAAGAACCAAGAAATTGCCTCCGGCGGGCAGGACCTGAGGCCCTGCACCCACTTTCGTTTTCAGTTGCTGACGTTGGGGAGCGGACTTTTTTACCTCTATTGTGGCCGGTCCGTTAGGCTGACATAGTCAGCCAATGTTCAAGACTTCTGCCGCCTTGTTTGTTTCGGGTCTGTTATGCGGTGCGTGCAACAGCCCCACTCGGGAGCAACCGCCAAATCTGGTCGGCGCTACCGAGCTTCCTTCCAACAAGGACATTTCTCGGGAAAACATCTTTATAACGCGCCAAAAATCCAGTGATTTTCTTATATATGATTTGCGCCCGAATGGCGTGCTGATCCTGGAACATATCTATGTCAGCCCGATAGACCAGGCAGAAATCACGAAAGGCAAGGTGACTTTGCAGGTGTCTCCCAAGAGCGTAGCACAGGTGCAACAACTGTTGCTAAGCGTGCGACCTGCAAGACTTCTGGGCTTGGATCGGGAAGTTCGCCCTTCAGGATGCAAGCCAATCTATGATCATGACAGGGGCGAAGTGAGTGTCGCCTTCATTGATGATCGACGCACAAAATCTATCCACGACGACAAGATCGGCCTATTTCTGCTGCCTTCAACCTATAGCTGTAATAATTCTGCCGCAGCAAGCGCGAGACAGGTAATAGCAAAGATATTTCAGCTTCTACCGCAAGACGATGTTATTGTAAAATTTGAACAGGCCTCATAAGGCCAGCGTCGCGGGCAAACCGTGCGTTGAGCCCAGCTCAAAAACGAGCAGGAGCAGGGGCTCAGCCCCGGCCCGCCGGAGGCTCCTCTTCCACTTTCCTTACAAACCGTTCGACCGCAGCAGCCGCCGTTCCAGCAGCGCCTGCATGTCTCGACGGCCGTCGGCGATCAGCAGGATGGTTACGGTGGTTTCGCTGGTGCGATAGATGACGCGCCAAGGTTTGGCGCTGAGTTGGCGGAAGCCAGTGATGCCCAGCGCCTCCAGTTCGCGTGGCACCGCACCGCGTTCGGGGAATTGTTCGAGTTCGGCGATACGTTCCAGCATGGTGTCGAGGAAGGCAGCAGCGACTGTGAAGGAGGCGGCTTGCGAAAGATAGCCGGCGATATCGGCGAGATCGCGTTCCGCGCTGCGGGAGAGCCGAACCGTGTAGCGCTTCGTCATGGCGACGGTGCGATTTGATCCTTGATGGCGGCGATAGCCGCGCGGGCGTCCACCGTTTCGCCCGCCACGATCTCCCGCTGGCCAAGGGCAAGGATCTTCAGCAGCGCCAGTGTTTCTTGCGTCTCCTCGAACGAAACGACATCAACGAGAACGGCCTTCGCCAGCCCGTTCTGGGTTATCAGCACCGGCTCGCGGCTTTCGTTGAGATCGGTCAGCACGTCGGCGGCATTGGCCTTCAAATAGCTGACCGGACGGACTTGCGTGGAATAGCGCATGGCAGGCTCCCGGACCGAATACGGTTTGAATATAGTCCATTGCCATTTGCTTGGCCAGTGCGGTTACGTTCCACGGCATCGCCTGTCCTACAGCGGAAAAGCCAGCTATGATGTAGCTCACCATCCAAACTGCGCGCGCACCAAAAACCGAACGAAAACAACTCTGATTCCCGGCGGATTCGTCAACAGTGGCAAAACTGCCACTGAAGAAAGCCCGGGGATAAGTCGGCGACAGACCAAACCGCTCTTTCTCAGTTCAACAGGCTTGACGACCTCAGCCGTCCTTGGTTTCGCCCAGCCCCGGCGTGAGGCCATAGCGCGCCACCAGTTTCCACACGTGGGGCGGGATCATGTTCTTCATCATGCCCGGCGCTTCACGGCGAAGATGAAGAATTGTCTCGATCGCCTTCATTTCCAGGCGGGTGCGGGCGAATTCCTTGCCCTTGGGGCCGACGATCGGCATCAGCTTGCCCACCAACGGCCGAATGAATTTGGGCATCTTGCGCAAGGGCAGACCACCGGCGGCGCGTTCGGTGTTGGCCATGAAGCCTTTCACCGGCCCGGCGCGCTTTGAGCCATCAGGCTTGCCATTGTCTTCGGGTTCCGAAAGCGCCACTTCTTCGCCAAGCAAATCAAGCAGTTCGGCACCACGATCATTGCGGATCAGCAGCCATTGCTCCCCGGTGCCGCCCATGTAACCCACGGTGATATCCGCCAGGCTGTTGGTATAATCCACGCAGGTGCGGCAGGTGAGCGGGAAAAAATCCGGCCGCAGATCGGACAGCGGCAGCATCAGGAACGGCACTTGCCTACGTTTGCCATCGTCAAACCGCAGCTCGACATGATAATTTGCCTTGAATTCCAGATAGGTGATGGTTTCCGGCTTGTCAGACAGCAGGCTCAGGAATTCGTGGAAATTCTCGGTCGTGGTGTTGTCGCTGCACGGCGTGCCGATCACATAGATGCGCTCAAAGCCCAGCTTGGCCTCCAGCCGGCGCAGCGCGTGAATCTGGCAGGGAATGCCAATGATTCCAATGCGCTTGAAGCCAGCCGCCCGCGCCGGTTCCAGCAGCGCCAGCAGCGGCGCATAGCCCATGCGCATGCCGCGCACCTGGGCCATGGCTTCGGCCTTCGTCACCATCACCGGGCGCGGCCGCCACTTGTCGTCCGGATCGGGCGCCATGGTCAGCACGGCTTCGACCGCGCCGGTTTCCAGCAGCCGCTGGCCCAGCCGGCTGGTGATCCCAGTCCATTGCGCGCCGGCAAGTGGTTGTTTCAACCGGGCTTTTGCCATGCGCTGGAACGGCCCGAAGAACAGCTCATCCGGCCGGGATTCGTCGCGGGCGCGGCCGTGGACCTGGGCTTCCATCGCGGCATAATCGGGCTTGATGAACTGGCAGGCGGTACCGCAATCATTGGGGGTGCTGCTGCGGGAGACACCGCAATCGGTGCACAGGCCGCGTGGGGCGGCAGGTGCAAATTCTGGCGCAATTATGCCATTATTTTCAATCACGTATAGGCCCCGATCTTGGCAAAGCACCCCTGCTTGGCGTGCAGTTAGCCTGCCCGGCATTACATCCGCAAGGGGGCGGAATAGCCGGTGAGTTCAAGATAGCCGCGGCCGCCCTTCATGGTGACAGCGCCTTCCCAATAGAGCGGGCCGCCGCCGGCACGGCTGTCAAGTTCCTGATCCGGCATCAAGGGCTTGATTTCAATGCTTTGCCAGCGATTGTTCATCCGGTAGCGCACCACCGGTCGCACCGGCCAGCGCGCGCCGCTACGGGGGGATTTCCACCAGCCGGCCGCCTGCCAATCCACATCTTGTGGTTGAAAAATCACGGTTTTTCCGGTCGCATCGCGGTGACTGCCGCCGGCCCACAGCGCCCGGCCGCTGGCATCGCGCATGCGGAACAGGGTGAGCGCACCGCCATTATCCAGGTTCAGGCCCAGCCAGTCCCAGCCCACCGCCCGGGGATTGAGCAGGGTGGACGACCATTCCCGGTCCAGCCAGGCCGTGCCCGTCACCGGTTTGCCCGCCATGGTCCCGCTGATCTTCATCTGCGGCCAGCTGTAATAATGGCTGGCTTCTGAGGCACTTGGCCCCTTCTGGCTATACCCGCCCAGCCCCTGCACGATCACGGGAACGGAGGGCGTGAAGGCCAGATCGAGCCGTTGCCCTTCCACCACCACCACCCCGTGCAGCCGGCCATCGGGTGTGCGCCACAGCCGCCAATCATCCACCGCAACATCCAGGTCGCCCACAAGCGCCTGCGCCAGGCCAAAGCCGGAGCGGGCGATGCGGGTGGCGTGTTTCAGCTTGCCTGTGGCGGGATCGGCAATGGCCGCATGGGCAAAAATCACCTGTTCGCTGGCAAAACGTGACCGGTTGGTGGCCAAACGTGGCACGCGGGTGCGGAAAAACGTGATCTGGATGCCCACATCACGCGCGCCGGTGCCAACGCCCGATTTCACCCACCCGGTCACATACCACCATTCGGTGCGGAAGGCCGGATGCGCGCCATGATCGGCCGGAAAGCGCATCGGAACGCCGGGCCGCACCACAGCAAAATCCGCCGCCAGCAGCAGCGGCAATGCGAGCAGAAGCAACAGCCGCCGCATCACCAATCCGCCCGCACGGCCAGCACCGGCCCGGCCCCCAAGGCCCGCCGCCCGGCCACAACCGCGGTGCCGGCCGCACACGCCACCAACGCCGCCGCCAGCCCGGCCAGCAGCGGCCACGGCAGCGCCAGATCCATCGTCCAGTGAAAGCTTTGCGGGTTGACGATATCGACCAGCACCAGCGCCAGCCCCAGCCCCAGCGCAATGCCGGCCGCGGCCCCCACCAGCCCCAGCCCGGCGCCTTCCAGCGCCAGCATGACCAGCAGTTGGCGCTTCTGCACGCCAACATGGCGCAACATGCCGAATTCGCGCATCCTGGCCAACACCTGGGCGGAGAAACTGGTCGCCACGCCGACCAGGCCGATGAGGATGGCAATGGCTTCCAGCGCATAGGTCACGGCAAAGCTGCGATCGAAGATCTGCAACGCCACGCGCCGCATCTCGCCGGGCCGGCCAAATTGCGCCTGGCCGCGCACGGCGGGCGGCAGTTGCGCCGCCAGCGCCGCCTGTACGGCCTTGGCATCGGCCCCAGGGGCCAGATCGAAGGCGGCATCGGTCATCGACAAGTCACCGGTGATGCGGCGATAATCGGCCAGCGGCAGGATGATGGCGCCAAACTGGCGGGCATAATCGCGCCACACCCCGGCCACGAACACCGGCGTCTGCCGCCCGCCAATGGCCAGTTGCCGGCGATCCCCCACCTGCCAGCCATAAAGCCAGGCCATGGGTTCGGAAATCAGCACCGGCACATGGCCGGCCGGCGGCGCGCCGGCGCTGTGGCCGATCAACGGCACCGCCGCAAAACCGCCCTGCGCCATCAACGCCACCGCCGGCTGGCCAGGTTGCAGCCGGATGGACATCACCCGTTGCAGCCGCGCCGCCGCCACTCCCGGCACGGCCGCCAACCGCGCCTGATCGGCGGGCGTGATGCCGCCGGCTTCGGCAGCCTCTAGGTGGAGATAAAGATCGGATGGCAGCACCGCGACCAGCCAATCATCCACGCTCTGGCGGAAGCTGGCGACCATCACCGCCATCGCCACCATCAGCGCGGTGGAGGCCACAATGCCCGACAGCGCCACGCTGGCCGCCTGCGGCGCACCCCACAGCCGGCGAATCGCCAGATCCAGCGGCAGATAACGGCTGCCGGCCTGCGCCAGCGGCGCCAGCAGCGCCCGCGCCAGTGCCGGCATCAACGCCACGCCGCCTGCCAGCAGCAGCGCCATGCCGATATAGGCCAGGATCGGCAGGCCAAAGAGCGGCGGTGCCAGCGCCAGCCCGGTGCCAGCGGACAGCAGCACCAGCCCCGGCCAGGCCGGCGGGCGCCGTGTGGGATCAACCCCATCGCCCAGCCCCTTCAACGCCAGCGCCGGCGGCACCCGCGCCGCGCTGAGCGCCGGCACCAGGCTGCCGGCCAGCGCCGTGGCCAGCCCCAGCGCGCCAAAACCCAGCGCCGCCAGCGCCGGAAACGCCAGCCGTGCCTGTGCCCCGGCGAAATAGCCGCCACCCAGATCGCCGCCAAAATTGCGCACCGCCAGATCGGCCAGCGCATGGCCCAGCACCACGCCCAGCACCGCGCCGGCCACGCCAAGCAAAAGGCCTTCGATCAGCAATTGTGTCACCAGCCCGCGCCGCGACAGGCCCAGAACCGCCAGCAGCGCGAACTGCGGCCGCCGCCGCGCCACGCTCAAGGATTGCGCTGACCACACCAGAAATCCGCCGGTGAGCAGGGCCACCAGCGCCAGCATGCCCAGATTGACGCGATAGGCGCGGCTGAGCGCGTCGGCGCGGCTGGCTTCGCCTTCCGGCGTGGCCACCATGGCATCGGCCGGCAGCACGGCAGCGATGCGCGCCGTGGTGGCGGCCACATCGGCGCCCTCGGCCAGCTTCAGATCCACCCGCTGCAGCCGGCCGATCTGGCCGAGCAGATCCTGGGCCTCGGCAATGTCGATCACCGCCAACCGCGCCTCGTCACCGCTTGCCGCCAGTTGCCCGGCAACGCGCAGCGCCAGCGGGCGGCCGGCGGCGGTGAAGCGGAATGTCGCTCCCACTTTCAGCCCGGTGGCGCGGGCCAGTTCCGGTGACAGCCAGATAATGCCCTCCTGCCAGCCCGGTCTTGTCCCAACGCCGGACAGGCCGCCAGGGCTGAAGCCGATCAGGCCCGGCGTCACATGCATGGCCCGCAGCACATCGGTGCCCAAGAGGGTGAAACGGCCGCCGGTGCGCGGCGCAGCACCGGGCCGGGCCAACTGGCCCCAACTGGCCGCCACCTCTACCACGGGTGAGGCCGCAGCCACACCGGGCAGCCGGGCCAGGCGCGGATAGATCAGCTCGTCCATGCCGGTGGGCATGGTGGCCCGCACCGCCAGATCGGCGCGGCCCTGCACGCTGGCCATGGCGCGGCCGAAACTGCCCAGCGCGGCCGAATTGACCAGATGCACGGCAAAGCCCAACGCCACGCCCACGGCAATCGCCAGCACGGCGATGCCCATGCGCAAGGGCCCGGCGCGCCATTCGCCGGCCAACAGCCAGCGCGCGGCAACAGGGGCAAGCATGGTCATGCGCGATCAGGCCGGCCGCGCCGCAGCCAGGCCATCGTTTGACAATCTGAGCGTGCGGCGGGCGGCAGCGGCCACCTGTTCGCTGTGGGTGACGATCAGCACCGCCGAGCCGGCGGCATCGGCGCTGGCCAGCAGCAGATCGAGGATGCGGCGCGCGGTTTCGGGATCAAGATTGCCGGTGGGTTCATCGGCCAGCACCAGCGGCGGGCGGTGCACCAGCGCCCGCGCAATCGCCACCCGCTGCAGCTCGCCGCCCGACAGCACCGCCGGATGATCGCCGCCGCGCCCGCCCAGGCCAACGCGATCCAGCATGGCGCGTGCTGCATCCAGCGCCGGGGCCTGGGCGCTGCCGGCCAGCACCAGCGGCAGCGCGATGTTGCGGGCCAGATCAAGGTGGGGCAGCACATGAAAGGCCTGGAACACAAAGCCGATGGCGCGGCAGCGCAACGCCGTGGTGGCAGCTTCATCCAGGCCGGCAATGGCCTGCCCATTGATGATCACCGTGCCGGCATCCGGCGCATCCAGCCCGGCCAGGATGTTGAGCAAGGTGGATTTTCCCACCCCCGATTCGCCGGTGATCGCCACGACATCGCCGGCCGTGAGCACCAGATCCACGCCGGCAAACAGGGCGCGGCGCTGGCCATTGGCGAGGGGCACGGATTTGGCCAGAGCATGCGCCGCCAGCACGGCAGGGGCCGTGATCGCTGCGGGGGCAGCGGTGGCGGAAGGCAGGTCTGGGCGCATGGGAACGCCTGTAACCCAGTGGCGCGCGAATGGCAGGCGGGTGTGGCACCATGGCGCGCGGGGGAAGCGCCGGCAGGATCAGGAAATGGCGATCAGATCGCCATCTGGGTTTGCGTCGTCACGCTGGCCAGTTTGCCGCTCTCGCTTTCCACCCGCGTCACCCACACGCTGGTGCGCCGGCCGACATGCAGCGGGGTGGCGGTGGCGACCAGCGTGCTGCCCACCGGAATCGCGCCCATCATGTTGGTTTTCGATTCGATCGTGGTGGTGCTGTTCGCGCCTTCGGGCAGCACCTGGAAGGCGCCGACCGCGCCGGTGAAATCGGCCAGTGCCATCAGGAAGCCGCCATGGGCCGTGCCGCCCGACGTGCAATATTCTGCCTTGATCAGGGCGTGGACGACAACGCGATCCCTGCCCAGCTCCACGATGTTCAGATCAAGATGGGCGGCAAAGGGCACCATCTTCACCACCGCGGCCAGGGCATCTGCGTTCATGTCGGTTCACCAGGATTCAGTTGATGAGGCGTCAGTTGACAAGGCGGGGCACCATCGCCGGATCGGCGGCGCCCACCAGCACCGGTTTCTGCCAATCACTCTTGGCGACAAGCACGACATGATGGCGTTCCGGCAGGGTTTCCACCCGCCAGTCCAGCACTTCGAACATGGCCTCGTCCAGCCGCAATTGCAGCGGTTCGCGCAGCCAGCCGATATCCTTCACATGCCAGGGCCGCCGCGCCCGCACCACCAGCACGGCAATGCCCGCCGGGGCCAGCACCCGCCAAAGCTCCCGCAGCATCAACCGCGGCTGGATCAGCGGGGCAGACAGGATCGCCTTGTCGAACAGGGCTTCGTGGAACGGCAGATGATGGGGATCGGCGCGCACGGTGCCGGGGCGCAATTCGCTGTCACTGGTGGCCACACAGGCGCTGTGCTCCCAACCATCAAGCGCCAGCGGCACCCGCTCCGGCGGCCGACCCAGCACCAGCAGCCGGCCGTGATGCTTGCCGGCAAACAGGCGTTCCAACGGAGTGGCGTCGCGGATCATGGGCCGGGGTTATGGCGCGGATTGGGGTGGGCGGGAAGAGCCCAACCAAATCCTCCCCTTTGAGGGGAAGTTGCGGCCTCCGGCCGACGGAGGGGTAACGCCTGCGGAAACCAGTATTTGGCCCTTGCGGCCCGAACCCCTCCGCCTCGTTTCACTCGGCACCTCCCCTAGAAGGGGAGGATCATTCACCCCCGCCAATGCAAAGCGCCGCCAGGTTGTGCTTCGCGGCGCCATGGCCGATGTCACAAACCAACATTCAATCGCGCTGGTGCAGCAAGCGCACGAACCCTGCGCCGAACACGCCGCCAAAACAGAGACCGAACGTCGTGCCAGAGCCAGCCCCAAACAGCCTCATGATCACGCCGAGGCACAAGCAAATCACAAAAATCAACGTCAACAGCGTGAAAGCTGACATCTTGTTGTAGCGTTGGCGGTCGCGAGGCAGAAAATAAAATGCCAGCGTCATTGCCACCACAGCTATGGCGAAGATAATGAAACGCTCAACCATGGCGACAGTATAGGTTGAACTTCAGCCCCGCTCAACGCACATCGCAATCCCCATGCCGCCGCCGATGCACAGCGTCGCCAGCCCCTTCTTCGCATCGCGGCGGCCCATTTCGTGCAGCAGCGTCACCAGCACGCGGGCGCCGGATGCGCCGATCGGGTGGCCGATGGCAATGGCGCCGCCGTTCACGTTCAGCTTGGTCGGGTCCAGCCCCAGCTCCTGGCCCACGGCCAGCGCCTGGGCGGCAAAGGCTTCGTTGGCTTCCACCAGATCCAGATCGGCCACGCTCCAGCCCGCCTTGGCCAAGGCGGCGCGGCTGGCGGGCACCGGGCCGATGCCCATGATCTTCGGGTCCACGCCCACGCTGGCAAAGCCGGCAATGCGGGCCAGGATGGGCGCGCCGCGGCGCAAGGCTTCGGCCTCGCTCATCAGCACCAGCGCGGCGGCACCGTCGTTGAGGCCGCTGGCGTTGGCGGCGGTGACGCTGCCATCCTTCTTGAACGCGCCCTTCAGGCCCGAAACGCTGTCGATGGTGACGCCGTCGCGGATATATTCATCGGTATCAACAATGGTGTCGCCCTTGCGGCCCTTGATGGTGACCGGCGCAATCTCGGCAGCGAAACGCCCGGCGGCGCGCGCCGCGCTGGCCTTGTTCTGGCTGGCAACAGCAAATTCATCCTGGGCGCTGCGGCTGATCTGATACATCTCCGCCACATTTTCCGCCGTGATGCCCATGTGATAGCCGTTGAAGGCATCCCACAGGCCATCCTTGATCATCGTATCGACCAATTCCATGTGGCCCATCTTCTGCCCGGCGCGCAGGGCCTGGGCATGCATCGAAAGGCTCATCGATTCCTGGCCGCCGGCCACGACGATGGCCGAATCGCCGTTGGCAATGGCCTGGGCCGCCATGGCCACGGCACGAAGACCGGAACCACAGACCTGGTTGACGCCATAGGCCGGGGCCGCTTCGGTGATGCCGGCGGCCAGTGCCGCCTGCCGCGCCGGGTTCTGGCCATGGCCGGCGGTGAGCACCTGGCCAAGGATGACCTCGCTCACCTCATCCGCGCCCACGCCGGCATCGGCGAGCGCAGCTTCGATCGCCGCCTTGCCGAGCAGATGAGCGGGGGTGGCGGCAAAACTGCCGAGAAAACTGCCCACTGCGGTGCGGCGGGCGGCGGTGATGACGATATTGGTCATGGGTTTCTTCCCTGTTCTCGAGTCGCGCCGCAAAGCCTAGGCAAGTTTGCCGCGTTGCACCATTGTCCTTGCGGTCAGGCGGCGAGCCAAGCTGCCAATGGCGCCCACAACCGCTCGCGCGCCCGGCCGCCCACCACCATGCCGACATGGCCGCCCATGATCTCCAGCCGGCGTGAGTCGCCCGGATCGGTGAGCGCAGCCGCCGCCGGCACGATGCGATCGGCCATCGCCACCACATCGAGAATCGGGATGGCCGGCAGGCCGTCGCCGCCAAGCCCGTGGGCACCGCCATCAAACAGGCCGGCCAGATCGGCAGCGGCGGCCAGGCTGATCGGCGCGCCGCCGTTGGCCCAATCCTCCAGCCGGGCAAAGCCCGCGACAGCAGCCTCATCGGCATCGGCCAGCCTGGCATATTTGGCCGCCAGGCCTTCGGGATCGAGCGCCCAGAAGGCCGGTTGCAATAAATCCATCGGCACCACGCCCAGCGGCTGGGCCAGTGGCTGCGCCTGTTGCCACCAGCCAACCAGCGCGCCGCGGCCGCTGGCGCCATAGCCTTCGAAGCGCCACGGTGACGCCAGCACCGCCAGCCGGCTGGCCACCCCCGCACGTGCCGCGCTGAGCGCCAGCGTGCCGCCCAGGCAATAGCCCAGCATCGGCACCGCTTCGCCCAGGCTGGCGATCAGGGGCACCAGCCGGGTTTCCACCAGGGCCGGCAATCCCAGCGCTTCGGGCTGTGGCCCCCAATCGACCAGCAGCGGCCGGAAGCCGGCGCCAGCCAGATGTGCCGCCAGGCTTTGCCCCGGCCCCAGATCCAGCACATCGGGCGCGTTGATCAGCGATGGCACCAGCACCAGCGGCCGGCCCTGTTCGGCCCCGGCGCGCAAGGTGACGCCGCCCACCCGCGCCACCTCCGGCCATGGCTGGCGCGGCGGCGGCAGCGGCGCCTGCTGATAGCGGCCCAGCCCGGCCAGCACGCGGCCCAGCCGGCCGCGATCATCGCCGCACACCGCCTGCACGGTGGCCAGAAACACCGGCAACGGATGCGGGCCGCGATTGCGCCGGGCTTCAGCCATTGGTCTGCTGCACCTGCGGCATTGCAGCGCAACACATGCCCGTGCTAGCGATGCTCCAACGAACCATAATGGGAGTTTCCATGGCCGCTGCCTCTTCCTCCCCTGATGCCAAGGGCGGCAAATCGCCGACCATCATCAAGAAATACGCCAACCGCCGCCTGTATAACACCGAAACCTCCAGCTACATCACCCTTGAGCATCTGGCGGAAATGACGCGCGAGGGCCGCGAGTTTCAGGTGTTCGATGCCCGCACCGGTGAAGATATCACCCGGTCGGTGCTCACCCAGATCGTGATGGAAGGCGAAGCCGGCGGCCAGACCATGCTGCCAGTGTCCTTCCTGCGCCAGATCATTGCGATGTATGGCGATTCCATGCAGGCGATGGTGCCGCACTATCTCGAAGCATCCATGTCGGCCTTTGCCGAAAATCATGCCAAGTTCCGCGATGCGGCGCTGAAGCCCTTTGAACATCTGGCCAAGCAGAATCTGGCGATGTTCCAGGCTGCCACCGGCATGATGACCGGCCGCGCCTTCCGTCCGCCGGAAAAGCCGACGGAACCGCCGCCGGCCGCGGAAAAGCCCGGTGCCAGCGCCGAAGAACTGGCGCTGCTGCGCGAGCAGCTGGCGGCGCTGCAGTCCCGGCTTGATGGGATGAAGGGCTGAACGGCGACGGTTCTGCCATGCGATTCCAGATTTTTCCTGAAAGCAAAAACAGGCAGCGGCACCGCGTATCGCCGCTTGCTGGCATGGCCCTGCCGCTGTATGGGGGCGCCATGGGAGACGTGCTGATCGGAGGGGTCTGATCAGCGGTGGCAACAAGGGCTGAAGCTGTGGCCCGATGCGGGCTCGGCCTTGGTTCCGTGATGGGGAACGGGTGATGAAGAGCGAATCGCACGGAGCATTTTCTGGCCCAGGCCACACGGACGGACCCTTGATCGTGCCAACG
>JAIXQY010000215.1 GCA_027485485.1 Sphingomonadales bacterium | reverse complement strand
TCGCGTTGCAGGGTGCGCGCGGTGCGCTCGCGATCCTGCAGCGTGTCGAGCGCGGCGATGCGCTGGTTGAACTGATCGATCGACACCAGCCCGGATTGGCCCTGAAAGGCCAGCAGCCGGCGCTGCGCCCGCCGCACCTTGGCTTCCAGATCGCTGATGCGGTTGCGGTCAGCCGCTTCGCGCTTGGCAGCTTCATCGTCGCGCAGCCGGTCAAGCCCGGCCAGAAATGCCGCCCGCACCGCCAGCGCGCGCTTTTGCGCCGCCGCCGGCGTCGGGCCAGGCATGGTGACCTCCACCACGTTGGTCTGGTCGATCAGCTTCACCACCGGCTCGGGAAAGCCATTTTCATCCTCCCCGGCCAGCCGGGCGGCAGCGCGCAGGGTGACATCGGCCATGATCAGCCGCTTGTAATTCTCGGTCGGGCTCAGCGAGGGGCTGGAAAAGGCCGACGAGGTGACGGCCGATGCCTGCCCGATGGATTCGACATTCATCGAACCGCCCACGCCCGATCCGGGCAGGATCAGCGTCATCTGGCTGGCATAGCGCGCCGGGGCGAGGGCCAGATACAGGCCGGTGACCAGCCAGATGGCCGCCACCGCCGGGCCCAACGTGAGCAGATAGCGGCGATAGCGCCCAACCGATGGCAGGCCATCGCGAACAATATACCAGGCCCGCACGAGGCGGCGGGGTTTGACGGGACCGTGCATCAGTTGCGCACCGCATTGCTGATCAGCACCGCCGGCGTCACCGCGGCCATGGCGCCAGACACAAGATTGATCGCATCAGCAAAGTTCATCGAACGGCTGTCATAGCAGGCCAGCGCATCGCCGGGCATCAGATAGGGATCAACGGCATCGCGATCGGCATTGCGCACCATCTTCTCAATTTCGCGCTCGATCACCACGCTCTGGCCGTTGATCGGGTTGCGCGAGATCAGCACGGCGCGGCGCGAGGCGTTCATCGCCGAACCACCCACGCAGTTCATTTCCACCAGGCCCTGCAACAGCCGCGTGCCATAGGGCAGATTGTTGGTGTCGCGGCCAACGCCGGCGCTGGCATTGTTGCCCGCCGATCGCGACAGGTTCGACATGTGCACGCGGATACCCGGCTGGGTAATGGGCGTGGGCCGCACCAGATCGGCGCGGAAACAGCCGGTGCTCGGCACGATCACCCGGTCTCCGGCGGCAACGGCCAGGCTGCTGGTGGCCGTGCCGGCAACCGCGGCGTTGAAATCCACCATGGTCCATTGCGTGCCGCGCACCAGATACACCTGGCCCACATCGGCATCGGGCCGCACGCCGCCGGCACTGCGCAGCGCCGTGGCCAGAGTGCGGCCAGCATTGGCATCGCCCGATGCCGTGCCTTCCTTCTGGCCGATGCGATCATCGCTGGCGCGTTCGCCGGCGCGCACGATGCCGGCGGCGAACACCGCGCCGCTGACGGCCACCGAAACGCCGGCGGTTTCGATCAGGCGCAGATCAACCGGTGTGTATGCCGTGCGGATCATCCCGGCCTGCACCAGCGTGCGGGCCAGCCGGCGTTGCAGCTCGGCCGCGCTGATGCCGGTGGCGGCGATGCGCGGCAGGCCGGCAATGGCCAGGCTGCCATCATCACCGATCACATGCACGCCCGACAGAAGATCATCATCACCGGCAATGCGCAGCCGCAGCCGGTCACCGGGGGCAAGCAGGGCCGGGGCATCGGCCAGGGCGGCGGCGGGCACGAACCCGGCCGGATCCAGCCCGGCCGGCCGCGCCGCCGTGCACGACAGCACCGGATTGCCGGCGGGCCGGGCCAGCACCGGGGCTTCCTGGTGCAGCGGGTGTTGCTGCGGCGTCCAGGCGCTGCCGGCCAGATTGCGGGGAGCCGGCCCGGCAACGCAGCCGGCCAGCAGGGAGGCGGTGACCAGCAGGGCTGGCAGGGGGGATGAGGGCGTGTTCATGCCCAGCCCTCTTCAAGGATCGTGCCAAGTGAAATTGGCGATGCAGATCAAGCTGAAGCGCGGATTGCAGGATGCACTTCGGCTGAATCATGTTGCAGAACGCGGCATTTTTGTTGATGCATTTTGCGAAATCGTGCATATTGCAAACACACTGCACGGGTCTCCTCCTTGGAAGCCGTGGTTGGCACGCCTCTTGCAGAATAGGACGCATGCAGGCTGCAATTTCGCCGGGCTGCAAAATGCGAGGGGCGACATGAAGGGCGTGATTTTCACCGAGTTGGTCTCCTATATGGAAACCCGGCATGGCATCGCCTTTGCCGACGACGTGATTACCCAGAGCAACCTGCCCAATGATGGGGCCTTCACCAGCGTGGGCAATTATCCCAGCGCGCAGGCCCTGACCATGGTGGGCGTGGCCGCGCAGTTGAGCGGCATCGAAGGCTCCACCATCTGCGAGGATTATGGCGCCTGGCTGTTCGATCGCTTTGGCGTGTTGTTCCCCAGCATCATGGCGGCCTATCCCACGGCGGAATCGCTGCTGCTGCACGTGGGCTCGCACATCCATGAAGAGGTGCGGGTGCTGTATCCCGATGCCCGACCGCCGCTGATCGAAGCGGTGAGTGAAGGCACCACCATGACGGTGAGTTACCGTTCGCACCGGCCGATGGCGCACATCGCCTTTGGCCTGATCCGCCAATGCCTGGTGTCCTATGGCGAAACCCGCACGGTGCGCTGGCACAATGCCGGCCGCGCCGAAGAAGCCCAGTTCATCATTTCAGCCGAAGGCCAATGACCATGTCGAACACGCCCGCCCGCATCCTGGTGATCGAGGACATTGCCTCGCTGGCCATGACCTATGCCGCGCATCTGGAAGGTGCCGGCCATGTTGTTGACACCGCGCATCGCGGTGATGTGGCGCGCCTGCTGATCGCCAACGCGGCGGTGGGCGGCAAGCCCTATGAAGTGGTGCTGCTGGATCTGCAGCTGCCCGATTGTGACGGGCTGGAATGGCTGGCCGACATGCCGGGCCTGGTCACCAAGGCCGGCGTGATTGTCGTGACGGCCGATGGTTCGATCAAGCGCGCCATCGGGGCCATGCGCATGGGCGCCTATGATTTTCTGGTGAAGCCGCTGCAGCCCGAACGGCTGTTGACCACGGTGCGCAACGCCGTTGAACGCCGCCGCCTGGAAAATGAAGTGCAGACGGTGCGCAAGCTGACGGCGCGCGACAATTTCCAGGGCTTTGTTGGCCGGTCCAACCCGATGCAGGCCGTGTATCGCGCCATTGAAAGCGTGGCCGATTCCAAGGCCACGGTGTTCATCACCGGCGAAAGCGGCACCGGCAAGGAGGTGGCTGCCGAAGCCATCCACCAAGCCAGCCGCCGCACCCACAAGCCGTTCATCGCCATCAACTGCGGTGCGATCCCGGAAAATCTCCTCGAATCCGAATTGTTCGGCCATCTGAAAGGCTCCTTCACCGGTGCGGTCGAAAATCGCCTGGGCGCCGCAAAGGAGGCGGATGGCGGCACCCTGTTCCTCGATGAAATCTGCGAGATGGAGTTGAAGCTGCAGGTGAAACTGCTGCGCTTCCTGCAGACCGGCATGATCCAGCGCGTGGGCAGCAGCAAGGCCGAACCGGTGGATGTGCGGGTGATCTGCGCCACCAACCGCGATCCGGCCGCCGAAGTGGCCGCCGGCCGTTTCCGCGAGGATCTCTTCTATCGCCTGGCCGTCATCCCGCTGGAAATGCCGGCGCTGCGCGAACGCGGCGAGGATGTCGTGCTGTTGGCCGAGGCATTTCTGGAGCGTTTTGCCGAACAGGAAGGCAAGCGCTTCAATCCGCTGAGCGAGGACCTCCGCGCGCGGCTGTTGGCCAACAGCTGGCCCGGCAATGTGCGTGAATTGCAGAATGCCATGCGCCGCGCCGTGGTGATGAGCCCCGGACCGGAATTGACGATGGCCAGCTTTGCCGGTGCCGCCATGGCCGCCGCCCCGCCCGTCCGCGCCGTGGTGCAGGCAACTGATGCTGGCGCCATGCCCGCCGCCGAACCGGCGATGGATGCCTTCAACAACATGACGCTGGACGAGATCGAACGCTGGGCCATCGAATCGGCCATCACCCGCGCCGGTGGCAGCTTGCGCAAGGCGGCGCATGCGCTGGGCCTCAGCCCGTCAACCCTGTATCGCAAGCGTGAGCGCTGGTTGGGCTCGGGGGATTCGTCTGCCGCCAACGGGTGATCATCGGCAACCCGTTGCCATTTGAATGTGAGGGCTTGTCATGATTCTTGTCACCGGCGGGGCCGGCTATATCGGTTCGCACATCGCGCTGGCGCTGCTTGATCGCGGCGAGCGCGTGCTGATCCTCGACAATCTGTCCACCGGCAACCGCTGGCTGGTGCCGGATGCGGCGCTGTTTGTCGAAGGCGATTGCGCCGATGCGGCGCTGGTGACGCGGCTGGTGGCCGATCATGGCATCGCCGCGGTGATCCACTGTGCCGGGGTGATCTCCGTGCCGGAATCGGTGGAACGGCCCTTGTTCTATTATGATATCAATGTTGGCCGCGCCGTGGCGCTGTTTGCTGCGGCCATCGCCGGTGGGGCCCGGCATCTGCTGTTTTCCTCCACCGCCACCGTCTATGGCGCGCCCGAGGTGGAAAGCCTGTCGGAAGATCTGCCGCTGGCGCCGGTGAACCCCTATGCCGCCAGCAAGGCGATGGTGGAACGGGTGCTGGCCGATGTGGCGGCCACCGGGGCGGCCAATGTGGGCGTGCTGCGCTATTTCAACGTGGCCGGGGCCGATCCGGCCGGGCGGTCGGGCCAGGTGTCGAAAACCGCGACCCATCTCATCAAGATCGCCGCCGAAGCGGTGATCGGCAAGCGTGACCATGTGCAGGTGACGGGCAATGATTTTGCCACGCCCGATGGCACCGGCATCCGCGATTATATCCACATCAGCGATTTGGCGGCGGCGCATCTCGTCACGCTCGACGCGTTGGC
>JAIXQY010000002.1 GCA_027485485.1 Sphingomonadales bacterium | reverse complement strand
GGCGGCTTCAAGGCGGAGCAGTTCCTCGCCCTGCAGGCCGACGGACGCACCCTCAAGAATGTGATGATCGTGCGCAAGTTCGGCCTGCCCGTCGCCCGGCTGGACGAGACGATCACACGGGTCGAACCCTGAAACGCAGATGATGGTGGACGCAGCCCGTGGTTTTGATCCGGGTTGCCGAGCAGGATTTCACCCGATTGCGCTATGCTGCCCAGCGCCATTGATCTTGGATTTGCCGGGGATCAGCCTTTTTGGATCATTATCTTGCTCGTTCATCATGTTGATGTCAGCATCTTCCGGGATGCAGTCCTTGAGTCGACCGGGGGGATGTCATGAGCGATGATGTGACGGCACCGTCCGTGGATAATTCACTGTCCGAACGGATGTTTAACAAGCAACTGTTTGCGCGCGTGGCGTATGTTGGCAGTGGCCTGTTGTTGTTGGTGCTGGGCGCGGGGGTGCTGGGCAACTCGCTGCTCCAAGATGAAACATCCGAGGCATTTCGATTCATTGGACTGATGATCATCGCCATGTCCGGGCTGGCAACCACGGCCGCGGTATTCGTCGGGTTGCGGCTTGGCAATCGCGAGGAAGCATTCGGGCTGCCGGTGGGATCGATCCGGGCGCTGCTGGCGTTTGCGGTGATGATCCTGTTCGTGGTGTTTGCCCTGCCGGTTGTCGATCCCGAAGGTCGGGGCCCGGCGCGTCTGGCCGACACGCCCACGGCTGTGGTGAGCCTGCCACCTAGCAAGCTGCTGGTAGATGAGATCAAGCGCTATGAGGCGCAGGGCTTTGTGGTTGTGGTGACCAATTATGGCGCGGCCGCCAAGCCGGGTGTTGGCACCACTACGCCGGCTGCTGAAGTGCCAGCAGAGATCAAGCTCTTCCAGAAGACGCATGCGCCATCGCGCGAGGCGGCGGAAGCCAGAAGCCAGTTGATCACCGCGCTGGTCACTTTGCTCACCAGCGTCGTGAGCTTCTATTTCGGCAGCAAGAGCGTGCTCGACACCAGCCGCTCGGCGACGGCGACCGGGACATCCAAAACGATCATCGAGCTGGCGACACAAAGCAAGGCCCTGGCCGACAAGCTGAAGACGCTGACCGCTGATGAAGCTGCATGGCAGCGCGACATATTGGCGGCGCAGTCCCTGCCGTTGCCAATCAATGCAGAGGAGCAAGCGGCATGGAAGGCCACACTGGCTGATGCGGACAAGGCCTTGGCCGACTATGGCGCGGCGCGCGATGCGGCGCGCACCGGGCTGGCAGCGGCCGACAAGGCGCTGGAAACCGCGCGTGCTGACGTTGATGACCGCACCCGGCCGATCAATGAAGCCGAAGCCAAGCGCATGCTTGATCTGGCCAGCGGCCAGGTCGGCAAGGTTGGAACCGCCGTCGAAGTGTTGCGCGCCGCTCTGATCAAGATCACGCCGGCTGAGGGCTGAACCATGGCAATTTTTCGCGTCACCGCAAGCCGGCTCAATCTGCGCCAAAGCGCCGACAAGGCAGCCGCCGTTCTGGCGGTCATACCCCAGGGCGCCATTGTGCAGGGTGCAGTGGATGCCAGCCCCACCAGCGGCTGGACTCGCATCGCCGCAAATGGCCAGACTGGCTATGCCGCCAGCCAGTTTCTGGAAGATCTTGGCCGCAACAGCGCGCCGCCGGTTGCAGCCAGCCCGCCTGTGAATGTCGATCGCCGCGATGCCAACCCCGCCAGGCTTCACCCGGTCGTGCGGGAGAAGGTGGCGGCGCTGCTCGTGGAGCTGAACGCCAAGCAATGCCCCTTCCGGATTTTCGAGGCCTATCGGGCACCGGAGCGCCAGCGGCATCTTCATGCGCAGGGGCGCACCCGGCCGGGCCTGAAGATCACCAACGCCGAAGCCTGGGAATCCTACCATCAATATGGTCTTGCCGCCGATATCGTGCTGTTCATCAACGGGCAGTGGAGCTGGTCTTCAGCCGGCCCGCTTGCCAAGATGTGGGATGAACTTCAGGCGCAGGCCAGGCTGGTCGGGCTGGAAACGCTCAGCTTTGAACGGCCGCACGTCCAGCTGATGGGCGTCAGGCTGGGCGAACTGAAGGCCGGACGGCTGCCCGATGGCGGCGATGACAGCTGGTATGAAGCGGTGACCGAAGCTGCGGCGCGCTGGCGCCAGGCCAATGGCGCGCCGGCAGCGCCGCCGATCGAACGGGCCGAGCGGCCGCCGCTTGATAATCAGTCGTGAAGCCGGCTCCAGACCGAGCCTGATTGGCGCAAATCGGTGAGGGGGGTAATGTTGCCCGGCCCCCCAAACTTGTTTTGATTTTCCGGGGGGCCGCGTGTGCGCAAATCGGTGAGGGGGTTCTGTTGCCCGGCCCCCCTCGGGCCGCTGGAATCCACTTCTGTTGCCCGGTGTGGCCCGAACCGCGCTTTCGGCCAGTTTAACCTAGGTTCCGTGAGGAGCCCGGATTACGCTGCGATTGCGAATGCCTCGTTGTCGTTGGCATTTATGGTGTTTTGAACGGTTTTACGGCTCATTCAGGCCGGGCAAAAATATCGTCTTTGAACACACGTCGATTCTGGTTCGG
>JAIXQY010000142.1 GCA_027485485.1 Sphingomonadales bacterium | reverse complement strand
GGCGGCGACACCTATTCGCGGCTGAAGCAACGGGTGGCCGATGAACTCACCACCACCTTCGCCAGCCACTACAGCCACCGCGTCAGCCTGGAAGAAATGGTCACGCCCGACGTGGTTGCAGGCTGGTATCGCCGGGCCACGGCACAGAAATATCTGGTGGTGCCAGGTTAACGCCACAGGCAGGCGTCAATCCCTTCGTCGCGCACCACCTTCACGCGCTTTTCGATGCGGCGGGCATAACGCTTCACGCTCTTGGAGGGCTTGACGGCGCTGCGCTTGATCGGTTGCGGCAGAATGGCGGCGAGACGGGCGGCCTGGCGGGCGCTCAGCTTGTCGGCCGTGGTGTCGAAATAATGCTCGGCCGCCGCCTCCATGCCATAGATGCCGGGGCCCATTTCCACAATGTTCAGATAGACTTCCATGATGCGCGGCTTGCCCCACAGCAGCTCGATCAGCAGGGTGAAATAGGCCTCAAGTCCCTTGCGCACATAGGATCGGCCGGGCCACAGAAAGGCATTCTTGGCGGTCTGCTGGCTGATCGTCGAGCCGCCGCGCAGCGTCTTGCCGCTGGCATTTGCCATGGCCGCGGCCTGCACGGCCTCCAGGTCGATCCCGCTGTGGCTGCAGAAATTGGCATCTTCGGCCCCGATCACCGCGCGCGGCAGCGCCTTGGTCATTGCGGTCAATGGCACCCATTCGCGTTCGACATGCTGGCCGTTGATGGCATCGCGCGCCTGCAGCCAGGTGATCGGCGGCGGCAGAAAGCGATACAGCACCACCCAACCGATGCTGAGCACCACCAGGGCCAGCACCAGGCGCACGGCCCAGGCCAGCACCGCTCCAAGAAACCGCCCGATCATATCGCCTTTTGCGGCGGCGGGGGCGGCCGCGTCAATGCGGCAGCCTCACACCTGTTCCAGCAGCAGCCGCTGATCGCTCGCCGCCGTCTGCATCGCCTTGGCCAGCTTCTCAAAGGCCCGCACCTCGATCTGGCGCACGCGTTCGCGGCTGATGCCATAGCGTTGCGACAATTCCTCAAGGGTTTCAGGCTCATCAATCAGCCGGCGCTGGGTGAGGATATCGCGTTCCCGCTCATTGAGCGACGCCATCGCCGCCACCAGCAGGCCATGGCGCTGATCGCGCTCCTCGCTGTCGGCCAGCAATTCATCGGCCAACGGGCCATCATCGGCCAGCCAATCCTGCCATTCGCCCTCGCCTTCCTCGCGCAGCGGGCTGTTCAGGCTGGCATCGCCGCCGTGTCCCATGCGGCGGTTCATCGAGACCACTTCATCCTGGGCAACGCCCAGCGTGGTGGCGATCTGTTCCACCTGTTCCGGGCGCAGATCACCGTCTTCCACCGCGCCAATCTTGCCCTTCAGGCGGCGCAGGTTGAAAAACAGCTTCTTCTGGGCCGCCGTGGTGCCGATCTTCACCAGCGACCAGCTGCGCAGGATATATTCCTGGATCGCCGCCTTGATCCACCACATGGCATAGGTCGCGAGGCGGAAGCCCTTTTCCGGATCAAATTTGCGCACGCCCTGCATCAGGCCGATATTGCCCTCGGCAATCAACTCGTTCACCGGCAGGCCATAGCCGCGATAGCCCATGGCGATACGGGCCACCAGGCGCAGGTGGCTGGTCACCAGCTTGGTGGCAGCGGCCGGGTCCTGATGTTCCTGCCAGGCCCTCGCCAGCATATATTCCTGATCCGGCGCCAGCAGCGGAAACTTGCGGATCTCCGCCAGATAGCGGTTCAACCCGGCCTCTGATCCCAGCGCCGGGATGCTGGCCTGTTTCACGACGGGCAGGTTCGAACTCATCTTCTCACTCCTCACTCGGCCCCGCTCAGGCGACCGATCAACGCCACCATATCGGCTGGCAGGGGGCTTTCGAAAGAAAGCTTTTCTTGGGTGACAGGATGCACAAACCCCAAGGTGGCGGCGTGCAGGGCCTGACGTTCAAACCCCAAGTCTTTCAACAAGGGCGCCAGCTTGCCGGGCGTGCGGCCATACACAGCATCCCCCAATAAGGCGTGGCCGATGGACGCCATGTGAACCCGGATCTGGTGGGTGCGGCCGGTTTCCAGCCGGCATTCCACCTGCGCAGCGCCAGCAAAGGCCGCCACAGTGCGAAAATGGGTGACCGCTCGCTTGCCGCGACCATCCTTCACGATGGCCATTTTCTGGCGGTTGGTGCTGCTGCGCGCCAGTTCGCCTTCGATGCGGCCGGCCGGTGGCACCGGCAGCCCGGCCACCACGGCGGTATAGCGGCGATCCACATCATGGCGGGCAAATTGCGTCGCCAGGCCTTCGTGTGCCTTGTCCGTCTTGGCCACCACCAGCAGGCCGGATGTGTCCTTGTCGATCCGGTGCACGATGCCGGGGCGTGCCACGCCGCCGATGCCGGACAGCCGGCCGGCACAATGGTGCAGCAGTGCGTTGACCAAAGTGCCATCAAAATTGCCCGCTGCCGGGTGAACCACCAGCCCGGCCGGCTTGTCGACGATCAGCAGATGATCATCCTCGAACGGGATGCTGAGCGGGATATCCTGCGCCACATTGTCGGCCGGGCGCGCGGCCGGCACCACCAGTTCCAGCGCCTCGCCGCCCTTCATCTTGGTGGCCGGATCCCACATCACCCCCGCCGCCCCGGCCAGGCGGCCGGCCTGCACCAGGGTCTTCAACCGTTCCCGGCTGAACTGCGGCAGCGCATCGGCCAGGGCCCGGTCCAGCCGCTGGCCCGCCGCGCTTTCCGGCAAGTTGATCTGCATCGACAATTCGACCCCCATGGCTTAGCCATGTTGGCATGAACCTGCAGATATCAAGCAGCTTGCGGCAAAATTTGCTGGATGCCGCCGCGGCCACCCCGGCGGTGGAATGCTGTGGCCTGCTGGTGGGTCAGCGCCAGGGCAATCAGGGCCGGGTGGAAGCGCTGGTGCCGGCGCGCAATGTGGCGACCGATCCGAGCCGCAGCTTCGAAATTGATCCGGCCACCCTGCTGGCCACGCACCGCACGGCCAGAGGCGAAGGCCGGCAGGTGATCGGCCATTGGCACAGCCACCCCAATGGCCAGTGTGCGCCTTCAGCCCGCGATGCCGCCCGTGCGTTGGACAATGGCCAGATCTGGATGATCGTGGCGGGCGGCGAGGTTGCCGCATGGCTTGCCGAGGCGCAGGCCAATGGCCCGGCCCGTTTCCGCCCAATCGCGCTGGAGCTTGGCTGATGGCCAGCGGCGCGGTAAAATGGTTTGACAGCAAGAAGGGCTTTGGCTTCATCGCCCCAGATCTGGGCCCGCGCGATGTGTTCGTGCACAGCAGTGCCCTGGCCGCGGCCGATCTGGCGGGCCTGCAGCCGGGCCAGCGGCTGGACTTTGAACTGGCGCAGGATGGCGATGGCCGGCTGATCGCACTTGGCCTCAAGCTGCGCGATGATGGGGAGGATTTTGAATGACCGACACGACGCAATTTCTGGTGCGCTGGCTGTGTCACGATCTGGCCACCCCGATCGCCAGCGTGATGACCGCCAGCGAACTGCTGGACGATGATACGCCTGACGCCGAAATCAACGAGTTGGTCACCACCGGTGCCCGCCGGCTCTCGGCCCGGCTGCGGCTGGTGCGGCTGGCGCTGGGCGCGGCTGACAGTGCAATGTCGGCCACCGCACTGGAAAAGCTGGTGCGCGAGGGGCTGGAGAACACCCGGATCAGCTGGACCTTTGCCGGCGACGCCGTGGAGGGCATGGCCAGCCTGGTCGCCTGCGCCGCGGTGCTGACCGCCGATCTGAACCGTGCCCGCGCGCTGACCATCGGCAACAGTGGCATTGCGGCCGAGGGGGACTGCACCTGGCCTGATTCGGTGCCACCGGCACTGGCTGGCGGCCCCGCCACCTGCAACCGCAGTGCCGTGGCCGCCTTGCTGCACTCGGCGGCACAGCGCATGGGCCGCACAATAACAGCCGATAACACGGGCTTGCACTGGAGCTGACGGGCGCGCAGCAATTTTTTGCTGCACTGCAACAAAAGCCCTTGAACCGATCGCCGCTCTTCCTTATGTTGCAGTGCAGCAAGAGACGGGAGACGCACCATGTCGGCCAAGATCACAGACCAGACGCCAGCCACCGCGGCCAAAGCCCGGCGCCCGGCCAAGAAGCCTGTGGCCAAGCCGGCAGCCGAAGCCGCTGTTGCCAAGACTGCTGTTTCACCCGCCGATGCGCCAATCCCGGCCGCGGCGGACCAAGCGGTGGTCGCTGACGCTGCGCCCGTTGCAGAGCACATCGCCAAAGCAAACACCCCCACCACCGCCATCAAGAAGGAGTCCATCATGGCAACTGCATTCGAAACCACCCAGGAAACCGTCCGCACCGCCGCCGAAACCGCCATGAACAATGGCAAGGCCGCCATGGAGCAGGTGACCGCCAAGTCCAAGGAAGCCGTGGAAACCAGCATGAAGACGCTGGAAGAGCTGACCGCCGTGTCGCGCGGCAACATCGAAGCCCTGATCGCGTCCGCCAAGGTGGCCGCCTCGGGCATGGAACAGGTGATGTCGCACCTGACCGAAGTGTCGAAGAAGGGCTTCGAAGACACCACCGCCCATGTGAAGAGCCTGACCTCGGCCAAGAACCCGACCGAGCTGGTGCAGCTGCAGACCGAATTCGCCAAGGCGCGTTGGGATGTGGCCGTGGCCGAATACAGCAAGCTGACCGAAACCCTGGTCAAGCTGGCCGGCGAAGTGGCCGAGCCGATGCAGAACCAGTTTGCCGTGGTGACCGACAAGCTGAAGGCCAGCCTCACCGCCAAGTAAGTCCTGGCGGCGCCAAGCCGTTGCATGGGGGTGGTGGGCCGATGCCCGCCACCCCTTTTGCATGGCATCCGGCGGGCTTTTCACTGTCTGCAGTTTTGCTATAGGAGGGCAGATTGGTCCTCTTTCCCCCAGGGTCGACTTCATGGCAGCCAGCCGGCACGAACTGATGAGTGATGACGAGCGCGACGCTGGCGTTGGCGGCCGCACGGGTGTGGGCCTGGCCACCAAGCCGGAATCCAAGACCGCCAAGCCGGCGCTGTATAAAGTGCTGATGCTCAACGATGATTATACACCGATGGAATTCGTCGTGCTGACGCTGCAGCGGTTTTTCAAGATGAGCATCGAGGACGCGACCCGGGTGATGCTGCACGTCCACCAGCGCGGCGTCGGCGTGTGCGGCATCTTCACCTATGAAGTGGCCGAAACCAAGGTGAATCAGGTGATGGACTTCGCCCGCCAGCACCAGCACCCGCTGCAATGCACGATGGAGAAGGAGTGAGGGCTTAGCCGGCGCCATCCCGGAACCTCACGGAACCACCCCACCCCCAACCCCTCCCGCAAGCGGGAGGGGAGCAGTTTGGCCCCAAGCCTGAACGTGCATCCTTCACAATCGACTCCCCTCCCGCCGGCGGGAGGGGCCGGGGGTGGGCATGCGCGCGCAGGCCACGCGACCAATCGCCCTCCTCCCCGCATCCGCATCCCCCGCTACTGCAATCGAATGACCCTCCTCCCCAGCTTTCAGCCCAGCCTCCACGCCGTCATCGTCGGTGCCACCGACGGCATCGGTGCGGCATTCGCGTCACTGCTCGAACAGGATGGTGCCCACGTCACGCGCTGGAGCCGCAGCACGGGCCAGGACCTCACCGATCCGGCCAGCATCACCGCCGCAGCCGCAGCGCTCACCACGCCGCCCGATCTGGTGTTCATCGCCACTGGCGTGCTGCACGCCCCCGGCCTGGCCCCGGAAAAGGCCAACAACCAGCTTTCGGCCGAAGCCCTCACCACCGCGTTCGCCATCAACAGCATCGGCCCCGCGCTCGTGGCCCGCGCCTTGCTGCCGTTGATGCCCAGGGGCCGCAAGACGGTGTTGGCGGCGCTGTCGGCCCGGGTCGGCTCGATCAGCGACAATCGGCTGGGCGGCTGGCACAGCTATCGCGCGTCCAAGGCGGCGCTCAACCAGCTGATCCACACCATGGCCATCGAACAGGCGCGGCGGAACCCCGATCAGCTGGTGCTGGCGCTGCACCCCGGCACGGTCGATTCCGGCCTCTCCAGGCCCTTCCAGTCCGGCGTGAAAACGCTGTTCACGCCCGAGGAAAGCGCCCGCCATCTGCTGCGGGTGATCGATGCCGCCACCCCGGCGCAATCCGGCCTGCTGCTCGACTGGCAAGGCGCGGTCATTCCCTTCTGACATGGCTGCTGCGACCTGTTCGCATCTGGCATTGCGCCGCGTTGCCCCCATATGGGCTGCAACCACTCCCCAAGGAGATCAGACATGCCCACCTATCTGCATCGCAAATCCGAAGATCGCGGCCGTGCCGATCATGGCTGGCTGAAGGCCACGCACAGCTTCTCGTTCGGCAACTATTATGATCCCAACATCATGGGTTTCCGCGCCCTCAGGGTCATCAACGAAGACCGCATCGCCGGCGGCGGCGGCTTTCCCACCCATGGCCACGACAATATGGAGATCGTCACCTACATATTGGATGGCGCACTGGAGCATCGCGACTCCATCGGCAGTGGCGCGGTGATCCGCCCCGGCGAGGCCCAGCGCATGAGCGCCGGCACCGGCATCCGCCACAGCGAGTTCAATGCCAGCGCCAGCGACGAAGTGCATCTGTTGCAGATCTGGCTGTTGCCCAACCAGCGCGGCATCGCGCCCGGTTATGAGCAGAAGAGCCTGCCCGCCGTGGCCGACGGCGAATCCCGGCTGGACGTGGTCGCCGCGCCGCAAGCCCCTGAAAGCGCGGTGACCATCCACAGCGACGCCAGCATCACCCGCGCCGTGCTGGCGCCCGGCGGCGCGTTGCAAGCCCCGATCGCCCGTGGCCACGCCTGGGTGCAGGTGGCGCGCGGCAGCCTGGTGGTGGACGGCCATGATTTGCGCCAGGGCGACGGTCTGGCCGTGAAGGATGCCACCGCGCTGGCGCTGTCGTCCGAGGGTGGCGCGGAGGCGCTGGTGTTCGATCTGGCCTGAGGGGCGCGGCCCCCTCCGCTTCGCTGCGCTCGGCACCTCCCCCAGAGGGGGAGGACCTCTTGATCCTCCCCTTTGCTCCAACGAGAGGATCGTCAGCCCGCCTTCACCTGCGCCCACGCTGCCAGCGCGCGCGCGCGGGCCGCTTCGTGGCCCACGATCGGTTGGGGATAATCCCGGCCCAGCTTCACCCCGGCCCGGATCAGGCCAACCCCAGCCTCCCACGGGGCGTGAATGGCATCGTCTGGCAGCTTGGCCAGTTCCGGCACCCAGCGCCGGATATAATCGGCGGCGGTGAACTTGGCGCTCTGCCCCACCGGCGCGAAGATGCGGTTGAACGGCGATGAATCCACGCCCGAACCCATCACCCACTGCCAGCCCTGCGCATTGCTGGCGTAATCGGCATCGACCAGGCAATCCCAGAACCAGCGCTCGCCGTGGCGCCAATCGATCAACTGGTGCTTCACCAGAAAGCTGGCCGTGATCATCCGCACCCGGTTGTGCATCCAGCCGGTGGCCCACAATTGCCGCATGCCGGCATCGACGATCGGATAACCGGTCTCGCCATCGCGCCACGCCTTCAGGCCCGCAGGATCATCGATGAACGGGAAATCGTTGAAGGCCGCCCGGTTCGGCGCATCGCCATGATCAGGGAATTGTTCGATGATGTTGGCGGCAAAATCCCGCCAGCCCAGTTCGCGCAGATAAGGCTCTGCCACCGCCTCGCCCACCGCATCTGCAATCACATGCCAGGCGGTGTTGGGCGAAACCTCCCCCAGCGCCAGATGCGGCGACAGGCGCGAGGTGCCCTCCACGCTCGGCAGGTTGCGCGCTGCGTCGTAACGCGCCGCCCGTCGGGCAAAATCGGCCAACCGGGCCGCTGCCCCGTCCTCCCCCGGCTGCCAGTCCGCAAAGCCGCCCGACCAGTCCGGCGCCGTCGGCAGCAGGCCCCAGCTGGCCAGATCATCGCTGGCAACGCTGCCAGCATCAGCCCAATTGATCCCCGGCACCGCCAACGGGCGCGGCGGCGGCATTTGTTCCAGCAGTTTCTTCCACCACGGCGTGAAGATGCGATAGCGCCCGCCGGTGCCGCTCAACACACTGTTCGGGCGTGCCAGCGTCACCCCCAGATGCGGCGTCACTGCGCCGGCCTCCGCCAATTGGGTAACGGCCCACGGCTCGTGATGCACCAGCGTGTGCACCTCGGCGCGCAATTCTGCTGCCAGCGCGCGCACCATCGGCCCGGCCCGGCCCCGGCGCAGGATCAACCGGCCGCCGCGCGCAGCGATGCTGGCGCCCAGGCTGGCCAGGCTGTGGTGCAGCCACCAACGCTGCGCCGCGCCCATTTTCCACGCCGCCGGCGTTTCATCATCCAGCACGAACAGCGCCGCCACCGGGCCACGCCCGGCCGCTGCAATCAGGGCGGCATGATCGGCCAGACGCAGATCATTGCGGAACCAGACAAGCTGGGTGGTCATGGGCACGGCCTATCGACAAACGGGAGGGCCAGCCGCTAGACGCATCGCAGGATTTCGTCACGGGGACCGCAACACCATGCCGCAACTGGCCTATGTCAACGGGCGCATCCTGCCCCACGCCGATGCCAGCCTGCATGTGGAGGATCGCGGCACCCAGTTTGGCGACGCCGTGTATGAAGTGTGCGCGGTGATGAACGGGCGCATCCTCGATTGGCAGCCGCATCTGGTTCGCCTGCGCCGCAACCTGGGCGAACTGGGCATCTCTCTGGCCATCGCCGATGGCCCGCTGTCATTGCAGGCGCGGCGGCTGATCGCAGCCAACGGGCACAGCGAGGCCATCATCTACATGCAGGTCAGCCGCGGCACCGCCCGGCGCGATCATGGCTTTCCGGGAGCCACGCCGTCCAATCTGGTGATGACCGTGCGGCGCTTTGATTTTGCCCAACGCCTGCGCCAGCTGGACACCGGCATCACGGTGATCACGCAGAGGGACAATCGCTGGGGCCGGGTGGATATCAAGACCACCGGCCTGTTGCCCAATGTGCTGGCCAAACAGGCCGCCAAGGACGCCGGCGCCTTCGAAGCCTGGCTGGTGGCGGGCGACACCGTGCGCGAAGGCAGCAGCACCAACGCCTGGATCGTGAAGGATGGCCGCATCATCACCCACCCCACCGGCACCGCCATTCTGCCCGGCATCGCCCGCGACAGCCTGATCACATTGGCCCGCGCCGCGCAGTTGGTGGTGGACGAACGGCCCTTCACCCTGGCCGAAGCGCTCAGCGCTGATGAAGCCTTTCTGACCTCCACCACCGCACCGATCCTGCCGGTGGTGCGCATCGACGGCGCGCCCGTGGGCAACGGCCGCACCGGCCCGGTGGTGCGCCGGTTGGCCGATCTGGTGTGGGCCGAGGTGGCGCGGCAAACCGGCTGGCGGGCCTGAAAAAAGGCCCGCCGGTGGGGGAACCGGCGGGCCTTGAGTGTGGGGAGAGCCATCAACCTCCGCCCAAAGGGGCAATCAGCGGCAGATCATTCCGCATCATCGGGGCGCGGCGGCGGCGGCGGCATGTCACCGCGCTTGCCGTCACGGCCGCGGCCCTTCCAGCGCTCGCGCCAATCGGCCATGCGCTTGCCCATGCGTTGTTTCATGGCGCGGCTGTCGGCAGCAAAGGCCTTGCGGTCTTCGGGGCTGAGCTTCTGGAAGGCGGCCAGCATGGCTGTCTGCTTGGCGTCACGGCTGGTTTCCGCCACGGCACGTTCTTCGTCCATGGCGCGCTTCACGGCGGCAATGTCCAGCCGGTCGGCGGCCAGCGCGGTGAGCAGCTTCTCGCGGGCGGCTTCCACCTTGGCGCGGCTGGCGCTGCGATCATCGCCCGTCATCATCGCGTCGCGGACGATGGCGCGGCCGGCCTCGCTCATCGATGGGAACATGCGGTGGCCCATCATGCGATCATGGCCGCCGCGCATCTCGCCAGCCATCGGCGGCGGACCCGGCGGGGGCGGCGGCATCTGGGCGATGGCCGGGGTTGCCAGCAGCAAGGCGGCAACAGCAATCAACCTGGGGTTCATATCAATTCTTCCTCGGCAGCCGTCGGCGTGAACACATAGGCAAAGGCCGCATCGGCCTCGGCAAGCTCTGCCCCGGCCGACGGCGGCGAAGCAGATGCAACAACAGGGGCAGAAGTGCCGCCAAACCAGCTTTCCACCCCCAACCAACCGCCCACGGCCACCACCAGCGTGAGGCTGGCCGCCAGCAACGCCGGGCGCCAGCGCACCGGTGTGGCCGACTGGGGCCGTTCCTGCGGCAGCGCGGTGATCGCGGCGGCATCCACCATCAGCGCCGGCAGCGGCCGGGCCAGCCAATCGGCCAGCGCAGCATCGGTTGCCTGTGCATCGGCCAGCGCCGCCGCCACGCCCGCATCATGGCCGGCCAACGCCAGCAATGCGGCCTGGCTGCCGGCCGGCCAGCGGGCCGGATCGGCGCCGTGGCTGGCCAGAATCGCCAGTGCGGTTTCGGTGGAGAGCATGGTCACTTGGGGGTGCTTTCGTTCATCAGGGTTCGCAACATGTTACGGGCGCGGCCGAGCAATCCCTCGACAGCCTTGGCCGTGGTGTCCATCTGGGCCGCGATTTCGGCCATCGAACGGCCTTCGCCGTGAAACAGCATCAGGGCCAGGCGCTGGCGGGCGTTCAGCCCGGCCATGGCCAGTTCCAGGCGCTGCTGCTGATCCGCTGCAATTGCCTGGGCTTCGGGATCGGGGCCGGCATCGGCCAGATCAAAGGCATCATCAATCGGCTGCACCGGGCGGATTGCGCGGCGGCGATCGAGGCACAGGTTGATCAATATGCGGCGGAACCAGGCTTCGGCATTGCCGCGCGCCGGATCGAAGCGGTGCGCCTCGGTCCACAGCCGGGTGAAGGCCTGCTGGCAGGCATCCTGTGCTTCGGTGGGATCATTCAGGGTGCGCCAGGCCAGCGCCAGTGCCGGCCGTTCCAGCTGGCGCACCAGCGCGGTGAAGGCCGCCTTGTCTCCTGCCGCCACGCGCAGCATCAGCGCCGTCACCGGGTTGGGCGGTGTTGCAGGTCCGGGGGCGGGCGCTTCCATTCGCATCACTCCCCGTTACGGGCGGCAGCCGGCATATCCCCCGCACACCAGGCCTGCCAGCCGGCGATCAGCGTGGCGGCATGGCGCGCTGCCACCACGGCCGGATCGCCATAGCCGCCGCCCAGCGTCACCACCAACGGCACGTTGGCGGCCCGGCAGGCCAGCGCCACGTGGCGGTCGCGCGCGGCAAGGCCGGCATCAGACAGCGCCAGCCGGCCCAGCCGATCATCACCATGGGGATCAACCCCGGCCTGCAGCATCACCAGCCCCGGCCGCCATTGCCGCAAGGAATCATCCAGCGCCTTGGCCAGCACCGCCAGATATTCGGCATCGCCGGTGCCATCGGCCAGACCAATATCCAGATGGGATCGCGCCTTGCGCACCGGAAAATTGCGCTCTGCGTGGATGGAAAGCGTGATGATGTCGCTGCGCCCGGCCATGATCAGCGCAGTGCCATCACCCTGATGCACATCCAGATCAACGATCAGGATGCGCGCCACCGCGGCTTCCATCACCAGCCGGTTGGCCGCAATCGCCAGATCATTGGTGACACAATAACCAGCGCCGCCATCCGGCCCGGCATGATGGCTGCCACCGGCAGCATTGGCGGCCCAGCCATGGGCCAAAGCGTGGCACGCCGCGCCATGGGTGCCGCCGGCCACCAATTGCGTGCGCCGCGCCACCGCCGGGGTGACGGCCAGGCCAATGCGCCGCTCTACCGCCGCCGGCACCTGGGCGGCAAGCACCGCGCTCACATAATCGGGATCATGCACCGCCTCCAGCCAATGGGCCGGCATGGCTTCGGGTTGCAGCAGGTCCACCGCCTGCCCGGCCGCCGCCAGCGCCGGCAGCAGCAAGGCATATTTGGACATGGGGAAGCGATGCCCCGGCGGCAGCGGCGGGGCATAATCCGGATGGTGGAACAGCGGGAGGGGTGAGGTCAAGCCCGCTGCCATCGCTTGCCGATGGCAGCCATCAGCCGCACGCCCATCGCTTGCCGATGGCAGCCATCAGGCCAGCGCCCGTGATGCCATTTCCAGCACATCCTTCGATGTGCCCGGTGCCGCCACAATCCGCTCCAGCTCGGCCCGCATCAGGGCGGCGCGGCCGGCATCAAAACGCCGCCAGCGGCCCAGCGGCACCGCCAGCCGTGCTGCGCTCTGCGGGTTGATCCGGTCCACCGCGATCAGCTGATCGGCCAGCAGGCAATAGCCTTCGCCATCTGCGGCGTGGAACCAGCGCTGGTTGGCGGCAAAGGCGCCGACCAGGCTGCGCAGGCGGTTGGGGTTGGTCAGGGTGAAATCCGGATGCTTCAGCAACCGCTCCACATCCGCCAGCACATCGGGACGATTGGCCAGCGCCTGGGCGCTGAACCATTTGTCGATCACGTCATTGTTGCCGGCAAAGCGGGCGTGGAAATCCGCCAGCACCGCCACGCGCGCCGGGGCCGGGCTGTTGATCAGCGCCGTCATCGCGCCCAGCCGGTCCGTCATTGTGCGGGCGCCGTGATACTGGGCTTCGGCGGCGGCAAAGGCGGCATCGGAACCGGCCGTCACCAGATAGGCCAAGGCGACATTGGCCAGCCGGCGGCTGCCCTTGGCTTCGGGCGACAGGTCGGTCTCGCGACCGGCCAGCGCGGCACGCTCCCTGGAATAGACATCCCACCACAGGCCCTCCAGCCCGGTGGCGATGGCAGTGCGCGCCGCCTCCCGCCGTTCGTGGATCGCCTCCACCTCCACGATCGGCGCGGCATCGCCGATGAAGCTTTCGGTGGGCAGCAGCACGGCCTCGCCCTTGAAGGCCGCATCCAGCCCGGCATCGGTGAGGGTGCCATGCACCGCCGCCACCAGCGGTGTGGGTTCATCATCGGTGCCCAGCACCGACAACGCCAACTGCTGAAACGCCTCCCACCGCGCGAAGGGATCATCATCATGCGCGGCCAGAAAGGCCAGATCGGCGCGGCTGCTGTTGGCCTCCACCACCACCGGGGCCGAAAACCCGCGATTGAGGCTGGGCAACACCGGTTCGGGCAGATCGGCAAAGGTGAGGTGCGTCACGCCTTCGCGGATCTGCACCATATGCTCATCGCCGATGCGCGTGCCACTGTCGCGGCCGATCAGGGCCAAGCGGAACGGCATGTGCACGGGCAATTTGTCGGGCTGGCCCGCTGTGGCTGGCACGGTCTGCCGCACCACCAGTTCGGCCGTGCTGCCGCTCTGCTGGAACTGCACCGCCACGCGCGGGGTGCCGGCCTGGTGATACCAGCGGCGGAACTGGGTGAGATCGATGCCATTGGCCGCTTCCATCGCCGCCAGCCAATCCTCGCAGGTCACGGCCTGGCCGTCGTGCCGGTCGAAATAAAGATCGGTGCCGCGCCGGAAGCCGTCCACCCCCAACAAGGTGTGCAGCATGCGGATCACCTCCGCGCCCTTGTTGTAGATGGTCGCGGTGTAGAAATTGGCGATCTCGACATAATGTTCCGGCCGGATCGGATGGGCCAGCGGGCCGGCATCTTCGGGGAACTGCACGGCGCGCAACGCCCGCACATCATCGATGCGGCGCACCGCGGCGCTGCCCTGATCGGCGCTGAACTGCTGATCGCGAAACACCGTCAGCCCCTCTTTCAGGCTGAGCTGGAACCAGTCGCGGCAGGTGATGCGATTGCCGGTCCAATTGTGGAAATATTCATGCGCCACAACGCCGGCCACGGCATCGAAATCCATATCGGTGGCGGTGTCGCTGTCGGCCAATATATATTTGGAATTGAAGATGTTGAGGCCCTTGTTCTCCATCGCGCCGGCGTTGAAATCGGCCACCGCCACGATGTTGAATTCATCCAGATCATATTCGCGGCCATACACCGCCTCGTCCCAGGCCATGCTGGCCTTCAGGGCGGCCATGGCATGGGCACAGCGCGGCACATCGGCGGCCGAGGTATAGATGGCCAGCCGCACGTGGCGGCCGTTCATGGTGGTGAATTCGTCTTCCAGCGCCGCCAGTTCGCCGGCCACCAGCGCGAACAGATAGGATGGCTTGGGCCACGGATCGGTCCAGGCGATGGCATGGCGGCCGCCGGGCAGATCAACCGCCGGCCCGCGATCCCCGTTCGACAGCAGCACCGGATAACGCGCCTTGTCCGTCTCCAGCCGCACGCTGTAGCGCGACAGGATATCGGGCCGATCCGGGAACCAGGTGATCGAACGAAAGCCTTCGGCTTCACACTGGGTCACCAGCCGGCCTTCGCTGGCATAAAGCCCCATCAGGCGGGTGTTGCGGCTGGGGTGGATCACCACTTCGGTTTCGAACACCGCCTCATCACCGTCGATCGGAACGGTCATCACGTCGCCGTTGGGCCAGCCGGCGCAGGGCTCGCCGTTCAGCGTGATGCTGATCGTGTCCAGCCCCTGGCCATCGAGCACCAGCGGCCGGTTGTGCTGGCCATTGCGGCGCACATGCAGCCGGGCCTTGACCACGGTGCGCACCGGATCGAGCTGAAATTGCAGATCCACATCCGGCACCAGCCAATCGGGCGGCCGGTAATCGGAAAGGCGCACAGCCATCAGCTGCGGATTGGTGCGGGAATCTGCCATGACACGATGTTGCGACAGGCAGACGGAGAGGGAAAGTGAATTATGCCACCGGCACCGGCGGCGGCAGCCCCAGCGCGGCATATTCCGCCTGCGCCTGGCCCACCAGCAGCGGCAGCGCGCGCCGGTCCCCGGCCAGCAGCAGCGCACCCAACGCCGCGCAGCGCGCATCGCGGCCGGCAGCAGCATCCCCCACCAACGGCTGGGCAGCGGCTGCGGCAGCCGCCTCCCGCGCCGGCGCATTGGCGGCTTCGGCGGCGGCAATGCCCAGTATCAGCGCTGCCGTGGCCGCAGTGCCACCGGCATAATTGGCGTCGGGCGCTTCGGGCTGGCCCAGCAGTTGCAGGGCCGGCGCAACCTCGGCGCCCAGCGCGGTCGCCACCGCATGCAGCAAGGCGGGCAACGGCAGGCTCATAACGTCTCCAGCGTCTGCGCCAGCGTGAGCGTGTGGAAGCGATAGGGAATGGTGCCGGCAAACATCAGCACGGGATCATGGCTGCGGCCGTCGATCACCTCCCGCGCTGCACTTATCCAGATCACCAGCCCCTGCACTTGCGCAAACACCCGCCACCAGCGCCAGCTCTGCGGGTTCAACGTCAGGCCCGACGCCGCCTCCCACCGGGCAATGGCATCGGCCAGCGGCAGCATTCCGCCGGCCAGGCCGGAAAAATGCGACCACAGGGGATCGCAGGCCCAGGCCAGATCCTCATGCGCATCGCCGGGGTGCACCATTTCCCAATCAAGAATGGCCAGCAGCCGCCCATTGCCATCATGCAGGAAATTGCCTGACCGATAATCGCCGTGCACGATGCTGATGCGCTCCGGCGGCGGTGGCAGATTGGCGGCCAGCCAGGCCATCGCGTCTTCGAGCACCGGTTCGGGGCGGAACTGATCGGCGGCAAAGGCATCACGCCAATGCGCCAGCCGCGCCGGTGCGGCATCGGCCAGCGCCATCGCCGGCACGCCGGCCGCGGCGGGATCGGCGGCGTGAATGCGGCCCAGCGCGGTGAAGAACTGGCTGCCAACCGTGGCCGCATGCGTGCCATAGGCTTCCGGATCCAGCAGCCCGCCGGCCAGCCCGCCGGCCACTTCGCGCATCAGAAAGCCGGGCGAGCCAAAGCTTTCCGGCCCCTGGTCACAAAACAGCGGCTCGGGCACCGGCACAGCACTGCCGGCAAAGCATTGAATGGCGCGATATTCGGCCAGCCGTTCGGTTTCGATCAGGCTGGACGGCGGATCGCGGCGCAGCACCAGTGCCTCGCGCCGGCCTGACGTGCCGATGGCATCAAAGCGATAGGTCTGCCGCGCCGAACCGCCGTGAAACCGCTTCAACCCGGCGATGGTCACCGCCTCGCCCCACTGTGCCGACAGGAAGCGCGCCAGATGCTCAGCCGGCAAGGTCGAACAGCTCCCGAAAGCCCGACGGCGCATGCGGGCCGATGGCCAATTGTTCGAACAGCCCGCGCCCAGCCACCGGCGCGTCGCCGCCGATGGTCAGGCTGGCCGTGCTCAGGCCCTGCACATGCGCGTTCATCGGATTGGCCGGATCAACCCCGGCCAGATCGATCATTTCATGCGCCACCACGCCGTCACCCTGGAACATGCCGTGCCCGCGGCTGGGGTGGCCATAGCCAATCCCGCGCATCATGAAATTCTCGCCAAGAGCGAAATCGACGCTCACCGGCCGGCCATCGGGCAGCCGCGCCTCCAGCCGGGCGGCGCCGGCGTGGCGGCTGCCGGGCCGGAAGGCCAGCGCCATGCGGGCATCATCCAGCGGGAAATGCGCGCCATCCTTCACCCGCACCAGCACGCCGGCGCGGTTCCACGGGCGGCCATGCTCATCATCATTGCTGTGGAAAAACAGATGCCAGTCATCAAAGGCCGTGGGCGTCCACAGCCAGAAAAACTGCGGCGGCACCACCGGCTGCGGGCTTTGCGGATCGGCCGCTCCGATCGGCCGCACGCCCCAACTGCGATCACGGGTGCCGCGCCAGCCGGCCAGATCATGGGCGACGCCGGCCGCATTGATGGCGCCAGCCCAGTCACCGCCCTGGGTCATGCGCGTCACGTCCATCAGCGTGCGGGTGCCGTTGCGGCGGATGAAGCGCGGTTCCAGGATCGGCGCGGCGCGGCCGGTGAAGACGATCTCGCCACTGATCCCGGTGTCGTTCGGCGCAATCGCCAGCCGCAGCCGCTGCAACGGTTCCAGCACCTCCAGCGTCACCGGCCCGATGCGCGTGTCCATCCGCTCGCCATGCAGGATGCGGCTGGCAAACAGGCTGTGCTGCTGGCCTTGGTGGAGCACGCTCACTGCGCAATCGATGATGTTCAGATGCGGATAGACGCCGAGCGCCACCCCCACCACCGCGCCGCCGTCGGGGGCCTGCGCGCCGAAGAAATAGCGGTCGTAAAAATTGCGGTCCGTGCCTGAAACCGCAATCGGCTCCGGCGTCTGGTGGATGGGATAATCATCGGCGCGGCTGAGCATGGCCACGATGGTGGCAGCCGCTGCGCTTGCGACAAGCTGTCCAAAAACGCCGGGTCAGCGCCCTGAATTGTGCTCAGACATGCGCTGGCACTGCCGCGACCGAGCGTCTATGACCGGCGCATGCACCTGCTCATCCTTGGTCTTGGTTACAGCGCGGCGCGCATTGCCGCTGCGGCGCGCGCGGCCGGCTTTACAATCACTGCCGTGCGCTCCCGCGCCGCCGATGGCGTGCTCACCCTGGACAGCCCCGAACTGCCGGGCGTGATGGCCAGCGCCACGCACATATTGTCCTCCGTGCCGCCGGCCGGTGATGGCAGCGATCCAGTGCTGGCGGCCCATGGGGCAGCGCTGGCCGCTGCGCCGGCGCGCTGGGTGGGCTATCTGTCCTCCACCGGTGTCTATGGTGACACCGGCGGCGCCTGGGTGGACGAATCCAGCCCGCGCCAGGGCCGGCGTGGCGGGCGCAATCTGGCCGATGAACTGTGGGAAGGCCTGCACCCCCAGGCCCGGGTGTTCCGCCTGCCCGGCATTTATGGCCCCGGCCGCTCTGCCCTCGATCGGCTGCGCGCTGGGCCTGTCGCGCGAATCGATCTGCCCGGCCATGTGTTCAGCCGCATCCATGTGGATGATATCGCAGGCGCCGTGCTGGCCAGCATGATGGGCGGCCCGGCCGGCCTGTTCAACATTGCCGATGATCTGCCCGCGCCGGGCGAAGAGGTGACCGCCGCCGCCGCCCGCCTGCTTGGCCAGGAACCATCGCCGCTGGTGCCGCTGGAAACGGCCAATCTGTCGGCCATGGGCCGCGCCTTTTATGCGGAAAGCCGCAGAGTGGCCAATGGCCGCATGAAAAGGCAGCTTGGCTATTGCCTCGAATATCCTGATTATCACGTCGGCCTGCGCGCCTGCCTTGAGGAGCAACACCCATGAAGTTCGGCACCGGACAATCGACCCTGCGCGTGGAAGATGCGCGCCTGCTCACCGGCCAGGGCCGTTACACCGACGACATGGCCCGCCCCGGCATGTTGTTCGCCGCCACGCTGCGCAGCCCGCACGCCCATGCCGAGATCAAGTCAATCGACATTTCGGCCGCGCTGGAGGTTGAAGGCGTGGTGGCGGTCTATACCCACGACGATGTGGCCGGTTATGGCCCGATCCCCTGCCTCGTGCCGCTGTCGGGCGAGGTGAAGACGCCGCGCGTGCTGCTGGCGCAGGGCCGGGTACGCTTTGTGGGCGACGGCGTGGCCTTTGTGGTGGCCGAAACCCGCGAAGCCGCCCGCGCCGGGGCCGAGGCCATCTGGGTGGAGTATGAGGAACTGCCCGCCGTGGCCAGCATCGCCGC
>JAIXQY010000146.1 GCA_027485485.1 Sphingomonadales bacterium | reverse complement strand
GTTATGCCACGCCCGAGGAAGTGGCCGACGTGGTGGCCTTCCTCGCCGGGCCAGACAGTCGCTTTGTTTCCGGCCAGGTGGTGCGCATCGATGGCGCCGCCGGCCTTTATCCCGCCTGACGGACGCGTGACATCATGAGCAATCGATTGGCCGGACGCACCGCGTTCATCACTGGCGCTGCGCAGGGCATCGGCCATGCCATCGCCACCGCCTATCTGGCCGAAGGCGCCACTGTTGTGGCCAGTGACATCAATGCAGAGCGGCTGGCGGCGGCCTTTGCCGGCACCGCGGCCCAGTGCATGGTGCTGGATGTGACCGACGAAGCCGCCGTGAACGCGGCCGCCGTAACGCACAGCGCGGTCGATGTGCTGGTGAACTGCGCCGGCTGGGTGGCCACCGGCACGATCCTGGAAACCACCACGCAGGAACTGAACCGCAGTTGGCAGTTGAACGTGCTGGCGATGGCGACCACCATCCGCGCCTTTCTGCCGGTGATGCAGGCGCGGCGGCGCGGCAGCATCATCAACATCGCCTCAGTGGTGTCCAGCGTGATGGCGGCACCGAACCGCTTTGCTTATGGCACCACCAAGGCGGCAGTGGTCGGCCTCACCATGGCGGTGGCGCGCGATTTCATTGCCGATGGCATCCGCTGCAACGCCATCAGCCCCGGCACGGTGGACAGCCCCAGCCTGGAAGACCGGCTGGCCGCCACCGGCGATGCCGTGGCCGCCCGCGCCGCCTTCGTGGCGCGCCAGCCGATGGGCCGCATCGGCACGCCGGATGAAATCGCGGCGGTGGCCGTGCTGCTGGCCAGCGACGAGGCGACGTTCATGAGCGGCAGCAACATCGTGATTGATGGCGGGATGAGCCTGTAGGGGGCGGCTGGATCATGTCACCAAACCGCTCATGCCGAGCTTGTCGAGGCACGCACCGCGGTTTGGTCAGTGCCTCGACAGGCTCGGCATGAGCGGGTTTGGGTTCAGATCATGGGGCGCAGCCCTCACCCCGGCCAGCGCTTCACCTGTTGGCGCTGGCTGCCCAGCCCGGTGATGCCCAGTTCCATCACGTCGCCATCCTGCAGCCACACCGGCGGCTTCATGCCCATGCCAACGCCGGGCGGGGTGCCGGTGGAGATGATGTCGCCGGGCTGCAGGCTCATGAACTGGCTGACATAGGACACCACGGTGGGCACATCGAAGATCAGCTTGCTGGTGCAGCCGGTTTGCATGCGCTTGCCGTTCACATCCAGCCACAGCGCCAGATTGTTGATGTCGGTCACCTCGTCCAGCGTCACCAGCCAGGGGCCGAACGGGCCGAACGTGTCGCAGCCCTTGCCCTTGTCCCACTGGCCGCCGCGCTCCAGCTGATATTCGCGTTCCGACAGATCATTCACCAGCACCAGCCCGGCGACATGATCCATCGCGGCTTCCTTGCTGACATAACGCGCCTCACGGCCGATCACGATGCCCAGCTCCACCTCCCAGTCGCTCTTCACCGAACCGGGCGGCAGCAGCACATCATCATTGGGCCCGATGATCGCCGATGTGGCCTTCATGAAGATGATCGGCTCGGTCGGCACCGCCATGCTGGCTTCATTGGCGTGATCGATATAATTCAGGCCGATGCAGATGAACTTGCCCACCCGTGCCACCGGCTCGGCAATGCGCACATCGGCCGGCACCAGCGGCAGCGCTGCGATGTCCACCCCGGCCAGGGCGGCGGGCAGGCTGGCGAGCAGGGCGCCATCGATATCGGGCACGATGCCGGCCAGGCTGCGGGCGCGGCCCGCATGATCAAGCACGCCCGGCTGTTCGTGGCCAGGGTTTCCGTAACGCAGCAATTTCATTGGTTTGCCCTTTCATCTGGCAGGAACAACCCTGCCAGCGGGCAGGGCATCAATCGTCGGCCAGCGCCATGCTGGAAAAACGTTCGGGGCTCGAATAGGCCATGCGCAAATGGGTGAGCAGCGCCATGCGCGGATCGGCGTTGCCGCCGGTCACCACGTCCAGCAGTTCGCGATGATGGTTCAGCCGCCATTGCCGCATCTCGCGGCTCACATGCTCCAGCGTCTTGTGGGCGAACAAGGCCACCGTCAGCTGATCGAGCATGCGTTCCAGCCAGGGGTTGCCGGCGGCGCGCCAGATCAGCTGGTGGAAACGGCGATCCAGATCGGCGGCTTCGGCCAGCGGGCCTTCCCAATGCTCCATCTGGTCCACCAACGCTTCCAGTTGGGCGCGGATGTCGGGCGTCATGTGGGCGCGGGCCAGCTTCATCGCTTCGGCTTCCAGCACGATGCGCAGGCTGTTGATCTGCTGCACCTCGGTTTCCGACAGCTGCATGACGAACATGCCGCGCCGTTCCAGGTTCATCACCAGGCCCTGTTCCTGCAGGTGCGACAGCGCCTCGCGCACCGGGATGCGGCTGGTGTTGAATTCGCGGGCGATCTGGCTTTCGTTCAACCGGTCGCCGGGCTTGTAGCGGCCCGCCAGGATCTGCTGGCGCAGCGCCCGCGCAATATGATTGCGCAAGGTGGATGGCGTCTCGGTCTGGTCGATGAGTTCGACAATGGCCACGGGGCGAGCTTCCTTCATGCGCGGATGGCGTCGCACCCATGGCGGCCCACCCGGCAATAGTGACAGCATATAGCCGTGCCGGCCGGCCTTGCAAGCCGGGCGCGCGTTGGTGGCAGGCGGCCGGTGCGATCAATGCCGGCATCAATGGTTGTGGCGGGGCAGGCGCTGGCCCACCTTTTGATAATCCACCGCGAATTCCAGCACAGCGCCGCCTTCCAGACTGCCGACATGGGCGCGATAAATCTGCTCCCACGGCGTCTGGCTGGGCGGGATCGCTGCCGGCGCTTCGGCCAGCCGGCGGGCGATCTCGGCCGGCTCCACCAGCGCGTCGCAACGGGCGCTATTGAGATCGATGCGGATCATGTCGCCCGTGCGCAGCCAGGCAAGGCCCCCGCCGGCGGCGGCTTCGGGCGAACAATGCACGATCGAGGGGCTGTCCGACGTGCCGGATTGGCGGCCATCGCCGATGGTGGGCAGGCTGGTGATGCCGGCGCGGATCAGTGCATCGGGCGGCTGCATGTTCACCACCTCGGCGCTGCCCGGCCAGCCGATTGGCCCGGCGCCGCGCATCACCAGGATGCAGCGTTCATCGATGTTCAGCGCCGGGTCGTTGATGCGGTGGTGATAATCATCGCCGCCATCAAACACGATGGCACGGGCCTGGAGCAAGCCATCAGGCAGGAAGCGTTGGCGGAACTCATCGCTGATCACGCCGGCCTTCAATATGGCGAAATCGAACAGATTGCCGCTGATCGGCATCAGCCCGGCATTGGCGCGCAGCGGGGTGGCCACGGTGCGGATCACATCGCCATCAGCGTCGGGCGCGGCGGCGATATTCTGGGCCAACGTCTGCCCGGTCACCGTCAGCCGGTCTGGGTGGATCAGCCCGGCTTCGGCCAGCTGCCGCAGCACGGCCGGCACGCCGCCGGCCCGGGCAAAGCCTTCGCCCAGATGGGTGCCAACCGGCGCCATGTTGAGGATCAGCGGTACGCCCACCCGTGCGCGCCAATCGTCCACCGTGATGCTTTGGCCGGCGTGGCGGGCCATGGCGGTGATGTGTGGCTGGGCATTGGTGGAACCGCCGATCGCCGCGGTGAGGGTGATGGCATCCAGAAACGCCTCGCGGCTGAGGATGCGGCTGGGGCGCAAATCCTCGTGCACCATCTCGACGATGCGGTGCCCGGT
>JAIXQY010000102.1 GCA_027485485.1 Sphingomonadales bacterium | reverse complement strand
TGGCCAGGATGCGACCGCCGGTCGCACCAATGGGATGGCCAAGGCTGATGCCCGAACCATTGACGTTCAACCTGTCTGGATCATGCCAGCCCCAGCCCTTGAGCACGGCCAATACCTGCGGCGCGAAGGCTTCGTTCAACTCAACCAGATCAATATCGTTCCAGCCGATTCGCAGCCGGGCAAACAGCCGTTCCACCGCCGGCACCGGGCCAATGCCCATCCGCGACGGATCGCAGCCGGCCGCCGCCCAGCCGGTGAGCCACGCCATGGGGGTGAGGCCCAGCGGTTCCAGCAGCTCTTCGGCCACCACCAGGCAGGCAGACGCGCCATCATTCTGCTGGCTGGCATTGCCGGCGGTCACCACGCCGTCCTTCTCGATGCTCTTCAGCAGCGCCAGGCTTTCCGGCGTGGCATCGGAACGGATGCCTTCATCGGCGGCAAAGATGGTCGGCGGGCCTTTCTTGGAGGCAATTTCCACCGGGACCAATTCCGCATCAAATTTCCCCTCGGCCCAAGCGCGGGCTGCGCGTTGATGGCTTTGGGCGGCATAAGCGTCGCAGGCTTCGCGGCTGATCTCATAATCCCGCGCCAGATTGTTGGCGGTCTCGATCATGCCGGAAATCACGCCATAACGGCTGATCGGCTGGCTCATCACCCGGCCGCGCACCAGCCGGTCGTGCATGGTGGTGCTGCCCATGCGGGCGCCGTTGCGATGATCGATGGAATAATATTCCACCTGGCTCATGCTCTCCACACCGCCGGCCACCACGATATCGGCAGCGCCGGTCTGCACCCGCATCGCAGCATCCACCACGGCCTGCAGGCCGCTGCCACACCGGCGATCCAGCGACACGCCGGGCACCGACTCGGGAAAACCCGCCGACAGCCACGACCAGCGTGCAACGCAGGGCGCCTCGCCGTTGGGATAGCCGTGGGCGAACACCACATCATCCACCCGTTCGGGATCGATCTTTGTGCGTTCCATCAGGGCCTTCAGGATGATGGCCCCCAATTCGCCGGCCGGAAAGCCGGCAAGGCTGCCGCCAAAACGGCCCACCCCGGTGCGGATCGGTGAAACAATTGCTGCCCGGCGCATCTTCACACTCCCCGCATCATGGCTTTGGCGATGATGGTCTGCTGGATCTGGCTGGTGCCTTCATAAATCCTGAGCAGGCGCACATCGCGATAGAAACGTTCCACCTTGTATTCCGCCATGTAACCGGCGCCACCGTGGATCTGCACCGCCTTGTCGGCGATGCGGCCCACCGCCTCGCTGGCGTGGAGCTTCAGCACCGAACATTCGCGGTTGCTCGCCTGTTTGGCATCAAACCGCGCCGCCGTGCGCTCCAGCAGTGCTTCGGTGGTCAGCCGGTCCACCTCCATGTCGGCCAGCATGGCCTGCACCAATTGGAAATCGCCGATGCGCTGCCCGAACTGCCGGCGCTCCTGGGCATAGGCCAGACTGGTTTCGATCAGCCGGTCCGCCATGCCCAGCGCCACGGCGGCGATGTGGATGCGGCCGCGATCCAGCACCTTCATCGCGGTGCGAAAGCCCTGGCCGGGCACGCCGCCGATGATGTTGGCAGCCGGCACCACCACATCGTCCAGGATCACATCGCAGGTTTTCGCCCCACGCTGCCCCATCTTGCGGTCGGGCTTGCCGAGCGAAATGCCGGGCAGATCGGCTGGCACGATAAAGGCGCTGATGCCGGCCGCGCCTTTCACGCCGGCCTCGGTGCGGGCCATAAGGGTGAAGACGGTGGCACGCGGCGCGTTGGTGATATAGCGTTTGGTGCCGCTGATCCGATAGAAATCGCCATCGCGCACCGCTTGAGCGCGCAGGGATGCTGCATCCGACCCCGCCCCCGGCTCGGTGAGCGCAAAGCTGGCAATCGCCTCTCCCGTGGCGAACTTCGGCAGCCACTGCGCCTTCTGTTCGGCCGTGCCATCGATCATGATGCCCTGGCTGCCAATGCCAACGGTGGTGCCGATCAGGCTGCGGAACGTGATGCTGGCCCGGCACAGGGTGCGCACCAGTTGCGCCTCCTCCGCCATTGTCAGGCCCAGGCCGCCAAATTCTTCCGGCACGCTCAGGCCAAAAAGACCCATGGCCTTGAATTCGGACACGATATCGGCGGGGATATCATCGCCCTCCTCAACCGCATCCTCGGCCGGGATCAGCCGTTCCTCGACATAACGGGCGAGCTGGTCTTTCAGCAGGCCAAAGGTTTCGCTATCCATCCTGTCACCCGGCTGTTGCAGAAGCAGTTGCAGTCTGGGCCACCGTGCCATCGCAGCGTCGCGCCGCCAAGCCATCATCCGTGGCACACAGCGTGACCGGCTGGCCGGCAAACAGCGGCGCCAGCGCCCGGAAGGCAAACGCCCGCGCCGGCCCATTTCGCCGTTCCCACAGGCCCAGCAACTGCGCCGCCACCAGCGGGCCATGCACCACCAGGCCAGGGTAATGCTCCACGCTTTGGGCATAGCCCAGGTCATAATGGATGCGGTGCCCGTTGGCGGTGGCGGCGGAAAACAGGAACAATTGCAACGGATCAGGCGTGAACTGGGCATCGCCCACCGGCGGCAGGCTAGCCGTCACCGGCAGCGGCACGGGCGGGCCATCATCACGCCAAACGATGGTCTGCACCTCCTCCAGCGCCTTCTCACCTTCCTGCCAGATTTCCACCCGCACCCGGCCCAGCAGCATCGGGCCGGCCTTGCCCTGCTTGGGTTCCAGCCTATCGAGCACCCGCATCTGCATGGCCGGCACCCCGGCGATCAACGGGCGGTGAAACCGATACTCGGCGCTGGCAAACATGCGCCGCGGCAAGGAAACTGGCGGAAAGAAGCCACCGCGCGCCGGGTGGCCATCGTCCCCACGCGGCCCTGGCGGTGGCAGGAACAAGGCCAGATGACCCAGCGGCGGCCAACCCAGCGCTTCGGCATCCCACTTGAGCGCTTCGGCGAAGCGCAGCACATCGTGGCCGTGCAGCACCTCTTCGCGCCGTTCCGGCTTGCCACACCAGCCCTGCCAGTGGGCGAGATCGTCGGGCGTCATGCCACCAGCCCTTCATCGTGCAGCCTGCCAATGGCGCCGCTGCCCAGGCCCAACACGTCCGCCAGCACGGCATCCGTATCGGCGCCCAGGTGCGGCGCCGGCCGCACAGCGCCGCGCTTCTCTCCGGCCAGGGTCGCCGCCGGGCCGGCAGCCGGATAGGTGAGGCCGGATTTGTGTGTAACTGTCTGGAACTGCGGGTTGGCGGTGAACAGGCGGGCATCGCCGCGCACGGCTGCGCCCAGCGTCTGATAGGGTCCCCAGGTCACCCCGGCGGCATCCAGGCGCGGGGCCAGATCGGCCAGTGTCTGCTGCGCCATGGCGGCTTCAAACAGCGGGAACAGCTGTGCGCGATGGGTGAAGCGGGCGCCTTCGTCGGCGATGAAATCGGCACCCGTGTGGGCTTCAACCGCTGCCACAGCGGCCTCCAACCCAAGGGCGGCCACCAGCCCACGCCATTGTTTGGGTGTGATCGCAACAAGATAGAGGCGGTGGCCATCGGCCGTGGCAAAATCCCGCCCGAACGCCCCGAACAGATCATTGCCCAGGCGGCCGCGATCGCCCTGCAGCATCGCTTCCGCCGCAAAGCCCAGGTGCGACAGCGAGGTGGCCGCGAGATCAGACAGCGGAACCCGGATTTCCGCACCCTCCCCGGTTTGCCGGCGACGATGCAGCGCGCTGACCATGGCAAAGGCCGCCCAGCTTCCACCGAGCAAATCCCAGGCCGGCAGCACGGCATTGACCGGGCGGTCATCGCCCACCGGCCCCGTCATTGCCGGCACACCCACGGCGGCATTCACCGTATAATCCAACGCGGGCTTGCCATCGGCCCAGCCCATGATGCGCGCCGTGATGATGTCCGCCCGTCGGGCAGCCAGATTGGCGTGGGAGAGAAAGCCATCGACCGGGAAGTTGGTCAGGAACAGGCCAGCTTCGTCCCCCGGCGCCGTCGCGAGCGCGATGGCCAGTTCGCGCCCTTCGGGTCGGGACAGGTCAATCTGAATCGAGCGTTTGGCCTTGTTCAGCCCTTCCCAATACAGGCTGTCGCCACCATCACTCAGTGGCCAGCGCCGATAATCCGGACCACCGCCAATCTGGTCGATGCGGATGACCTGCGCCCCCATCTGGGCCAGATACAGGCCCCCAGTGGGCCCAGCGACAAAGGCCGCCGCTTCAACGACGCGCAGGCCGGAGAGGAGCTGGTACATCAGCCCCTCCCCCGCTCAGCGATCAGATACGCTCGATGATGATGGCTGGGGCCATGCCGCCAGCGGCGCACATCGTCACCAGCCCGCGCTTCAGATCGCGGCGTTCCAGTTCATCCAGCACCGTGCCGATCAGCATCGATCCGGTCGCACCAATCGGATGGCCCAGCGCGATGGCGCCTCCGTTCACGTTCACCTTGTCGCGATCAAGCTTGAGGTCGCGAATGAATTTTTCCGCAACAACAGCAAAGGCTTCGTTGATTTCCCACAGATCGATATCGTCCACCGTCAGGCCGGCCTTGGCCAGCACCTTGCGGGCGGCCGGCACCGGGGCGTTGAGCATCAGCGTGGGGCAATCGCCCATGTTGGCCATCGTCACGATGCGAGCGCGTGGCTTCAGGCCGTTCTTTTCGGCATAGGCCTTGCTGGCCAGCAGCACGGCGGCCGCACCATCCACCACGCCCGACGAGTTGCCGGCATGGTGCATATGTTCGATCTTCAAATCGGGATATTTGGCGTTGATCAGCTTGCGGAAGGTGTTGCCCTGCGCATCCAGCGGCATGTCGGCAATCTTGGTGAAGCTGGGCTCCAGCGCCGATAGGCCTTCCATCGTGGTTTGCGGGCGCGGGAACTCCTCATGGTCCAGCGCCAGCGTGCCGTCCTCGCGATAAACCGGGATCACGCTCTTGGAAAAACGGCCTTCGGCAATGGCTTGCGCGGCGCGCTTCTGACTTTCAAGGCCCAGCGCATCCACATCGGCGCGGCTGATGCCTTCCATGCTGGCGATGGCATCGCCGCACACGCCCTGGTGGCTTTGCGGGTGGTGGCGCTGCAGCCGGGCATTGCCGCTGCCCATCATCATCGGCGCCAGGCCGGCCGCGCGCTCTTCGGCGGCCATGGTGGCGGTATAGCTCATCATCTCGGTGCCACCGGCGATCAGCAGATCCTCCATGCCGCTCATGATCTGGGCCGAGGCCAGGTTCACCGAGGTGATGCCGCCACCGCAAAACCGGTCCAGCGTCATGCCGCTGGCCTTCAGATCATAGCCAGCATCCAGCGCCGCCATACGGCCCAGATCACCGCCCTGCCGGCCCTTCTGGGTGGAGGTGGACCAGATGATATCATCAACTTCGGCCGTATTCAGATGGTTACGCTCTGCCACCGCCTTCAGCACGGCTGCGGCCAGATGCTGCGGGTGCATATCGGCCAGGGCACCCTTGCCCACCTTGCCAATGCCACGCGGCGTGCGGACGGTATCGATGATATAGGCTTCGGCCATTGCTCTTCTCCCTGATGGAACCGGCGCACCCTACGCCTGTGGGGCGCGGCGTCGATTGCGGTTTTTGCCAGCCCTAATAGCTTTTGGGCAGGCCCAGCACATGCTCGGCAACATAGGCCAGGATCAGGTTGGTGGAGATGGGGGCCACCTGATAAAGCCGTGTTTCCCGATACTTGCGCTCAATGTCATACTCGGCGGCAAAGGCGAATCCGCCATAAGTCTGCACCGCGGCCTCACCCGCCTGCCAGCTGGCTTCGGCGGCCAGCAGCTTGGCCATATTGGCTTCCGCCCCGGCCACGGCGCCGTTTTCATATTGGCGGCAGGCTTCGGCCACCATCAGCCTGGCCGCCGTCAGCCGGGCATGGGCCATCGCCAGCGGGAACTGGATGCCCTGATTCTGCCCGATCGGCCGGCCGAACACCTGACGCTCCTTGGCATAAGCCGTTGCCTTATCGAGGAAAAACCGCCCATCACCCAGGCATTCCGCTGCGATCAATATGCGCTCGGCATTCATGCCCGACAGGATATAGCGGAACCCCTGCCCCTCCTCCCCGATCCGGTTGGCCACAGGCACGCGCACATTGTCGAAGAACACCGCAGTCGTGCCATGATTCATCATGGTTTCTATGGGTTGGATCGAAAGGCCAGGGCAGTCGCGCATGTCGAGCAGGAACACCGACAGGCCCTCGGTGCGCTTGGCCACCTGGTCCTTGGGCGTGGTCCGCGCCAGCAGCACCATCAGATCGCTCTGCGCCGCGCGACTGGTCCAGATTTTCTGCCCGTTTATCAGATAATTATCGCCATCCTGCACCGCCGTGGTGCGCAAAGACAGCGTGTCGCTGCCCGAAGTCGGCTCGGTCACGCCAAAGGCCTGCAGCCGCAGCTCGCCGCGGGCAACTGCCGGCAAATATTGGGCTTTTTGCGCCTCCGTGCCATGGCGCAGCAAGGTGCCCATCACATACATCTGCGCATGCGCCGCCGCGCCATTGCCGCCGCTGGCGTGGATCTCCTCCAGAATCGCACAGGCCGCCGAAAGCGGCAGACCGGAACCGCCAAAGCTTTCCGGAATCAACGCCGCCAGCCAGCCTTCACGCGTCAAGGCCTCCACAAATTCAACGGGATAGGCGCTGTCCTTGTCCTTCGCCCGCCAATAGTCACCGGGGAAATCCCCGCAAAGTTTCGCAACCGCGGCGCGAATGTCGGCCCAATCCTGCATGCCGGCATCAGGCCCCAAGCGCCGGCCCGCCGCAAGCCCTCCGGATGATCAGTATTGCCTGCCCGCCCGCCACCGGGCAGCGTGGCCGCCATGGACGCCCTGCCCCGCCTGCTCGACTGGTTGCTCCCCCAACTCGGCCCCCGCCCCTTCGTGCTCGGCCTGGCTGGCGCACAAGGCTCCGGCAAGTCCACATTGGCGGCGCGCAGCGCCGAACGGTGGGCCGATTGTGCGGCGCCGCTGCCGGCTGCTGGCGGCGCGGTGCCGGCGGCTGGCCGTTTTGCCGCCGCCGTGTCCATCGACGATTTCTACCTGCCAAAATCCCGCCGCCAGGCCCTGGCTGCCCGCATCCATCCCCTCCTCGCCACCCGCGGCCCGCCCGGCACACATGATCTGCCGCTGCTGCATGACGTGCTGTCCCGCATCCGCGCCGGCCGCCCCGTCGCCCTGCCGGTGTTCGACAAATTGGCCGACGATCGCCTGCCGCCACAACATTGGCGCCGCTTCGATCGGATCGACCTGCTGATCCTGGAAGGCTGGTGCATCGGCCTGCGCCCGCAACCCGCCAGCGCCCTCGTGGCGCCCATCAACAGCCTCGAAGCCAGCGAAGACCCACAAGCCCGCTGGCGCACCCACATCAACCAGGCCCTCGCCGGCCCCTACGCCAGCCTGTGGAACCGCCTCGACGCCCTCGCCCTCCTCGCCGCCCCCGATTGGGACATGGTCCCGATCTGGCGCGCCCAGCAGGAAGCCGGCCTGGCTCGCGCCACCGGCCGGAAAGGCATGGACACCCCCGCCCTCACCCGCTTCTGCGCCCACTATGAACGGCTCACCCGCTGGCAGCTGGCAGACACCCCCCACCACGCCGGGCTGGTGCTTCGGCTGGATGAGGCGCGGCGGGTGGTGGCTTGAGAAGGGAGGCCTCCGGCGGCCAGGGTCGCAGACCCTGGACCCGTTGGGTTCTCACCGCCTGCATAGCAGGCTCGCTTACCTGTCGCACATAACGCACCCACGGCCGTCGTCATGCGCCGGGCTCGTCTATCACTGGCAAATCACCCAGATGAGGCGCCTTGAAGGCAGCGCGTTCCGGCCTGACTGCTTGGCGTGCATCGGGAATTCGCGTTCCTCATCTTGATCGTCAATTAATGTTAAATTATTGGTTAATTTCTTGACTGAGTTAATTATTTGGTAGTAATTAAGTCATGTCACGGTTCGGCATCGAATCAATGCAGCTTCAACGTCCGGTGAGACCGGGCGCCGCAAGGGGATTTTGGGACATGAAAACGCCTGCGTTTTTCCTGGTTGCCGCGGCTGGCTTTGCCAGTGCCGTGCCGGCTGCCGCCGCACCCGCCGCGACCAATCTGG
>JAIXQY010000144.1 GCA_027485485.1 Sphingomonadales bacterium | reverse complement strand
GGTTTCAGGAAGCCATCGGTGGAAACGATCTCCACCGTGCCCGGCAGATGTTCGGCCAACGCCTTTGCCAGCGTCGTCTTGCCCACGGCCACCGAACCGGTGATGCCCACCACCAACGGGGCCGCAGCCGGCCGGTGCGCGGCGATGGTCTGTGCAAGTTCGGCAGGTGTGATCAGGGTCATGCTGCCGAGTGTGGCGGGGGTTTCGCGGCGGGGCAAGGGGCGCTCACCAAGCCCACCCCCAGCCCCTCCCGCAAGCGGGAGGGGAGCAGAGGGGAAAGCGCAAAATGACTCCCCTCCCGCTTGCGGGAGGGGCTGGGGGTGGGCAATTACGCGCTCACACCAGCCGGCTCTGCGTGATCGCGGCTGCGATGAAGCTGGCAAACAGCGGGTGCGGATCGAACGGTTTGGATTTCAGCTCCGGGTGGAACTGCACGCCGATGAACCAGGGATGGTCCGGCCGTTCCACCACTTCGGGCAGCAGGCCATCGGGCGACATGCCGGAAAAGATCAGGCCGTGGCGTTCCAGCGGGTCGCGATAGGCGGCGTTCACCTCATAGCGGTGGCGGTGGCGCTCGGCGATATGGGTGCTGCCATAGACGCTGGCGGCCACGCTGTTGTGCGCCAGTTCGGCCGGGAAGGCGCCCAGCCGCATGGTGCCGCCCAGATCGCCGCCGGCCTGGCGCGTCTGCAGGCCTTCCGGGCTCATCCATTCGGTGATCATGCCCACGATCGGCTGTGCCGTCTCGCCAAATTCGGTGGTGGAGGCGTCTGCAATGCCGGCCTGGTTGCGCGCGGCCTCGATGCAGGCCATCTGCATGCCCAGGCAGATGCCAAAGAACGGCACCTGATGTTCGCGGGCAAAGCGCACGCTGGCGATCTTGCCTTCGCTCCCGCGCTCGCCGAAACCACCGGGCACCAATATGCCGTGCATCGGCTCCAGCCGGGCGGCGACATCGGCGCCTTCAAACTCTTCGGCATCCAGCCACTTGATGTTCACCTTCACCCGGTTGGCCATCCCGCCATGCACTAGCGCTTCAGTGAGCGACTTGTAGGCATCTTTCATGCCGGTATATTTGCCCACCACGCCGATGGTGACTTCGCCTTCGGGGTTGTGGATGCGCTCGCCAATATCGGTCCAGCGGGTCAGCACCGGTGCCGGCGCATCGGTGATGCCAAAGGCGCGCAGCACTTCATCATCCAGCCCTTCGGCATGATATTGCAGCGGCACTTCATAAATGGAGGCCGCATCCAGCGCCGAAATCACCGCTTCCTTGCGCACATTGCAGAACAGCGCGATCTTGGCGCGATCGCTTTCCGGCAGCGGATGTTCGGACCGGCAGACCAGCACATCAGGCTGAATCCCGATGCCGCGCAGTTCGGCCACGCTGTGCTGCGTCGGCTTGGTTTTCAGTTCGCCCGCCGCCGCGATGAACGGCACCAAGGTGACATGGATATAGCAGACATTGGCGCGCCCCACGTCGGCAGACATCTGGCGAATGGCCTCCATGAACGGCAGGCCCTCGATATCGCCGACGGTGCCGCCGATTTCGCAGATCACGAAGTCCAGCCCGTCCACCTCGGCCCGGGCAAAGGCCTTGATGGCATCGGTCACATGCGGGATCACCTGCACGGTTCCGCCCAGAAACTCGCCGCGCCGTTCGCGGGCGATGATGTCCTGATAAATCCGGCCCGAGGTGATATTGTCCGTCTTCATCGCAGCCACGCCGGTGAAGCGTTCATAATGGCCCAGATCCAGATCCGTCTCCGCGCCATCATCGGTCACATAGACTTCGCCGTGCTGATAGGGGCTCATCGTGCCGGGATCGACATTGAGATAGGGATCAAACTTGCGGATGCGCACCTTGAAGCCGCGCGCCTGCAACAGGGCGGCCAGAGAGGCACCCATGAGACCTTTGCCGAGCGACGAGACCACGCCGCCGGTGATGAAAATATACCGCGTCATGGGAGAAAAGCCTTAAGCCAGTTTGGCGGGGGAACGCCAGCCCCAACGTGCCAGTGCGCTGAATTTGCCTGTGGACAGCTACCAGCGCCAGCCCAGCTGCACGGCAGCGCCGGCATCATCCGGGCTGCCCGCAACATGGCCGGGGTGGCGGCGGTGGAACAGGCTGAACTGCATCTGCCCCTGCCCGGCAAGCGGCACCAGATAGCTGCCTTCAAGCGCGGTCTCGCGCACCATTGGCCCGACCCGCACCGGCACGGCAAAGCCCGCCAGTTGCAGATCACCCGCCAGCGCCAGCGGGCGCACCGCTGCCAGCACCAGCGCATCGCCGGGCCGGATCAGCCCCGGCAGCGTGGCCGAAAGGGTGGCGGCATTGCCGCGCAACGGGCGGGCCGCCGTGATCAGGCCCGGCGCCAGCCGCGCCTGGGCAGCCGCCTGCCGCCAGCGGCCATCCAGCACCACCGGCCCCAGCGCGAGTTGCGCGCTCACACCCAGGCTGGTGGTCAAACCGCCGGCCAGGCCAAAGCCCGCGGCCAACCTGGTGCCAGCCAGCGCGCCGCGCCCATCATCAAATTGCACCTCACCCGCCAGTGCCAGCGCGCCCAGGCGGCGCGAAAGGCGAATGACCGCACTGCTTTGCAGGCCGCGCGCCAACACCGCGCCATCAGCGCGCGCCACCGGCAACAGTGCCTGGCCAAAGCCGGCGGTGAGGGTGAAACGCCCCAGCGGCTGCGCCACTGCCACCGCGCCCAACGGCCGCGCCGCGAGGCCCAGCCCGGCGTCTGCCGTGATAAGTCCCGCCGGCCGGGCCAGCGGATCGGCCAGCTGCACCAGCCCGGCCAGCCCCTCGCCCTGCCCCGCCGCCAGCACCGGGCCATCGGCCAGCGCCAGCACGACATGGCCCGAAACCCCGCCGCTGCCGGGGGCATTGCCCGGTGCCAAGGCCGCCATGGTGGCGCGATCCCCGGCCCACAAAGTGCGATTCTCGCCATTCAGGGCGAAGGCTGCCGCGCTGCGGCCCTGAATCATGAACGCCGTCGCCACCGGCTGCGCCAGCAACCGCGCCGCAAGCCGGCCGGCTGGCGCATTGCCGATGCTGCCGGCCAGATTGGCGCTGTATGGCCGCCCATAGCCATCCTCCACCGGCACCGCCGCCAGCGCGCCGCGCAAGGCCCCGCCATCGCCCAGCGCCCCGCCCAGCGTGCCGCCAAAGCCGATCGGCGTGCCGCCGCTGCTCAGACCGCCCACCGGCGCAAAGGCGCGCTCCACATTCAGCCGGCCGCGCCCGAACAATTCGTCCGTGCCCGGCGCGCCCAGATCATCGGCGGTGCGCAGGATGATGTCGGCAATCTGCGCACCCGTCAGCGCCGGAAAGGCCTGGGCCAGCAGCGCCACCGCGCCTGACACCACCGGCGCGGCAATCGAAGTGCCGCCATACAGAAACGCCGTGCCATCCTGGTTGAAGCTGCGCACCGAAACGCCGGGCGCCACCAGATAATTGGCGGCCAGCACCCCGGCCCGGTTGCTGAAATCCGCCAGCGCGCCGGCACTGTCCACCGCGCCCACCACCAATGTGGTGCCGGGCGCGAGCGACAGCAGCTGGTTGGCGAACCCTGTGGGTGAAGCGAGCGACTCGTTGCCGGCGGCAAGCACCACAACGGTGCCGGCGGCCGCCGCCCGGGACGCTGCGGCGCGCAACAGCGAGGTGGTGCCATCGCCGCCCAACGACACGTTGATCACCCGCGCGCCGCCGGCCACCGCCGCATCAAAGCCCGCGGCAATCGCCGTGCTGGTATAGGAACAGCCTTCATCGTTGCAGCTGCCCGGGCTGTCAGCGCGCAGGGCCAGCAGCGTGGCCAGCGGCGCGACACCGTGGATGCCTGATCCGTTGCGCGCCGCCACCGCCACGCCGGCCACCGATGTGCCATGGCCGCGTTCATCGGCCAGATCGCGGCTGCCGGCGACATCGCGGCTGCCCGGCGCGATCCGCCCGGCAAATTCGGCCAGCGCCGGGTTCACGCCCGAATCGATCACCGCCACCGTGATGCCCTGCCCCGACGCGCCGCGATCATAGGCTGCCAGCGCCCGCACCAGCACGGCGGCGGATCGGCGATATTCGCCCGTGTCAAAGCTGCTGGGCGTTGGGGTGGGTGTGGGCGTTGGTGCCGGGGCCGGTGCTGGTGTGGGGGTTGGCGTTGGCGTTGGTGCAACAGGCGGGATCGGCACGGTGGCCACCCCGCCGCCGCTGCCGCCACAACCGGCCAGCGCAAGGGCGAGGGCCAAGGCGCCACAGCTGCGCCAGCGGAGCGGAATGCCGTTCATCGGCACATAATGCGGCAGGCCGGCGGCCCCGACAAGCCGCGCGTCAATCGGTTTCGATGCGGCTGTTGGCGCGCGTATCAGGCAGCGCCAGCGCCGCCACCAGCGCGACGCCGGCCATCACCGTCACATACCAGAAAAAGCCGCGTTCAACGCCGGCATCCTTGAACGCCAGCGCCACATATTCGGCCGATCCGCCAAACACCGCGACGCCCAGCGCATAGGGCATGCCCACGCCCAGCGCACGGATATGCACCGGAAACATCTCTGCCTTCACCACGCCCGAAATCGCGGTGTAGCACGACAGGATGGCCAGGCAGCCGATCATCAGCGCCAGGCCTTCAATCCCCGGCCTGGCCGTGCCCAATGCGGTAAGCGCCGGCACCGTGGCCAGCGTGGCCATCACGCCAAAGCCCAGCAACAGGGTGCGCCGGCCCAGTATGTCAGACGCTGCGCCAAAGATCGGCTGCATCGCGGCATAGACCAGCAGCGCAATGGCCGAAGCGCTGGTCGCCTCCTGCTTGGTCCAGCCGGCGGAGAGGACCAGATATTTCTGCATATAGGTGGTGAAGGTATAGAACCACAGGCTGCCGCCCGCCGTGAGCGCCAGCACGATCAACAGTTCGCGCGGATGGGCGAGCAGGCGCTTGAGCAGGCTGCCCGCCGGTTTGCTGGCCTGGGCCTTTTCAAAGGCTTCGGTTTCCTGCAGCCCGGTGCGCAGCCAGAACACCAGCACCGCGCAGGCCGCGCCCACCACGAAGGGAATGCGCCAGCCCCAGTCTTTCAGGGCGGCTTCGTCCATCTGCGCTTGCAGCAGCACCAGCAGGGCGAGCGCCAGCAACTGCCCGCCCACCAGCGTCACATATTGGAAACTGGCGAAGAAGCCGCGCCATCTGGCCTTGGCCACCTCGCTCATGAAAGTGGCCGAAGCGCCATATTCACCGCCCACCGACAGCCCCTGCACCAGCCGCGCCAGCAGCAATATGGCCGGGGCCAACAGGCCAACATCGTCATAGGTGGGGGCCACCGCGATCATCAGCGATCCGGTGCACATCATGGCGACCGACACGGTGAGCGCCGATTTGCGGCCGCGCTTGTCAGCCCAGGCACCCAACAGCCAGCTGCCGATGGGGCGCATCAGAAAGCCGACGGCAAAGATGGCGGCGCTGTTCAGCGCGGCGGCAAGATCATCCCCCGGCGGGAAAAACCGCGGCCCGAAATAGAGCGCGAACGCCGAATAGGCATACCAATCATACCATTCGACCAGATTGCCGGCGGCCCCGCCGAAAATCTGGCGGATCTGCCCGGCCATGCGCGGCCGCGCCGGATCAGGCCCCGCGCTCAACCAGCTTGCAGTTTATTGCGCCACCGGCACGCCCGGCAGCACAGGCGCTGTGGTGGGGGTGGTGGTGGGCGCCGGCGCGGCCGGAACCGCCTTGGCCGCCACGGTGGGATCAATCACCCGCTTCTTGTTGGCACCGGCAGCCAGCACGGCCAGCAGGATCGACATGGCGATGAACAGGCCGGCCAATATGGTGGTGGAGCGGGTGAGCAGATTGGCCGCGCCGCGCGCCGTCATCAGCCCGCCGCCACCGCCGCCACCAATGCCAAGCGCCCCGCCTTCGGAGCGCTGCAACAGGATCACGCCCACCAGCGCCAGCGTGATGAGACCATGGACAACAAGCAGGAAGGTGATCACGGGTGGGCAGGCTTTCGATTTCGGTCAAGCGATGATGACGCGCCTTACATGGGTTGACCTTGTTGCGCAATCAAGCAGCGCTGGAACGGGGATGGGGCGCAAGCTTCACCCAGGTTCCCATCACGATGAATTTGATGAGCAGCCCGCCCTCACGCCGCCGCTGCAATCGCCAGCAAACTGGCCGCCGTCAGGCTGGCGCCGCCCACCAGCACGCCGCCAACCTCTGCCACCTGCAGCAGATCGCCGGCGTTGGCCGGGGTGACGGAGCCGCCATAGAGGATGCGCACGCCGTGGCCGGCCGGGCCATAACAGGCCACCAGCCGGGCCCTGATATGGGCATGGGCCGCCGCCACATCCTCCAGCGTTGGCACCAGCCCGGTGCCGATGGCCCACACCGGTTCATAAGCGATGATCAGCGCTTCGGCATCATCGGGCAGCGAACCGGCGAGCTGGGTGGAAAGCACCTCGTTGGTTTGCCCGGCGTCGCGCTCGTCGCGGGTTTCGCCGATGCACAGGATCACCTCCAGGCCGGCCGCCTTGCCGGCCATCGCCTTGGCACGCACATCGGCGTTGCCCTCGCCATTGTCGCGCCGGCGTTCGCTGTGGCCTACGATGACGAAGTTTGCGCCCAGATCGGCCAGCATGGCGGCCGAAACGCAGCCGGTGTGGGCGCCGCTGGCCTTGGCGTGGCAATCCTGCCCGCCAATCTTCACGCCGCCGGCCGAAACGATCACCGCCCGATCGATCAGGGTGAACGGCGGCGCGATCCACAGGCTGGGCGCGCCAACGCCCATGCCGGCCCCGGCCATCTCGGCGATTTCGGCCACGGCCTCGCCCGTGCCGTTCATTTTCCAGTTGCCAACGATCAGGGCGGGCATGCGCGTCTCCGGTGCAAAGCTGATGCAGGGCTGAGGCCAAGTTGTCCGGGCGCTTGTGGCGCGGGCGGCGCGCCGTTACAAGCACCCGGATTCAGTTGCCACGGAATTTCGATGATCAGCTTTTTTCGCCGCTATCTCACCAGCTGGCCCGTCCTTGTGTTGTTCGGGCTCATCCTGGTTGCCTTTGCCGTGACCGGCGTGGGCGACCCGCTGGGCGGCAGCGCGCCGGCGGGTTCCATCGCCAGCGTGGGCAAGCGCACCGTGACCGAACCTGATCTGCTGGAGGTGCTTGACCGGCAGGTGCGCCAGCTGCGCGAACGCGATCCCGCCGTGACCCAGGCGATGGCAGCGCGCGAAGGGCTGGTGGAGCTGTTGGCGACCCAGTTGATCGGCCAGGTGGCGATGGAGGAACTGGCCAGCAAGGCGCGCCTGAGCGCATCGGAAGAATCCGCCGATCTGGTGATTGCCGGCATCCCGGCCTTTCAGACCGCCGGCAAGTTTGATCAGGCCAAATATGATCGACTGCTGGCCGAACAGCGGCTGACCGATCGCAAGCTGCGCCAATCGGTGCGCGGCGATCTGTTGCGCGAACAATTGATCAAGCCGATCACCGGCGCGCTGGCCGTGCCCGATGGCGTGGCCGAACTTTATGCCCGGCTGCTGATCGATCGCCACGAAGGCGGCGTGTCGCTGGTGCCGGCAGTGCCGGTGGGCCAGGCCAGCAAGGCCGAAGCCGAAGCCTGGTACAAGGCCAATGCCGCCCGCTTCACCATCCCGGAACGGCGCGGCTTCCGCTTTGCCTTCGTTGATCGCGCCGCCATCACCGCCGCCGTTGTGGTGAGCGACAAGCAGATTGCCGATGCCTTTGCCAAGGATCCGGCCAAATATGGCGCCGCCCCCACCCGCGTGCTGGAACAGGTGGTGGTGCCCGATGAAGCCAAGGCCAAGGCCCTGGCCGCGGCCGCGGCCAAGCAGGGCTTTGCCGCCGCTGCGCAAGCCATCGCCGGCTTTGGCGCGGCCGATATCGCGGTGGGCACCCAGACCGAAGCCGCCTTTGCCAAGGCCACCGGCGCCGATGTGGCCAAGGCCGCCTTTGCCCTGCCGGCCGGCGGCATCAGCGCGCCGGTCAAATCCGCGCTGGGCTGGCACGTGGTGCGGGTTGCCAGCCTGGGCAGCGCCGGCAAGACGCTGGCCCAGGCCCGCGCTGCCGTTGAAGCCGATGTGAAGGACCAGCTGGGCCAGGATGCTGTCGCCGATGTGGTGAACAGCATCGAAGACGGGGTGGAAGCCGGCAAGAGCTTTGCCGATATCGCCAAGGAACTGAAGCTGGCGATCACCACCCAGACTCCGGTGAGCGACAAAGGTCTGAGTGCTGGGGGCCTGGGCGTCGCCCAACCGCCGCTGACGGGTGACATGGCGCTGATCGCCGCCCGCGCCTTCCGCCACGAAAGCGCCGATGGCCCGGTGGTGGAAGATCTGGGCGGCGGCAAACTGGTGGTGATGGAAACCACCAACGTGCTGCCCGCCGCGCCGCCGCCATTGGCCGAGGTGCTGCCGCTGGCCACCGCCGGCGCCACGCAGGACAAGGCGATGAAGGCCGCCAAGGCCAAGGCCGATGCCGTGGTCGCGGCAATCAGGAAGGGCAGTGTGTTCCCCAAGGCGCTGGCCGATGCCGGCCTGCCGTCCCCCCGCCCGCTGGTTGCCCGCCGCATCGAACTGGCCAATGCCCGCGATGTGCCGGAAGCCGCCCGCGCCTTCATGAACGGCGCTGCCGGCAGCACCCAGGTGGTGGCGGTTCCCGGCGGCTGGGCCATTGTGCATGTTGATCGCATCGTGCCCGGCGATCCGCGCAGCCAGCCCGGCCTGGTGGAACAGGCGCGCCGCGAAGTGGGCAGCGCGCTGCCGGCCGAAATGGCCGAGGGCCTGGCCCGGGCCAGCATGGCGGCGGTGAAGACCGATCGCAACGATGTCGCCATCCGCGCCCTGCGCCAGCGCCTCACCGGCGAAGGCGCGCAATAAACATGGCTGATCTGGCCACCATCGCGCCGAATCGCGCCACGGCGGTGGCCGCCCTGGCCACCGGACGGCCACAATTGCTGTGGACGCGCATCGTCGCCGATACCGAAACCCCGGTTTCGGCCATGCTGAAACTGGGCAGCGAAGGCTCTGGCGCCTTCCTGCTGGAATCGGTGGAAGGCGGTCAGGTGCGCGGCCGCCACTCGCTGCTCGGTCTTGATCCCGATCTGGTGTGGCGGGCGCGTGGCAACACGTCCGAAATCAACCGTCACTGGCAGCAGGATCGCGCCGCCTTCACGGCCCTGCCTGGGGACACGCTGGCCAACCTGCGCGCGCTGGTGGCCGAAGCCCGCGCCGATGTGCCGCCCGAACTGCCGGCGGCATTGGCCTGCCTGGTGGGCTATATGGGCTATGAAACCGTGCGTCTGGTGGAATCCAGCGTGCCCGATGCCGGCCCGTCGGCGCTGGGCCTGCCCGGCATGGTGTTCGTGCGCCCCACCCTGCTGTTGGTGTTTGACCGGTTGAAGGACGAATTGTTCATCGTCGCGCCGATTTTTGACACCAGTGATCCTCATGCCGCCTACACGGCGGCGGCTGATCGCATCGTGGAGGCCGAACGCAAGCTGGCCCTGGCCCTGCCCGCCGCATCGCGCGCACCGGAGGAGTTGCCGGCCGCCACGCCCCACCACCACACCAGCCGCGACCGCTTTGCCACCATGGTGGCCCGCGCCCGGGAGTATATCCTGGCGGGTGACATCTTCCAGGTCGTTCTGTCACAACGATTTTCCGTGGATTTCCCGCTGCCGGCCTTTGCGCTGTATCGGGCGCTGCGCCGGATCAACCCGTCGCCCTTCCTCTATTTCCTTGATTTGCCGGGCTTTGCGCTGGTCGGCTCCTCGCCAGAAATATTGGTGCGCGCCCGCGATGGCGATGTGACCATTAGGCCGATCGCAGGCACCCGCCCGCGTGGGCGTGACGCCGCCGAAGACGCCGCCAACCGGGACAGCCTGCTGGCCGATCCCAAGGAATTGTCGGAGCATCTGATGCTGCTCGATCTGGGCCGGCACGACACGGCGCGGGTGTCGCGCCCCGGCACGGTGAAGGTGACCGACCGCTTCTTCGTCGAATTCTACAGCCATGTCATGCACATCGTCTCGAACGTGCAGGGCCGGCTGGCCGATGGAGTGGACGCGGTGGCGGCGCTTCTGGCCGGCTTCCCGGCCGGCACGGTTTCAGGCGCGCCCAAGGTGCGCGCCATGCAGATCATCGCCGAGCTGGAAGGCGAAGCGCGCGGGCCCTATGCCGGCGGGGTCGGCTATTTCAGCCCGAACGGCGATATGGACAGCTGCATCGTGCTGCGCACCGCCGTGGTGAAGGATGGCGTGATGCACGTGCAGGCCGGCGCCGGCATCGTGGCCGACAGCGTGGCCGAATATGAACAGCGCGAATGCGAAGCCAAGGCCGGGGCACTGATCGCCGCGGCCCGCGAAGCCCTCGCCACCGCTGCGGAGGCACGCTTCGGGCAATGACCATCCCCAATCGCATCCTCGTCATCGACAATTATGACAGCTTCACCTTCAATCTCGTCCATTATCTGGCCGAGTTGGGCGCTGAAACCAGAGTGGTGCGCAACGATGCGCTGACCACGCAGGACGCCATGGCGATGCACCCGCAGGCGATCCTGCTCTCGCCCGGCCCCTGCACACCCAATGAAGCCGGCATCTGCCTGGCGCTGATCGCCGCCGCCGCCGAAACCCGCACGCCGCTGTTTGGCGTGTGCCTGGGCCACCAGGCGCTGGGCCAGGCCTTTGGCGGCATTGTCGAGCGGGCGCCGCAGGTGATGCACGGCAAGGTGAGCCCGATCACCCACGACGGCAGCGGCGTGTTCGCCGGCATCCCCAGCCCGTTCGAAGCCACGCGCTATCACAGCCTGGTGGTGCGCGAGGCGGGATTGCCCGCCGATCTGCTGGTGAACGCCCACAGCCCCGATGGCCTGATCATGGGGATGCGCCACCGCGAGCTGCCGCTGCACGGCGTGCAGTTCCACCCCGAATCCATCGCCACCCAGCACGGCCACCGCCTGCTGGCCAACTTCATGGCGCTGGCGGGGATGACGCCCGATTTTTCCGTCGCCGCATGAGCGCCCTGCCCGATCCATCCCACCCGCTTGGGCCGGAAGCGGCCGCCGACGCCTTTGCCGCCATTTTCGATGGCAAGGTGGACGATGATGCGCTCAGCGCGTTCCTCACCACGATGGCCGATCGTGGCGAAACCGCCGGCGAAGTGGTCGCCGCGGCCCGGGCACTGCGCGCCCGCGCCATTCAGCCGTTCCGCGCCGCCGATGCGCTGGATGTGTGCGGCACCGGCGGCGATGGCATGCACAGCCTCAACATCTCCACCGCCGTCAGCCTCGTGGTTGCGGCCTGCGGGGTGAAGCTGGCCAAGCATGGCAACCGCGCCGCCTCCTCCACATCGGGCGCGGCGGATGTGCTGATGGTGTTGGGCGTGCCGGAATTGCCGATGGACCGGCTGGGGCCGTGCCTCGACCAGGTTGGTATCACATTCTTGCATGCCGCCCGCCACCATCCGGCAATGGCGCGCGTCGCACCGGTGCGCCGCCAGCTTGGCCGGCGGACGATCTTCAACCTGCTGGGGCCCTTGTGCAATCCGGCCGGGGTGGACCAGCAATTGCTGGGCGTGTTCGCCCCCGGCCCAGTGCCGCTGATGGCGCAGGCGCTGCACGATCTGGGCAGCCGCGCCGCGCTGGTGGTGCATGGCCAGGGCTTTGACGAGGTGGCCATTTCCGGCGAAACCACCGCCATGGCGCTGGCCGGCGGCGCGCTGGCGCCAAGCACGCTGACCCCCGAAGCGGCCGGCCTGCCCCGCCACCCCAATGACGCGCTGAAGGGCGGCAGCCCCGACTATAACGCAGATCGGCTCAAGGCCCTGCTGGCCGGCCAGGCCGATGCCTATCGCGACATGGTGCTGTTGAACGCCGCAGTCGCGCTTGGCGTGGTGCGCCCCGGCCTCACCCTGCCGCAGGGGGTTGCCCAGGCTGCCGCGGCCATCGATACGGGCGCAGCCGCCGATATTCTTGCCCGCTGGATCGCCTTTCGATGACTGACACGCTCTCCACCATCGTCGCCCACAAGCGCGACATCTATGCCACCCGCAAGGCACAGGTCGCTCTGGCCGATGTGGAGGCAAAGGCGCGCGCCGCCGATGCCCCCCGCGGGTTCATCAATGCCATTCACAGCGCCCACGCCGCTGGCCGCTTTGCCCTGATTGCCGAGTGCAAGAAGGCCAGCCCGTCGAAAGGCCTGATCCGCGCCGATTTCGATCCCGCTGCGCTGGCCGCCGCCTATGCCGCCGGCGGGGCCACCTGCCTGTCCGTCCTCACCGAAGAGCGCTGGTTTCTGGGGGCGGATGAGTATCTGGTGCAGGCCCACGCCGCCTGCGCCCTGCCGGTCATCCGCAAGGATTTCATCGTTGATCCCTGGCAGGTGGTCGAAGCCCGCGCGCTGGGCGCCGATGCGATCTTGCTGATCATAGCGGCCTTGTCAGACGCGCAGGCCGCCGAGCTGGAAGCTGTTGCGACCGACTGGGGCATGGACGTGCTGATCGAAGTGCACGACGCTGAGGAACGGGACCGGGCGCTGTTGCTCAAGACGCCGCTGCTCGGCATCAACAACCGCAATCTCAAAACGCTGGAAGTCTCGCTCCAGACCAGCTTCGACCTCGCCGACACGCCGGGCCGCACATTGGTGGCGGAATCCGGCCTGTCCAGCAACGCCGATCTGGTGGCGCTGGCCGGGGCAGGCATCCAGACCTTCCTGGTCGGCGAAAGCCTGATGCGCCACGCCGATGTCGCCGCCGCCACGCGCGCCTTGCTCGGCCTTGCGGCATGAGCAGCCTGACCCACCTCGACGCGGCCGGTGCCGCCCGCATGGTGGACATCAGCGCCAAGCCCGCCACCCGCCGTGAAGCCGTGGCCGAAGGCGTGATCCATGTTGGCGCGGTCGCGCTGGACGCCATCCGTTCGGCCAGCGTCAAGAAAGGCGATGTGATCGCCACGGCACGCATCGCCGGCATCATGGCGGCCAAACGCACCGCCGATCTGATCCCGCTCTGCCACCCGCTGCCGATCGATGCCGTGGCGGTTGATCTGGTCATTGAAGACGGCCTGATCCGCGCCACCGCCACCGTGGCCACCACCCATGGCACCGGGGTGGAGATGGAGGCCCTCACCGCCGTGTCCGCCGCACTGCTCACCGTCTATGACATGGCGAAAGCGCTGGACCGCAGCATGCGCATCGATGGCATCCGCCTCCTGAGGAAATCCGGCGGCAGGTCAGGCGATTATACTGCGCCATGAGCGCGCTGCTGCCGTTCGAGACCGCGCTGGAGCAGCTTCTTGGCGACGTGTCGGCGCTGCCGGCGGAATTGTTGCCCAT
>JAIXQY010000106.1 GCA_027485485.1 Sphingomonadales bacterium | reverse complement strand
GGGCCAATCAGAGCCCACTCATCGTCCGAAACCCCAATCCGCTCGCCCAAAGCTGCCTCCAAAAGACAGCCTTGAATCAACTCCCGAGTCTCAGGTCAAGCTTTGTCCACGAGGCCTAGGCGGCGGTTGCCCTTGATCCTGTTGCGCGGCCTTCAAACGTTTCGCCTGCTGCCTTTCGCGGTCTCAGTGCGCAGAGTGCTGCCCGCGCACTGTGCACTGTGACCAGCGAGGCAAAGGGCTATTCTGCCGCTGGCAGGTAGATTTCCCCGCCCTTGGCTCGGAATTCGGCGCTCTTTTCGGCCATGCCGGCTTCCAGCATCGCGTCGGTGTTCTGCTTGGCGGCGTAGTCGCGGACGTCCTGGGTGATCTTCATCGAGCAGAACTTCGGCCCGCACATGGAGCAGAAATGCGCCACCTTCGCGCCTTCGGCCGGCAGGGTTTCGTCGTGATATTTCAGCGCGGTTTCGGGATCGAGCGACAGGTTGAACTGGTCGCGCCAGCGGAAATCGAAGCGGGCGCGGGAGAGGGCGTCGTCGCGCAGCTGGGCGGCGGGGTGGCCTTTGGCGAGGTCGGCGGCGTGGGCGGCGAGTTTGTAGGTGATGACGCCCACCTTCACATCGTCGCGGTCGGGCAGGCCGAGATGCTCCTTGGGGGTGACATAGCAAAGCATGGCGCAGCCATACCAACCGATCATCGCGGCGCCGATGCCGCTGGTGATATGGTCATAGCCCGGCGCGATATCGGTGGTGAGCGGCCCCAGCGTGTAGAAGGGGGCTTCGCCGCAGGTTTCGAGCTGCTTGGTCATGTTGACCTTGATCTTGTGCATCGGCACGTGGCCGGGGCCTTCGATCATCACCTGGCAATCATGCTTCCAAGCGATTTGTGTGAGTTCGCCCAGGGTTTCGAGTTCGGCAAACTGGGCCCGATCATTGGCGTCGGCGATGGAGCCGGGGCGCAGGCCGTCGCCCAGGGAGAAGGACACGTCATAGGCGCGCATGATCTCGCAGATTTCCTCGAAATGGGTGTAGAGGAAATTTTCCTTGTGGTGGGCCAGGCACCATTTGGCGAGAATGGAGCCGCCGCGGCTGACGATGCCGGTGACGCGATTGGCGGTCATCGGCACATAGGCCAGGCGCACGCCGGCGTGGATGGTGAAATAATCGACGCCCTGTTCGGCCTGTTCGATCAGCGTGTCGCGATACACCTCCCACGTCAGGTCTTCGGCGATGCCGTTCACCTTTTCCAGCGCCTGATAGATGGGCACGGTGCCGATCGGCACGGGGCTGTTGCGCAAGATCCATTCGCGGGTGTTGTGGATATTCTTGCCGGTGGACAGATCCATCACATTGTCAGCCCCCCAGCGGGTGGCCCACACCATCTTTTCAACCTCTTCGGCGATGGAGGAGGCAACGGCCGAGTTGCCGATGTTGGCGTTGATCTTCACCAGGAAATTGCGGCCGATGGCCATGGGTTCGGCTTCGGGGTGGTTGATGTTGGATGGGATGATGGCGCGGCCACGGGCGATTTCGCTGCGCACGAATTCCGGCGTGACATAATCGGGAATTTCGGCGCCGAAATCCTCGCCATCGCGGATCAGGCCATCGCGCTGCGCGCGGCCGATGTTCTCGCGGATGGCAACATATTCCATTTCCGCCGTGATAATGCCGCGCCGGGCATAGGCGAGCTGAGTCACCGCCTGGCCGCCTTTGGCGCGCAGCGGCATGCGGTTGACGTTGGGGAATTCCGGCGTGTCCGGCTGTTTCCTGCCGCCGAAGATGCCATTGTCTTCCGGCTTCACCTCGCGGCCGGGATAGCGTTCGCAATCACCGCGCGCTTCGATCCAGGGCAGGCGCAGGGCGGGCAGGCCGGCGGCGATATCGATGGCGGCATTGGCATCGGTGTAGGGGCCCGACGTGTCATAGATGCGCACCGGCTCTTCCTTGGCGGAAGGTTCCAGCGCCACTTCGCGCATGGCCACGCGGATATCGGGAAACAGCGTGCCGGCGACATGGATCTTGCGGCTGCCGGGCAGGGGGCCGGTGGTGACCGGCACTTCCAGCTTGCTGTTGATATCGGCCATGATTGCGCGTCCTTCGTCCAAATGATCGGAACGGATGGCGCGAACCGGGCCCGGTGTGGCCCACACGCTCCCTCCCTCCGCCGGTTCAAGCCGGATCAGGTTCAGCGGGTCTGGGCGAGGAAGCCCACTCTCAGCCAGTCAGCGCCAGCTCCCCGGGGAATGACTTGGATTAGGCCGCAGCGTTCCACTTGGCAAGGCCGCGATCGGTGCCGCACAGCCGATCCCAGAAGCGGAAATACAGGCCATAGTTGCAGGTGTAGAAGCGGTGGTGCGCCTCGTGATGGCTGGCAGAGATGAAGTGGCGGCCGAACCAGCCATTGATCCAGGATTGCGGGAAGATTTCCCAGCCCATGTGGTTGGTGACGCCCATGATGGTGGCGATCAGCATCACCACCGCCAGCGCGCCGATGTGGATCGGCACGATGAACAGCAGCGCCGGGATGATCACGGCGCCGGAAATCGCCTCCCACGGGTGGAAGCTCATGGCAGCCCAGGCGGTGGGCGGCCGGCTGGCGTGGTGCACGGCATGGGCGGCCTTGAACAGGCGGGGTTGGTGCATCCAGCGGTGCGTCCAGTAAAACCAGCTGTCGTGCAGGAACAGATAGGTGACGATGGAGAGCGGGAACCAGGCTGCCTGCAGCGGGGTCTCCAGCATCCACATCAGCCGGGTCCAGCCCCATTGCTTGAAGCTTTCCAGCGCCAGTGCAGCGGGCACGCCATAAATGGCGGCCGAAATCAGGCTCCAGCGGATTTCGTTGCGGATCTGGGCGCGGCGCTTGGCGGGATCGGCCGGGCCATCGGCCACGCCGCGCCGCCGGGTGAGCCAGGCAAAGCCGCCGGACACGGCCAGATAACGGACCGCGACAATGATGGTCATCAGGGCAGCGGCAAGCGCGAAGGACAGGCTGGTGGTCACAACCGCGACTTAGCGCGGGCAGGGCCCAAGGCCAAGCGGCAGGCCGTCGCGGGGGCGGATGCCCGCCGACATGACCAATGAGCATGCGTCATGGCCGGTTCATCCAGATTTGCGTATCTGGTGACCGAACAGCCGGAAACCATCTGATCATGCCCATCGTCACCTGCGCCGCCCTTGCCATGGTCCTTGCCAATCCGGCCAGCGCCGGCAGCTTCACGTTGAGCGAGGATTGCCCGGCCACCACATCGTTTTTCGGTTTTGGTGGGGTGCGGGCTGCCATCAACGTGCCGGTGCGGTTTGCGCAGCCGGTGGTGGTGGAGGCGGACGGCCGCACCGTGGCCGGGCTGGCGGTGGAAGGGGGCGGCAATTTCACCTGGCGCGGCGGGCGGATCGTGGCGCCGGGTGGCCAGCCGTGGCGCACATCGTCGGGCAAGCTTTTCTATGGCGTGCAGATATTGGATGCCTGGAATGTGAACTTGCAGTCGGTGGAGCTGACCCAGGCGCGCAAGGCGATTGCGGTGAACCGATCCGAAGCGATCACGCTGCAGCAATCGCGCTGCCATGGCGATGTGGAAGATTGCATGATCGTCGCCGACAGCCGCACCATCCGCTATCTCGACAATGAAATCGGCCCGTTCCGGCTGGTCCCCACCCTCTGTGAGCGCCTCTCCGGCGTTACCGAAAGCGAAAGCCGCCGCGCCTGCGAAGCCGATGGCGGACGCTGGAGCGATGGCTGGCATGCCGATGCCCTGCAGTTGCGCAACGGTGTGAGCGATGTGCTGGCCAGCGGCAACCGCATCAACAGCACCGGCCAGGGCTTGACCCAGATGGACGCGCCCGGTGATCGGCCGCTGGCCAATGTGCGCTTTGAAAACAATGTGATCGCCAGCGGGCGCAACGGCATCACCCTCACCGAATGTGCTGACTGCCGGATCAGCGGCAACCAACTGACCACCGCGGTGACCGGCTGGCGATCGGTGATCCGGCCGGGGCGGGCACTGGCCTGCAGCAATGTCGTGCCCGATGGCGGGCCGGGGCGGGACAAATGCCCATGATCATATGGTCTGGCCGCCGGCTGCGGCGCGTGTAGCATGGCGGCATGATTCGCCGCCATCTCCTCGCTGCTGCCCTGCTGTTTGCCCTGCCTGTGGCCGCGCAGGACGTGCCGCCACCGCCACCGCCGCCACCCACCACGGTGGCCATCGTGATGACCACCGAACTGGGCGCCATCACCATCGCGCTGGAAACCCAGCGCGCACCGATCACCGCCAATTATATCCTGAAACATGTCGACGAGGCGCGGCTGGATGGCGGCGCTTTTTATCGTGCCATGAAGCTGGTGCCCGATGGCAGCATCGGGCTGGTACAGGGCGGTATTCAGGATGGCCGCAAGCTGCTGCCGCCAGTGGCGCATGAGCCGACGACTGTCACGGGCCTCACCCATGATGAAGGCGCCATCAGCCTGGCGCGCGGCGCCCCCGGCACGGCGCAGGCGCAATTCTTCATCATCCTGGGCAACATCAATGGCCTGGATGCCAAGCCCGATGCGGCCGGCGACAATCAAGGCTATGCCGTGTTTGGCCGGGTGACCGAGGGCATGGACATCGTGCGCAAGATTCAGGCCACGCAGGTTTCGGCCACCAAGGGCGAGGGCGCCATGAAGGGCCAGATGATCGAGACGCCGATCAAGATCATCAGCGTCAAGCGGCTGATCCCGCTGCCGCCCAAGCCGAAACCGGTGGTGAAGCCGGCCGCGAGGAAGCCCGCCCCGAAACGCCGCTGATCAACTATAGGGCGGCGCAAACCAGCCCTTGGGTGACCGGGTGAAGATTTCGCAGCCGGTTTCGGTGATCCCGATGCTGTGTTCGAATTGGGCCGACAGCGAACGGTCGCGGGTCACGGCGGTCCAGCCATCGTCCAGTATCTTCACAGCCGGGCCGCCGGCGTTGATCATCGGTTCGATGGTGAAGAACATCCCCGGCCGCAGCAGCACGCCGCGACCCGGTTTGCCGATGTGCACCACATTGGGCGCCGTGTGGAAATCCTGGCCCAGGCCGTGGCCGCAGAAATCGCGCACCACGCTCATGCGGTTCTTCTCGGCATGAGTCTGGATGGCATAGCCCACATCGCCCAGCGTGTTGCCCGGTTTGGCCTGCTCGATGCCCAGCATCAGGCATTCATAGGTCACATCCACCAGCCGGCGCGCCTTGATCGCCACATCGCCCACGAAGAACATGCGGCTGGTGTCGCCATACCAGCCGTCCACCACCACGGTGATATCGATGTTGACGATATCGCCGGTCTTCAGCTTCTTCGGCCCCGGAATGCCGTGGCACACGACATGGTTCACCGAAATGCACAGCGAATGCGAAAAGCCGCGATAAAACACCGTGGCCGACGCGGCACCGGCGGCGCGCACAAAATCCCACACCATCGTGTCCAGATCGATGGTCGCCACTTCGGGCTGCACGAACGGGGTGATGTGATCCAGCGCCTCGGCGGCCAGCCGGCCGGCCTTGCGCATGCCTTCAAAGGCCGCCGGCCCGTGCAGGCGCAACTGGCCTTCCTGCGGGTCCATCACGGTGGTGTAGAGCGCTTGCGTCATGGCATCGCACATAAGGCGTTGGCCGGCCCAAGTCCATGTGGCGAACAATCAAACCAATGGCCAGCGCCGTCCGGCTGCGTTAAGACGCAGGGCATGAGCAATGAACGGATTTACACGGCGGCGCTGATCATCATCGGCGATGAAATCCTGTCGGGCCGCACCCAGGATGCCAATCTGGCCTATCTGGCCAAATGGCTGGGCGTGCAGGGCATCCGCCTGAAGGAAGTGCGGGTGATCAGCGATGACATGGAGGCGATTGGCGCGGCGGTGAACGCCCTGCGTGTTGCCCATGATTATCTGTTCACCACCGGCGGCATCGGCCCCACCCATGATGACATCACCGTGGATGCCATCGCCGCCGCGCTGGGGCGCGAGGTGATCGTGCACCCCGATGCCCGCGCCATCCTGGCCGATCATTATGGCGATCAGCTCACCGAAGCGCGGCTGCGCATGGCGCGCACGCCGGCCGGGGCCAGCCTGATCGAAAACCCGCGCACCAAGGCGCCCGGCATCAGGGTGGACAATATCTTCATCATGGCCGGCGTGCCGATGATCACGCAGGGCATGCTGGCGGCACTGGATGGCCAGCTCGAGGGCGGCGCGCCGGTGCTGTCGCGCACCGTGGCGGCCTGGACGCAGGAGAGCAAGGTGGCCGACGTGCTGAAACAGGCCGAGCGCGGCAACCCCGGCGTGCAGATCGGCTCCTATCCGTTCTGGCGCGAAGGCAAGACCGGCGCCAACTTCGTCATCCGCTCCACCAGCACGGCGCAACTGGCCGAGGTGGCGGAACAGCTGATGGCGGGCCTGAATGAAATCGGTATCACCCCTGTGGACGGTGAGCTGTGAGGGCCAATATGGCAATCATCCGCTGGGCGCTGCTGGCGCTGATGGGTTTCGGGTTCATTCTGCTGGCGGTTTCGAACTGGACGCCGGTGCCCTTCATCATGCCCGATGGCGCGGTGGCGCGGGCGCCCCTGCCGCTGCTGCTGGCCGCGGCATTCCTGGCCGGCATGATCCCCACCTGGGTCTGGATGGCCTTCGTGCGCCCGCTGCTGGAAGGCGGCCGGCTGCAACGCCGCCCGCGCACCGAGCGGGCCGAGGTGGCGCCGCCATTGGTGTCCACAATCTCGCAAACGGGCAACTGACATGGCCCGGAACCGCGTGTTCGTAGCCCTTGATGTGGCCGATGTTGCCGGCGCGCGTGCGTTGGTGGCCCAGGTTGCGCCGCACGTGGGCGGCATCAAGCTGGGGCTGGAGTTTTTCTGCGCCCATGGCCCTGCCGGCATCGCGGCGGTGATGGCGGGGCAAGAGCTTCCGCTGTTCCTCGATCTGAAGCTGCACGATATTCCCAACACGGTGGCCGGGGCGGTGCACAGCCTGGCGCCGCTGGCCCCGTCGATCCTGACCGTCCATGCTGCAGGTGGCCATGCCATGCTGGCCGCCGCCCGCGCCGCTGCCCTGCCCACAACGCGGGTGGTGGCAGTGACGGTGCTGACCAGCCTGGATGATGACGATCTGCTGGCCGCCGGCGTGGCCGATGGCGCGGCCGTGCAGGCGCAAAGGCTGGCCGGGGTGGCGCGCAGCGCCGGGCTGGATGGCATTGTCTGTTCCCCGCACGAGGTGGCCGCCGTGAAAGCGGCCTGGGAAGATGGCCTGTTCGTGGTGCCCGGGCTGCGCCCGGCCGGCAGCGATGTGGGCGATCAGAAACGGGTGATGACGCCGGCACAGGCGCAAGGCCTTGGCGCCGGTGTGCTGGTGATTGGCCGGCCGATCACGGCGGCGGCCGATCCTGCCGCTGCGGCTGCTGCGATTGCTGCCACCCTGGCATGACCGCCACGCCGTTCAAGATCTGCGGGGTGAAAACCCCCGATGTGTTGCATGCCGCCATTGCCAGCGGCGCGGCGCATATCGGTTTCAACTTCTTCCCGCCCAGCCCGCGCTATCTGGCTCCGGCCGAGGCGGCGCCGCTGATCGCCCAGGTGCCGGCCGGTGTGGGCCGGGTGGCAGTGCTGGTTGATCCCGATGATGATCTGGTGGCCGCCGCGCTGGCCGCCGGGATCGACATCCTGCAGTTCCACAATGTCTCGCCGCAACGGCTGGCCGCGATCAGCCAGCGCCATGGCCGGCCGGTGTGGCTGGCGGCCGGGGTGAAGTCGCGGGCCGATATCGCCACGGCGGAAAAAGCCGCAGGCCCGGCCGACCTGTTGCTGTTGGATGCCAAAGCGCCTAACGACGCTCCGCTGCCGGGTGGCAATGGGCTGGCGTTTGATTGGCGTTTGCTGATCGATCAGCGACCCGGTCGCCGTTTCGGTCTGGCTGGCGGATTGACCATTGCCAACGTGGCCGAGGCCATCCGGCAGGTTGGGCCGGCGCTGGTGGACGTGGCATCGGGTGTTGAAGAAGGGGCAGGGGTGAAATCGGTGGAGAAGATCATGGCCTTTGCAAATGCCGTGAGGGGCGCATGAACGCCGACGTGGGGTCCCTGCGTGCCGGGCCGGATGCGAACGGCCATTTTGGCCAGTTTGGCGGGCGCTATGTCGCCGAAACGCTGATGCCGCTGATCCTCGAGCTTGAGCAGGCCTATATCGCCGCCAAGGCCGATCCGTCATTCCAGGCCGAGCTTGATGATCTGCTCAAGCACTATGTCGGCCGGCCCAGCCCGCTCTATTTCGCGCCGCGGCTGACCGAAGAGCTTGGTGGGGCGAAGATTTACCTCAAGCGCGACGAGCTCAATCACACCGGCGCGCACAAGATCAACAATTGCATCGGCCAGATTTTGCTCGCCCGCCGCATGGGCAAGACGCGCATCATCGCCGAAACCGGCGCCGGCCAGCATGGCGTGGCCACCGCCACCGTGGCGGCGCGCTTCGGCCTGCCGTGCACCATCTATATGGGCGCCCGCGATATCGAACGGCAGGCCCCCAACGTGTTCCGCATGAAGCTGCTGGGCGCCGAGGTGAAGGCGGTGGAGAGCGGCAGCAGGACGCTGAAAGACGCGATGAACGAGGCGCTGCGCGATTGGGTGACCAATGTGCACGACACCTTCTACATCATCGGCACCGCGGCCGGCCCGCACCCTTATCCGGAACTCGTCCGCGATTTACAGACGGTGATCGGCCGCGAAGCCCGCGCACAGATCCTGGAGTATGAAGGCCGGCTGCCCGATCTGCTGGTCGCCTCCATCGGCGGCGGTTCCAACGCCATCGGCCTGTTCCATCCCTTCCTTGATGACAAGGATGTGCGGATTGTCGGCATCGAGGCATCGGGCAAGGGCCTCAATACCGACGAACATGCCGCTTCGCTGGCCGGTGGCCGCGCCGGGGTGCTGCACGGCAACAAGACGATGCTGCTGCAGGATGAGGATGGCCAGATCACCGAAGCGCACAGCATTTCGGCCGGCCTGGATTATCCCGGCATTGGCCCTGAACATGCCTGGCTGCATGCCATTGGCCGGGTGGAATATCAGAGCGCGACCGACAGCGAGGCACTGGACGGCTTTCAGCTGCTGTGCCGCACCGAAGGCATCATCCCGGCGCTGGAGCCGAGCCATGCCATCGCCGCGGTGGCGCGGATTGCGCCGACCATGGGCAAGGACCAGATCATCATCGCCAATCTGTGCGGGCGTGGGGACAAGGATATCTTCACCGTCGCCGCTGCCCTGGGAGTGACGATGTGAGCGGGGACCGTCTTTCCGCCCGCTTCGCTGCCTGCGCCGCACAAGGCCGCGCCGCGCTCGTCACCTTCGTCACCGCTGGTGATCCTGATCTCGCCACCTCGGCCGGCATCCTTGCCGCGTTGCCGGGGGCGGGGGCGGACATCATCGAGCTGGGCATGCCGTTCACCGATCCGATGGCCGATGGCCCGGCGATCCAGCGCGGCAATCTGCGCAGCCTGGGCGGCGGCACGACCTTGCGGGCGTTGCTGGCCATGGTGGCGGAGTTTCGCCAGACCGATGACAGCACCCCGATCGTGCTGATGGGCTATTTCAACCCCATTCTCGCCTTCGGGCCGGAACGCTTTGCCGAGGCTGCCAGGGCCGCCGGCATTGATGGTTGCATCGTGGTTGATCTGCCGCCCGAAGAAGCCGGCGAACTGGTGCCGGCCTTGAGCGCGCATGGCCTGCACCTGGTGCGGCTGGCGACGCCCACCACCGATGCGGCGCGGTTGCCGGCGGTGCTCAGCGGCGCTTCGGGCTTTCTCTATTATGTCGCCGTGGCTGGCATCACCGGCGCCAACAGCGCCGCCACCGCCGATATTGCCGCTGCCGTGGCCCGGCTGAAAGCCGCCACCAGCCTGCCGATTGCGGTGGGCTTTGGCGTGCGCACCCCGGAACAGGCTGCGGCCATTGCTGCCCATGCCGATGCCGTGGTGGTGGGCAGCGCCCTGGTTGACGCCATCGGCGCGGCGGCAGAGGATCGCGCCAATGATATTCCCGCCCGCGTTGCTGCCCAGGTGGCGGCGCTGGCCCAGGCGGTGCGCACCGCCCGCAAGGAGCTTGTCCAATGAGCTGGATCACCCGCACCCGCCAACAACTCACCGGCTTTCTCGCCCGCCGCGACACGCCCGACAATCTGTGGACCAAGTGCAAGAATTGCGGCGCGATGGTCTACACCAAGGAGTGGGAGGACAATGCCTCCGTCTGCCCGCGTTGCGACCATCATGATCGCATCGGGCCCAAGGCACGGTTCGGCCAGTTGTTCGATGGCGATTATCGCGTGCTGCCCACCGCGCGCGTGGCCGAAGATCCGCTCAAGTTCAAGGATCAGAAGAAATATACCGATCGCCTGAAGGCCGCTCGCGCCGCCACCGGCGAGCCTGAGGCCATGATGGTGGGCGATGGCCAGATCATGGGCCAGCGCGCCATCGTGGGCGTGCAGGATTTCGCCTTCATGGGCGGTTCCATGGGCATGGGCGTGGGTGAGGCGTTTCTGGCCGGCGTGGATGCCGCGCTGGCCGCGAACGCGCCCTATATCGTGTTCACCGCCGCCGGCGGCGCGCGCATGCAGGAAGGCATTCTTTCGCTGATGCAGATGCCGCGCACCACCGTGGGCATTCAGCAACTGCACGATGCCGGCCTGCCCTATATCGTCGTGCTCACCGATCCCACCACCGGCGGCGTTACGGCCAGCTATGCCATGTTGGGCGATGTGCAGATTGCCGAACCCAATGCCCTGATCGGCTTTGCCGGCCAGCGCGTGATCGAACAGACCATCCGTGAGAAACTGCCCGAAGGCTTCCAGCGCGCCGAATATCTGCTGGAACATGGCATGCTGGATATGGTGGTGCACCGCCGCGATCTGAAGGAAACGCTGGGCCGGCTGGTGGGCCTGTTGATGGCGCGGCGCCAGCCGGCGTGACACAAGGCGGGCCCTCCAGCGGTGCCAAGATGCCGCCGGCCCGGTCAGACAATCCGGTGCTGGATGCGTTGCTGCGCGATGCCTATGCCCTGCATCCGACCGAGATTGACCTTTCGCTCGGCCGGCTGGAACGGCTGCTCGCCGCGCTGGGCAATCCGCACCACCGGTTGCCGCCGGTGTTCCATGTGGCCGGCACAAACGGCAAGGGCAGCACCTGCGCCATGCTGCGCGCCTGCCTGGAAGCGCAAGGCTATCGCGTCCATGTCTATTCCAGCCCCCACCTTGTGCGCTTCAACGAGCGCATCAGGCTGGCCGGCCAGCTGATCAGCGATGAAGCGCTGATCGTGTTGCTGAAAGACGTGATCCGCCTGAATGGTGACGCGCCGATCACCTTTTTCGAGCTGACCACGGCCGCCGCCATGCTGGCCTTTGCCACCGTGCCGGCCGATGCCTGCGTGATCGAAGTGGGGCTGGGCGGGCGCATGGATGCCACCAACCTGATCCCGGCGCCGCTGGTGACGGGCATTGCCCAACTGGGGCTGGATCACACCCAATGGCTGGGGCCCACGATCCTGGATATTGCCCGCGAAAAGACCGGCATCGCCAAGCGCGGCGTGCCGCTGGTGACGGGCCGGCACCCGGCGGCGGTGACGGCGCGCATCGCCGAAATCGCCGGCCTGGCCGGGGCGCGGCTGGCAATCCGCGGCCAGGATTGGGACGCGGCGGTGTATGAAAACCAGCTGCATTACCGTGATGAAGCCGGCAAACTGGCGCTGCCGCTGCCGCGTCT
>JAIXQY010000207.1 GCA_027485485.1 Sphingomonadales bacterium | reverse complement strand
TTGCCCCATTGGCGGGCGGCGGTGTAACCAAGATAGCCAGTGCCAAACAGCGCATAGAGCGGTTCGGGCAGACCGTTCAGATAACGGGTCATGCCCATGGCGATATCATGCGCCATCTGCGGCTGCACCGCGGCGATCAGGCCCATCGGGATCGACCACAGCAGCAGCACATACATCACATAGAGGAAACTGGGGCGGGCGCGGCTGGTCCAGGGATCATTGCTGTTCGCTTCGGCGACAATGGCGGACAATTGGGTGTTCAGCAGTTCCAGTTCCTGGCTGTTCTGCAGCTTGACCAGTTCCAGCTTGGCGGCATCGCGCGCCTTTGGATCGGGGATGATCTTGTCAATCAGGCCGGCGATGGGGGCGATCAGGGCGTTGAGAATCGACATTCACGTGCCTTTCCGGTGAGTGGAAAGACAGAAGATAACCAGATTGGTTGCTGTAGGACAGGCTGGCGTGTCGGCGCGTGATTGGGGGCTGGATGGAGGAGAAATGGTCGGAGCGACAGGATTCGAACCTGCGACCTCCAGACCCCCAGTCTGATGCGCTACCAGGCTGCGCTACGCTCCGAACCGTGGCGGGGCTTACGGACTATTGGCCGGTGATGCAACAGGCTTGTCATGTCAGGCGGCATTTTCGATGCCATATTGCTTCATCAGATCATAGAGCGTCGGCCGGCTGACGCCCAACAGCTTGGCCGTAAGGCTCATGTTGCCGTCGCTGTGAGCCAAGGCGCGGCGGATGGCGTTGCGATCGGCAGCCTCCCGCGCGGTTTTCAGGCTGAGCGCGGCTTCATCAATCTTGTTGACCAGATCCAGATCGGCCGCGGTCAGCCGGGCGCCTTCGGCCATGATCACCGCGCGCTTCATGCGGTTTTCCAGTTCGCGCACATTGCCCGGCCACGGCCAATCGGCCATGGCGGCCAGGGCATCGGGGGTGAAGCCCTTGAACTCCCGCCCATTCTCGCGCGCGAAGCGGTTGAGGAAAAACTGCCCCAGCAAGGCGGCATCGCCCGGCCGGTCTTTCAGGGCCGGGATGCGCACGACGATTTCGGCGAGGCGGTAGAACAGATCCTCGCGGAAGCGGCCGGTGGCTTTCATGTCGTCGAGATTCTGGTGGGTGGCGCACACGATGCGCACATCCACCGGGATCTGCTTGCGCCCGCCCACCCGTTCGATCACCCGCTCCTGCAAAAAGCGCAGCAGTTTCACCTGCAACGGCAGCGGGATATCGCCCACTTCGTCCAGAAACAGCGTGCCGCCTTCGGCCAGTTCGATCTTGCCTTCCTGCATCTTCACCGCGCCGGTGAAGGCGCCGCGTTCATGGCCGAAGAGTTCGGATTCGAGCAGATTTTCGGGAATGGCCGCGCAGTTGATGGCGATGAACGGCCCATCCGATCGCGGCGAGGCATTGTGCAGGCCGCGCGCCAGCACCTCCTTGCCGGTGCCCGAAGCGCCCAGCAGCATCACCGACACATTGGCCGTGGCCACGCGCTCCACCATGCGCGCCACCTTGATCATCTCGGGCGATTGCGTCACCAGCCCGCCCAACACCTTGTCCACCCCGATGCCGGCTTCGGCCAGGCGACGGTTTTCCGCTTCCAGTTCAGAGACATGATAGGCCCGGCGCACGATCAGGCCGAGTTCATCGATATCAACCGGCTTGTGATAGAAATCGAACGCGCCCAGCGCGATGGCCCGCCGGGCGCTTTCGCGCGCGCCATGGCCGGATGCCACGATCACCTTGGTGGCCGGGCGGATCGCCAATATGGCTTCCAGCGTGGCAAAGCCTTCGGTCACGCCATCGGGATCGGGCGGCAGGCCCAGATCAAGTGTCACCACCGCCGGCTGGTGCGTGCGCAACGCTTCCAGCGCGGCATCGCGATCCCCGGCGATGATCACATCCTGATCTTCATAACTCCATTTCAACTGGCGTTGCAGGCCGGGATCATCTTCCACGATCAGCAACTTGGGCTTTTCACTCACGCATCTGCCCTTTCTTGATCGATATTGGATCGGCCTGGCCCATCAACCGGCAGGCTGATGGTGAAGCTTGTTCCTTCCCCTTCGCGGCTGGCCACGTCAAGCCGGCCACCGTGCCCGCGGACAATTTCACGCGCTTCATAGGCGCCGATGCCAAAGCCGCCGGGCTTGGTGGACTGAAAGGGCTGGAACAGATCCTGGCGGATGAAGCGGGCAGACATGCCCTGGCCGCGATCGGCGATGGTGATCACCAGCATGTCGGCCACGCGCATCGCATCAACGCGGATCGGCGATCCGGCCTGCGAGGCATCCATGGCATTCTGCAACAGATGGGCGAACATTTGCTCCAGCCGTTCGGCATCCCCCTTGATGATCAGCCCATCATGACCATCGGGCAGGTTGAGGGTGAGCGTGGGCCAGTTGGCGCTGCGCGATTTCACCAGCTGGCGCAGCAGATGCGCCATCGCCACCGGCGCTTCGTCCCCCGGCCCGCCGCGCGACCGCTGCGACAGCCAGGCCAGCAGCGCGTTCATCTTGCCGACCGACACCTTCAGCGTTTCCACCATGTCGGCGCGGAATTCCGGATTGTCGGCATGGCGTTCGGCATTGCGGGCCAGCAACGACAGCTGGCTGACCAGATTCTTGATATCGTGCAGGATGAAGGCAAAGCGGCGGTTGAACTCCTCAAACCGACGGGCTTCCTCCAGCTGGGTCTGTCCGCTGCTTTCGGCGATATAGCTGCCGGCCTGGCGGCCCAGGGTCTTCAGCAGCTCCTCGTCTTCCCAATTGAGGATGCGCGGCGCCAGGCTGCGGCCGATCAGCATCACGCCGGCCAGCCGCTCGCGGTTCATCGCCGGCACCACCAGCCACAGCCGGCGATCATCCAGCAGCCAGCGCGGCACGTCGGGCGCGCCCGGCACTTCGCCCACGCGGATGCGATCAAGATCCAGCGCGCGATCCTCGGTCAGCAGCCATTTCACCATGGGTGAATCCACCGCCAGCGGTTCCGGCTGCAATTCGCCCATGCCCCAGGCCGCCATCGGTTGCAGCTGATCATCATCAGGCACCAGCAGCCAGGCGCCCTTGGCATCCAGCACCGTGGCCAGCGCCTGCGCCACGCGGGTGGGCAGGGTGCTGGCATCGCCCGGCGCCGAAATGGTGGCGATGAAGCGCAGCCATTCGGTGCGATAATCATATTGATAGCGATAGAAATTGCGCGCGATCGCCACCCTGAGCCGGGCGCGGAAGCGTTGCGAGGCGATCACCACAGTGCCCAGCAGGATCGTGCCAAACAGGAAGGTGACCTGCAGCAGCGTGCCCCAGTTGCCGCCAGCCAGCCGCAGCAGATAGGCCAGCAGCGACATCAGGATCAGATAGGTGCCCACGCCCGAAAAGGCGACCGTCTGGAACGCCACGGTGCGCGAGATGCGGGCGCCCTTCACCAGGCTGTCGCGCGTGGCGAACAGCAGCAGGATCACCAGCAGCGCATTCACGGCACCCCGGATATTGTAGAGATCGGTCGATCCGGGCGGCAGCAGGAAGGCAAATGTATAGAAGTTGAGATCATAGAGGAACAGACCCGCCAGCCCGATGGCCAGCAGCCGGAACCCCGAACGGTCGGCCGGCAGGGAATTGAGGTAAAGATTGTGGCTGAGCACCACGCCGGTGACGGCCACGGCAATGCGGGTGACCAGAAAGAAGCTGGCCGCCGGGCCGCCGCGGCCGGTGAACATCTCGGTGGTGGCGCCGAACAGATCCGCCACCAACTGCAGCGTGATGACAAAGCCGACGACACCGCCCACCCAGAAGGCCGATGGCGCGCTGCCCTTGCCGCCCAGCCATTCCGGCCGCAGCAGATACAGCAGCAGCCCGATCCAGCCGGCGATCCGCACGGTTTGCAGGCGCGACAGCCAGGGCTGGAAGGCGGGATCGATCAACACCGTGTAGACAAAACCAGCGGCCCACAACGCGGTGAGCATCGCCACACCGGCCAGCAGCCAGTTGAACCGGCTGCGCTGCCGCGACACGGCAGCAAACGCCAGCGCCACATAGGCCAGCACCGCCAGCCCGTGGCTGAACAGGCCAACATCGGTCAACGCGATCATGCTGCCCCGGATCCAATCATCTCCACCGCCCCCTGCCCTTCCAACGGCTTTATCGCAACCAAAGTTAAGGATTTGCAAGGCGCAACCACTGGGGCGGCAATGATTGTCGCGCTGATTTCGTCATGCTTGTCATGACATGGCTTATGATAAGCATGCATGCTATCTTGCCACCATGTTGACCGCTGCCGCAGATTCGCCGCCCACCACGCCCTTTGCGGTGCCCGATACGATCGGCGTGCTGGTGTCCGATGCCGCCCGCCTGCTGCGCCGGCGCTTTGATGCGCGGGCGCGCGGCATCGGCGTGTCGCGGGCGCAATGGCAGGTGCTGATCGCGCTGGCCCGCACCCAGGGCAGCAACCAGGCGGCGCTGGCCGACCGGTTGGAGGTGGAGACCATCACCGTGGGCCGCATGGTCGACCGGCTGGAGGAAGCCGGGCTGGTGGAACGCCGTGCCGATCCGCATGATCGCCGGGCCTGGTGCCTGTTTCTCACCGCGCGGGCGACCGATCTGCTGCATGATCTGGAACCGGTGGCCAATGAGGTGCGCGGCGAAATGCTGGCGGGCCTGTCAGACGCGGAGCAGGCCCAGCTGCGCAGCCTGTTGCAGCGCGTGCGCAGCAATCTTTCGCAGGAGGGTTGAGGCCATGCACGCGCGTGTTGAAACCGCCGCTGGCACCAGACGCTGGCGCACCCGGATCATGATGGCGCTGGTGCCGGTGCTGGTGATTGGCGCCGGGCTTTATCTGTGGTGGCAGGGCCAGGGCCAGGTGAGCACCGACAATGCCTATGTCCGCATGGACAAGGTGGCGCTGTCGGTCGACGTGTCGGGCCGGGTGGCCGAAGTGCTGGTGACGGAAAACATGGCCGTGAAGGCCGGGCAGGTGCTGGTGCGCCTGGGCGAGCGGCCGTTCCGCATCGCGCTGAACCAGGCCGAAGCCGAACTGGCCAGCGCGCGCCTGCAGGTGCAGCAGCTGAAAAGCGGCACCGGCGGCAGCGCGGCGGATGTGACCGGCAAGCGCGAGGCGGTGACGCTGGCCGAAGGCGAGCTGACCCGCCAGCAGGAATTGATCAAGCGCGGCTTTGCCACCCGCGCCCGGCTGCAGCAGGCGCAATATGATGCCGCCAATGCCAGGGCCGAACTGGCCCGGGCGCTGGCCGATGATGCCCGCGCCCGCGAAGCCGCCGGCCGCAGCATCGCGGTCGAAAGCCACCCGCTGGTGCTGGCCGCCAAGGCGCTGCGCGATCGCGCCGCGCTCGATCTGGAGCGCAGCGTGATCCGCGCCCCGGCCGATGGCATCGTCACCCAGACCAGCCGGGTACTGCGCGGCCAGGCCATTGTGCAGGGCATCGCCACCATGAGCCTGATGGTGACCGGCAGCGCCTTTGTGGAGGCCAATTTCAAGGAAACCGAACTGGCCGCCATGGCGGTGGGCCAGCGCGCCGAGGTGCGGCTGGATGCCTTCCCGGATCGCCCGATCATCGGCCATATCGACAGCATCGGCGTCGGCACCGGATCGGAATTCTCGGTGCTGCCGGCGCAGAATGCCACCGGCAATTGGGTGAAGGTGGTGCAGCGCGTGCCGGTGCGCATCAGGCTGGACAAGGTGCCGGCCGGTGTGCCGCTCATTGCCGGCCTGTCGGCCGAGGTGAAGGTGCTGACCAAATGAGCACAGCGGCGGCGGCCCCAACCCCGGCAGCTGCCCCGGCCGTTGGTGCCGGCACCTCGCCGCTGGTGGTGACGCTGGTGGTGATGCTGGGCAGCTTCATGACCATCCTCGATTCCACCATCGCCAACGTGGCGCTGCCGCACATGCAGCCCAGCCTGAACGCCGCGGCCGACAGTGTGACCTGGGTGCTGACCAGCTATATCGTCGCCACCGCCGTGGCCACGCCGCTCACCGGCTGGCTGGCGGCGCGCTTTGGCCGGCGCACCTTGTTCCTGTGGTCGGTGGCCGGCTTCACCCTCACATCGGTGCTGTGCGGGCTGGCCGGCAGCCTCACGGAGATGGTGATCTGGCGCATGTTGCAAGGCGCGGCCGGGGCGTTTCTGGCGCCGCTGGGCCAGGCCTATGTGCTGGATGTGTGGCCGCCGGCCAAGCATGGCCCGGCCATGGCCTGGTGGGGCGTGGGCGTAATGGTGGGGCCAATATTGGGCCCGGTGGTGGGCGGTTGGCTGACCGACAGTTTCGATTGGCGCTGGGTGTTCCTGATCAACCTGCCCTTTGGCCTGATCTGCTTTGCCTGGGCGGCGGCCGTGCTGCCCGAACCGAAACTGCCGCCGCGGCGCTTTGATCTGATCGGCTTTGCCATGCTGGCGCTGGGCATGGCCGCGCTGCAACTGGCGTTGGACCGCGGCCAGCAGCTCGACTGGCTGGAAAGCTGGGAGGTGCGCATCGAATTCGGCCTGGCGGTGGTTGGCCTGTGGGTGTTCGGCGTGCACGCATTGAGCGTGCCGGGCGCGATCATAGACCGGCAACTGCTCACCAACCGCAACGCCATGACCGGGATGTTGTTCATCACCATGGTCGGCTTTCTGCTGGTCGCCACCACGGCGCTGCTGCCCACCATGGTGCAGACCATGTTTGGCTATCCGGTGGTGGCGGCGGGCGAGCTGATGATGCCGCGCGGCATCGGCATGATGATCGCCATGATGTCGGCCGGGCAGTTGCTGGGGCGCGGCGTTGATCCGCGGGCCATGCTGGCGGTGGGCTTTTCCCTCACCGGCAGCGCGCTGTGGGGGATGAGCCTGTTCTCGCCGCAACAGGGGGCCTGGCCCTTTGTCTCCACCGGGTTCGTGCAGGGCCTGGGGCTGGGGCTGGTGTTCGTGCCCTTGAACACCGTGGCCTTCTCCAGCCTGCCGATGGCACTGCGCACCGATGCCTCGGCGATCTTCATGCTGCTGCGGAATATCGGCGGATCGATCGGAATCAGCGTGGCCGTGGCCCTGCTGGAGCGCCAATCCCAGGTGAGCCATGCCGATCTGGGCAGCGGCATCACCCCGTTCAGCCAGCCCTGGGCCGATCCCGCCACGCTGGGCGCGGCTGGCCTGGGCAGCGTGGTGGCGGCGCTGGACGGCGCGGTGAGCAAGCAGGCGGTGATGATCGCCTATCTCGACGTGTTCCGCGCCATGGCGATCATGGCCTTTGCCATGCTGCTGCTGCTGCCGTTGCTGCGGCGGCCCAAGCCCGCGCCGCCGGTGCATCTGCCGGAATGAAAGAGATCCTCCCCCCTCTTGGGGAAGTGCCGACCGCAGGGAGGCGGAGGGGGCGGGCAAGCGCGGCCCTGCCCGCCCCCCTCCGCCCTGCGGGCACCTCCCCCAGAGGGGGAGGATCAAGGCGGAGTCAGGCCGATCAGGCGCATCACCACGGCCTGCACCAGCATCACCGCCAGCCACCACAGGCAGGCCATGGCGATGCGGTTCCAGCGTTGGCCGGCCAGGTGCAGCGAGGTGGCCAGCGTGGGCAGCACGAAGCCGGCCCAGATCACCACCGCCGATCCCAGCGTCATCACCCAGATGGGTGCCTTGGGCGGCGCCAGGATCAGCGCGCCGGCCAATATCGCCCCCAGCCAGGCGGCGCTGATCAACGCCACCGCCCAGCCGCCCAGCCCCTTGGGCCGATCGATGAACTGCGCCAGCAACAGGCCCAAAAGCGTGGCGATGCCGATCGGAACTGCGTTGATGACGATATAGATCATCGTGCCAGCTTGCCGGCTTTTGCGCTCCGTGCAAGGGGCGGCAATCCGAAGGAGGACATGAAATGAGCGAACTGCCACCCCTGTTGCTGGGCCGCCTGAACCATGTTGGCATTGCCTGCCCGTCGATTGACGAGGCGGTGGCGATGTATGGCCGGCTGTTTGGCGCGACCCTGACCACGCCCGCGTTCGATCTGCCGGCGCAGGGCGTGCGGGTGGCGTTCATCGATGTCGCCAACAGCCAGTTGGAACTGATCGAACCGCTGGGCGCGGATTCGCCGGTCCATGGCTTTCTGAAGAAGAATCCCAATGGCGGGCAGCATCATGTGTGTTTCGAAGTGGCAGACATCATCGCCGCCCGCGATGCGATGCGGGCACGGGGCGCCACGGTGCTGGGCACCGGCGAACCGCGCATGGGCGCCCACGGCGTGCCAGTGATCTTCGTCCACCCGCGCGACACCGGCGGCGTGCTGATCGAGTTGATGCAGGAGCCCGACGGGCACCATTGAGGCGTTTCCCACCCCCGTCCCCTCCCGCAAGCGGGAGGGGAGTGGATTGCGCCAAGCCTTGACGGCTCCCCTCCCGCTTGCGGGAGGGGCTGGGGGTGGGAATCAGCAGGACCGGACCTGCTCGCTCAATCCTTGCGGCGGCCGCTGATCAGCCAGCCGACCACGAAACCCAGCGCGATGCCGGCGCCCAGGGCGGCAAGCGGCTGTTCCTGCACGGTGTGGCGCACCTTGGCGGTGCCTTCCTCGGCCACCTTCTGGGCGCGTTCCTTCACCTCGCGGGCCTTTTCCGGCGCCATGTCGGCCAGTTCCTTGGCCTTGGCGGCGGCCTTGTCATAGGCGGCGGTGGCGGCATCCTTGGCCTTGCCAATCGCCTTGTCGGCCTGATCCTTCAGATCGGTCTTGATCTTGTCCAGCTTGCCTTCGGCGGCTTCGACAGCTTCGGTGATGGCAATTGCGGTTTCGTCCGACATGGCAGGTCCTTTCAAGATGGGTTCAACACACACAAGGTAGGCACAGATGCAGCAGATTTGAAGTGCGTCTTATACTGACAACTCACTCATCGGTCTGAACCTTGCCACGGCCTGCCTTGATATCGCTGCGCACCGCCTTGCCGTCCAGCCGCCGCCGCTTTGATCCCAACGTGGGGCGGGTGGCCCGGCGCACGATGGGCCGGATGCTGGCCTTGGCCACCATCTCGGCCAGGCGGGCGCGGGCATCGGCGCGGTTCTGCGGCTGATCACGGAAGCGGTTGGCGGTGATGACGATCACGCCCTCCGATGTTGCCTTGCGGCCGGCCAGGCGCAACAGCCGTTCGCGCACATCATCGGGCAGGCTGGGCGAATGGGCGGCATCAAAGCGCAGCTGCACCGCCGATGACACCTTGTTGACATTCTGGCCGCCCGGCCCGCTAGCGCGAACGAACGTTTCTTCCAGTTCGTCTTCGGGAATGAAAAGCGCCATGATGAGCGCCATAACCGATTCGCCGGGGGAATATCCATGATCATCGTGCACCATCTGAACAACAGCCGTTCGCAGCGCATCCTGTGGCTGCTGGAAGAACTGGGCACGCCCTATGAGATCAAGGCGTATAACCGCGATGCGGTGACCAGCCTGGCGCCGCCCGAACTGAAGGCCGTGCACCCACTGGGCAAATCGCCGGTGCTGGAAGCCGATGGCAAGATCATCTTTGAAAGCGCCGCCATCACTGATTGGATCATCCGCCATCATGGCGGCGGCCGCTTTGCCCCGGCGCCGGGCACATCGGCGCATGAGGTTTATCTGATGTGGCTGCATTTTGCCGAAGGGTCGGCGATGACGCCGTTCCTGCTGGCACTCTACACCGCCCGGCTGGGCGAAGCGGCCGCGCCGCTCACCCCGCGCATCCAGGAACAGATTGGCGCGCATGTCGCCTATCTCAGCCAGTGCCTGGGGGACAACGACTGGCTGGTGAACAACGAACTTTCGGGCGCCGACGTGATGATGAGCTTCATTGCCGAAATCGCCACCATGCAGGGCCTGGGCGCGCATTTCCCCAACGTGGCCGCCTATGCCCGCCGCATCCAGTCCCGCCCGGCGTGGATCGCGGCGGCGGAAAAGACCGAGCCCTACAACTTCCGCTTGCCGCCGGCCTGACGCCCCGACAGCAGGTTGAGCGCCAGGCCGCCGATGATCAGCGCGGCGGCCAGCAGCTTCCAGCCCGGCAGCGCCTCGCCCAGGAACAGCGCGGTGGAGGCCATGCCGAACACCGGCACCAGCAGCGAGGTGGGCGCCACGCTGCTGGCCGGATAGCGGGTGAGCAGCCAGCCCCAGACGCCATAGCCGAACAGCGTGTTGCCCACCGCCTGCCAGGCCACCGCCGCCCAGATCGCCGGGGTGGTGGCGGCCAGCGCCGTGTTGATCGCCGGCCAGCCTTCGAACCACAGCGCGAGGCCCGCCAGCGGCGGCACCGCGAACAGCGATGACCAGGTGATGAAGCCCAGCATGTCAACCTGGCCGGCGGCGCGCTGGGCCATGTTGCCCAGCGCCCAGCCCATGGCCGCGCCCAGCACCAGCGCTATGCCGGTCACCGTCACCTCACCGCCGGTGTTGCCGGCAATCACCGCCACGCCGCCCAGTGCCAGCGCCAGCGCGCCATATTGCAGGGGTTTCAGCCGCTCGCCGCTGGTGAACATCGCCATGGCGATGGTGAACACCACCTGGGATTGCACCAGCAGGCTGGCCAGCCCGGCCGCGATATACCCATCGATGGCGATGAACAGCAGGCCGAACTGGCCAACGCCGATGGCGAGGCCATATCCCGCCACGATGCGCCATGGCACCGATGGCCGGCGCACGAAGAAGATCAACGGAAACACCACGGCGGCAAAGCGCAGCGTGGCGAACAACAGGGGCGGCAGCGCCTGCAGCGTGGCGCCGATGATGGCGAAATTGCTGCCCCACACGGTGACCACCGCCAGCGCCAGCAACAGCGCACGCGGGGACAGGCTGGCGCTGCTGCTCATCTTGCTTTTGCCAGGCCATGATAGGCCGCCGCCGCCACCAGCAGCGCGACGCAGATATTGGCCGCCATCGGCCGCGCCGTGCCATCGTGCAGGGCGGCAGCAACGGCCGAAGCCACGGCGCCGACCGTGAAATTCACGCCGCCCATCAGGCCGGAAATCGCCCCGGCGCGCAACGGATCGACATTCAGCGCCCCGGCCGACGCGTTGGCGGCGATGAGCCCGTTCGACGACAGCGCCAGGAACAGCGCCGGGAACATGATGAACAGCGGCGCATTAGCCAGCGCGCAGGCCAGCAGCACCATGCCAGCCACCGCCGCGCCAAGGCTGGCCGCGCCCAGCACCTGATCCGGCGTCGCCCGGCGCAGCAGCAGGCGGTTGACCTGGCTGGCCCCGATGACACCCACGGCAATGATGGCAAAGATCAGGCCGAACTGCTGATCACTATAGCCCCAGATGTTGATCACCAGATCGGCCGAACCGGCGATATAGGAAAACAGCGTGGCGCCATTGGCGGCACCAACCAGCAGATAACCGATCAGGCGGCGATGGCGCAGCAGCACGGCATAGCCGGCAAGCACCGATGTGGTGGCCGCCGTGGCCGCCGTGTCGGCAGAGCGGCTTTCATCCAGCCGCCAGAACACCGCCAGCCCGACCACAACGCCGATGCCAACAAACACCAGAAACACCGCATGCCAGCCCGCCACCATCGCAATCCAGCCGCCGATGGTGGGGGCGAGCAGCGGCGCAATGGCCAGCACCAGCATCAAGAGGCTGAAAATGCGGGCCGAATCGCGATGGTCATACCGATCGCGCACGATAGCGCGGCAGGTGACCATGGCGGCGCAGCAGCCCAGCGCCTGGAAAAAGCGGCCGGCCACGAGCACCTCGATGCTGGGTGCCAGCGCACAGATGATGCTGGCCAGCAGATAGACGCCGCAGCCCATCAGGATGGTTGGTCGCCGCCCGATGCGATCCGACAGCGGCCCGAAGAACAATTGCCCCACCGCCATGCCGACAAAGAAGGTGGACAGCGTGAGCTGCACCGCCGCATCGCTGGTGCCATAATCGCGGGCAATGGCCGGCAAGGTGGGCAGATAGAGATCGATGGTGACCGCGCCAAACGCCGTCAGGCTGCCCAGCAGCAGGATTTCGCCCAGCGACGGGCTGCGGGAGGCGGCAATGGACGACACGATGGCCGTGTAGGCGGGCATGGCCCGGTTGGAAAGCGCGCGTTTGGCGCAGGGGTTCAGGCGAAGGGGTTGCGGATGGTCAGACGGCCATCGATGACGAGACCATCGGCGAGATCCTCGCTGTAGAAGATGCTGCACCCGGCAGACAGCGCCGCGGCCAGCAGCATGGAATCGTAAATCTGCAGCTGGTAACGACGGGCGATCTTCAGACCGTGCAAGTGCACAGGCAGGGTCAAGGACACCGGATCGTCAAATTCGGTTCGCAACAGATCAAGCGCGTCTTCCAACGCATCCCATGGCAGCAACTTTCTTCCACGCATCACGGCGGAAAACTCGTTGAGGCTTTGCACGGCGATCCGGTTGCCGCCGCCAATCAACGTCCTGGCCATTTCGCCCTTCGGGCCGTCGCCGCAGGCGTAAATCAGCACGTTCGTGTCAACAAAACCGGTCACGGCAAACGATCAACGCCGTTCATCTCATCACGGGTCATCTTCCAGCTGCCGTCTGTGGGCAGGCGCAGATCAAGGGCCTTGAGACGAGCCAGCACCTCCTCACGGCTGAGCTTGCGCTCCAGCTCAACCCGGCGCTCACCGGCCGCCCTCACCTCCAGTTCATCCCCCTCTTTCAGGCCCAGGGTACGGGCAACATCGGCAGGGATGCGAATGGCGAGGCTGTTGCCCCATTTCGAAACCTGCATGGCGATGGCCTTCATGGATATCCGCGATGGCTCACGGATATCATTGCGGCTGGCAGATATCAATGGAAGCGGTTCACGCCCGCGCCGCGTCCTCATCCACGGCGTTCACGCTGTTGTGACGCAGCGCATCCAGCACGCTGCGCACGATGCCGGCGGCATCCAGGCCGGCTTCGGCATATTGCTTGGCCGGGCTGTCGTGATCCTGATAAATGTCGGGCAGGCGCAGGGTGCGCACCTTCAGGCCGGCATCGAGCAGGCCCTCATCGCTGGCCAGCGTGAGCACATGGCCGCCAAAGCCGCCGATGGCGCCTTCCTCGATCGTCACCAGCACCTCGTGCGTGGCGGCCAGCTTGCGGATCAGCGCCATGTCGAGCGGCTTGGCAAAGCGCATGTCGGCCACGGTGGTCGACAGGCCGCGTGCGTCCAGCGTGTCGGCGGCGGCCAGCGCTTCGGCGAGGCGGGTTCCGAGCGACAGGATGGCAACCTTCTGGCCCTGCCGCACGATGCGGCCCTTGCCGATTTCGAGGCGGGTGCGGGTGGCCGGAATGGCAACGCCAGTGCCCTCCCCGCGCGGATAGCGCAGGGCAATCGGCCCATCGTCATACACGGCGGCCGTGTGCACCATGTCGGCCAGTTCGGCTTCGTCGCTGGCGGCCATCACCACCATGTTGGGCAGGGTGGACAAATAGGTCACATCGAAACTGCCGGCGTGCGTCGCGCCATCGGCGCCGACCAGCCCGGCGCGATCAATGGCAAAGCGCACGGGGAGATTTTGCAGCGCCACATCATGCACCACCTGGTCATAGGCGCGCTGCAGGAAGGTGGAATAAATCGCACAGAACGGCCGCATGCCCTGCGCGGCCATGCCGGCAGCGAACGTCACGGCGTGCTGTTCGGCGATGCCCACATCAAAGCTCTTCTCTGGGAAAGCCTTGGCAAAACGGTCAACCCCGGTGCCCGATGGCATGGCGGCGGTGATGGCGCAGATGGTCGGATCGCGCTTGGCCTCCTCGATCAGCATGTCGCCAAAGACATTCTGATAGGCCGGGGCCTTGGGGCTCGGTTTGTGCTGGGTGCCCGACACCACGTCGAATTTCACCACACCATGATATTTGTCAGCGCTCGCCTCGGCCGGG
>JAIXQY010000172.1 GCA_027485485.1 Sphingomonadales bacterium | reverse complement strand
TGCCCGGCCCCTATGAGCAGCGCACCGCGCTCGATGAAGTGGCGCAGATGATGGGCGGCCTCGCCTATATGACCGGGCCACCGGGCCGGCCGCTGCGCGCCGGGGCCAGCGTGATCGATGTGACTGGCGGCATGTTCGGCGTGATCGGCATCCTCTCGGCGCTGCACGAGCGGGGGCAGACCGGGCGCGGCCAGAAGGTGGTGGCCAGCCTGTTCGAAACCACCGCCTATCTGGTGGGGCAGCATATGGCACAGTTCGCCGTGACCGGGAAACCGGCGGCACCGATGCCAGCGCGGGTTTCGGCCTGGGCGATTTACGACGTGTTCGAAACGCAGGACGAGCCGCTGTTCATCGGCGTGGTGACCGACGCGCTGTGGGAGAAATTCTGCGCTTTGTTCGGGCTGGACGAATTGTGGGCGGATGAAAGCCTACGCAGGAACAATCAGCGGGTGTTGGCGCGGGACCGCATCCTGCCGACCATCCGTGCGCTGGTGGCGCAGATGACGCGGGCCGAGGTGATGGCCCGGCTGGAGGGCAGCGGCATGCCCTTTGCCCCCATCGGCAAGCCGGAGGAGTTGTTTGACGATCCGCATCTCGCCACCGGCGGGCTGGAGCCGGTGACGCTGGACGATGGCCGCGAGACGAAGTTGCCCACCATCCCGCTGGAAATGGCCGGCGGCCGGCCGGGCGCACCGCAAGTGCTGGCCAGGCCGGGCGAGCACAGCCGGGGCGTGCTGGCCGGGCTGGGTTATGATGAGACGCAAATTGCCGCCCTGATCGCCAGCGGCGTGGTGGAGGAACGCTGATGAAAGCTGTTGTGATTGCCCTTGGCCTGTTGGCGACTGCCGCCGGCGCCCAGACCGCACCGGGCGTTGACAAGCCCAAGGAGCGGCTGCCCACCGATGTGCGCCGCGCCACCATCATCGTGCGCGACATGGAGGCCAGCCTGAAGCTGTATCGCGATGTGGTGGGGCTGCAGGTGAATTATGACACGGTGGTGGAAACCAGCGGCGTCGCCCTGCCCGCCGGCCCACCGGGCGCCAAGGCGCGGCTGGTGCTGCTGAACAGCAATGATCCCTGGGTGGGCTGGATCGGCCTGATGCAGTGGGTGAAGCCGGCGCTGAAGGCCAAGCCCTACCCCAAGCGCATGGGGCCGGGCGGCGTGGTGCTGGTGATGAACACCGATGATGTGGCCGGGCGCTGCCAGGCGGCGAAAGCGGTGCCGGGCGTGCACTTCACATCGGAACCGCGCTTGCAAGTCTATCCCGGCCGCAACGGCGGGCCGGAGATCCGCGTGATGGGCTGCAATTTCTTCGATCCGGATGGCGTGCTGGTGGAGATGAACCAGATATTGAAGTGAAGACGATCCTCCCCAGCCGCAGGATGGGGAGGATTTAGAAGGGCTTCACTGTGCCTAGGAAACAGATGCCGGAAATGGTGATCCAATAGACATAGGCCATGATCCGCGCCCAGCCGATCTCGCGGGTGAGCGCGGCCTCCTCGGCCGGGTTTGGCCCGGCGGCGAGGCGGCGGAAGCGCACGGTCCAGCCGCGCATGACAAAGCGCAGGCCGAGGCCGATGCACAGGGCAAAGCCATAGAGTGTGAGTTTGCTGGCATACCAGCGGTTGCCCTCCCCGGCTTCCAGCGGGCCGTGGCCCATCAGGCTGGCAATGCCGACGATGAAGATCAGCGGAATCAGGATGAAGCGCACCCATTCATCGATTTTGGTGAGCAGTATGCCGGCATCGGTTTCGCGGGTGAAGAAGGCCGCCCAGCACAGCGCCATCCACGCCGCCACCGCCAGCCATATGCCAGTGAGCCAGCCGCCGCCATAGGGTTGCAGGCCATAGATATGGCCCATGTGCAGGCCCAGCGGCAGCAGCAGGATGATGCCGGTGCGGGCCAAAATGTCGATGCGATAGGCGGTTTCCATGTGCCGCCGGCGCTCGTCCAAAGACAGCGCCGGGTTGGTCACATTGTAACTGGTCTGGAACACACCCCATTCCCCGCCCAGCCAATAGACCATGGCGATGATGTGCAGCCAGCGCAGCACCAGCACGGGTTCGATGTCCATATGAGCCCCCCTGCTCTGCCCCTCCGCCTCGCTATGCTCGGCACCTCCCCAAACAAGTTTGGGGAGGACCTGTTTACTCCTTCGACCATTTCTCCACCCAATCCGTGATCGGCGGATCGGGGTTGGCCATGGCTTCAACGTCTTGCTGAAACCCGCGCATCACGCGGGCGATATAGGCGCGGGTGGCCTCGCCGCGTTCGGCGCCGGCCTTGCTGTCGGGCATGAACGCGTCAACGTCGGCGCGGGACAGGCCGCCCTTGGCCTCGAGCAGCCGTTCCACCGTGTCCAGCCGTTCGCGCAGCACGCTCACCTCGGCGACCAGCGCCATGGAGAGGGACAGCAGCCGATCAACCGCGGGATCATCGAAATAGGCCGGGCGGCGGCCCTTGGGCTTGGCGCCGGCCCGCGCGATCCAGTCCACGCCTTCCGTCATGCTGCCAGTTCCTGCACGGCCGGCTTCCACGCGCCATAGGCGTTCCACACCGCGGCACGGCCATAATCCTCCTGTTCCTCGGTCTCGGCCGCCGGGAAGATGCTGCGATCCACCACGGCGCGCACGCCCACCACGAACTGGCTGTCTTTCGGGAAGCCGGCGCCGGCCATCACGTCCTTCAGATCCTGGCCGTGCATGGCGCTCCAGAACGGCTCATTGTTGTTGAACGCATCCCAATCGCGCATGAACTGTTCGAACAGGGGCATAGCATCGCTGTATTGCGGCTGTTCCACATGCAGGATCAGGCCGCCGGGTTTCAGCACGCGCTGGCATTCGGCCAGCAGCCGCGGCATCGCCTGCGACGACAGTTCGTGTAGGAACATGGTGGTTTGCACCCAATCGAAATGATTGTCAGGGAAGCGCGACAGATCCTCGCCATTGGCCTGCACGAAACGGATGTTCTTCGCGCCCAGCCCGGCCGCCCGCGCCGCGCCATATCGCAGGGAGGCCGCCGCCGTATCAATGGCGATCACCTCGGCATCGGGATAGGCCAGCGCGATCGGCACGGCATTGTGGCCCACGGTGGCACCCACATCCAGGATGCGCTGCGGCTGCCAATCGGGCCGGGCCTTCTTGGCCCAGGCCACCACGGCCTGGCCGCCGCCATCGTTCAGCCCGCCGAGCGCACCGCCGGTGGTGGCAAAGATGCCGACATCATAATTGGCCCCGGCCGACACATCGCCGGGCCGTTCCTCGCTGTGGTAACCGCCGGGCTGGCAGTGAATGTCCACACAGGTCTGATAGGGCGGCTGCTCGACCGACGGGTCAAGCTGCAGTTGGCCCGAATGTTCGTTGAACTGGCGGGCCAGCGCGTCGAGCTCGTCCAGCTGGCGCAGCACGGTGGCGCGGCCATTGTGCTGGCGCATCTCCATCGAATTGCGCTTCAATGCGCTCCACATGCGGTGGAACGGGTCCTGGTTCATCGCGTCGCGGATCTCGTAACGATGCTCGGGATCGCGGCCATGGTCAGCGCGGAACGCCGGCAGCACGCGATTGTCATAGGCCAGTTTGTTGCCCGGCCCCAGCGTGCCCGACAGATAGCGGTTCAGATGGGTGAGGAAGTTGAAGCGCGCTGCCTCGTCATGATTGGTGCGCGCCAGCATCGGGTGGCGGGTGAGCGCGGTGTAGGGCGGGGGCAGATCACTCATCGCTGGCAGGCTCCGATAATTTGTCCGGACAAATGGCCCCTCTACAGGCCACGCGAGCCGGATCAAGTCAAGCTGCGGGAGATTCCGGATAGGCGGCCATGCTGCCGCATCCGGGGGCAAGGTCAAGCCAGTGCGGCCATCAGCGCGGCATTGGTCGCCGGCGCGGCCTCCATCGGCGCCAGATGCCCGCCGCCGGGGATGAGGGCATGGGCAAAGCCGGCCTGGCCCAGCGCGGCGGCAACGGCGCGGCGCCACGGTGTGTCGTCCACCCCGGCCAGCGCGGTGGCCGGCGCGCTGATGCGGGCGACATCAGCCAGGGTGACGCTGAGCGGCCGGCCCGGTGCCACGAGATCACGCCCGTCATAGCGCGCCAGCATGGCCGCCAGCGCCGCGCGCACCTCGGGCCGGCCAGCCGTGAGCGGGTGGGCCAGCCAGAAGCCGCGCAGTTCGGCCAGCCGGCCGGCGCGGGCCAGTTCGGCCATGAGAGCCAGCGGCAGATGTTCGGGCGGGGCGTGCAGATCGGCATCCAGCGGCGCGCCAATCACCACCAGCCGATCCAGCCCCTCTGGCTGGCGGCTGGCGTGGGCAAGCGCCACCTTGCCCCCTTGCGACAGGCCAACCAGATGATAGCGCGCCAGCCCCAGCGCGGCGGCAACGCGGGCGATATCGGCGGGTTCTTCGGCCAGATCGGGCGGAGCGCTGGCCTCCCCAAAGCCGCGCCGGTCCACCGCCACCAGCGTGAAGTGCCTGGTCAGGGCCGCCTGCCCGCGCCATTGCCGCCGGTCCAGCGTCCAGCCGTGCCAGAAGATGATCGCCGGCCCCTGCCCGGCAATCTCGGCCACCAAATCCCCGCCCGGCACCGCCACACGGGCCAGCCGGCTGCCGGCAAAGGCGCCATCCACACGCGCGGACGGCGCCGCCGCGATCACGCAGCGGTGCGATAGGGATTGTTGTTGTGATGATCGCCGGCCAGCCAACGCTTCAGATCGGCATGGGCACTGGCACGGCGGGCGGCATCAATCGCCGGTTCCAGCGCGCTGGGCGTGTCGCAGGTGAATTCGACGATCATGCCATTGGGATCCGTGACATAGACCGAGCGGCAATAGCCATGTTCCAGCACATAGGTCTGCGGCTCGACCATGCCGGCGGCCTGGATGCGGGCTTCCAGATCGGCCTGCGTCGTCTGATCCACGTGCAGGGCGACATGGATGAACGGGCTGGACGGCAGGTCCGGGCCGAATTCGGCCTGGTCAGCCGCGTCGGCGAACTGGAAAAACGCCAGGCACGAGCCATCGGCCAGTTCGAAGAACACATGGCAATAGGTGCGCAGCTTGCCGAACAGCTCGTCCTGCTCGGTCCAGGTCGCGATCAGCGGCAGGCCGATCACATCCTCATAAAAGGCGCGCGTCGCCTCGAGATCCTTGGTGACATAGGCGGTGTGGTGCAACCGGTTCGGACGACGTGTGATGGCCATGATGCTCTCCTTCCCCAACAGGATACTCAACCAAACAGCTTTTTCGCAATCTCGGCCGTGTGCTGGCCCTGGAAGCGCGCGCCGGCCAGTTCATTGTCAGACGGCTGGCGGCTGCCATCGCCGGCGGCCAGGGTGGAGGCGCCATAGGGCGTGCCGCCGCTGATCTCGGTCATGATGCTGTTGCCGGCAAAGCTGTAGGGCAGTCCCACGATGATCATGCCGTGGTGCAACAGCGTGGTGTGGATGCTGGTGAGCGTGGTTTCCTGGCCGCCATGCTGGCTGGCGGTGGACACGAACGCGCCGCCCAGCTTGCCGATCAGCGCGCCCTTGGCCCACAGGCCGCCGGTCTGATCGAGGAAGTTGCGCATCTGGGCGGCCATATTGCCGAAGCGGGTGGGCGTGCCGATGATGATGGCATCATAATCGCCCAGTTCGTTCGGATCGGCGATGGGGGCGGCCTGTTCGGATTTGTAGAAGAAGGCCGCGGCGGTGTCAGCCGGCACCAGTTCCGGCACCCGCTTCACCACGGCTTCCACGCCCTCCACGCTGGCCGCGCCCTCGGCCACGGCATTGGCCATGGTCTCCACATGCCCCCACGAGGAGTAATAGAGAATGAGAACGCGCGCCATGTGGATGCCTTTCGATCAGAAGTTGAAGCTGGCTTCGATGCCATAGCGGCGCGGGCGCGCCTTGAACACAAAGCCGCCGGGCGAAAATTCAGCGTTGTAGATGCTGTTGGTCAGGTTCTGGCTGAACGCGGTCACGCTCCAGCCCTTGGTCGACACGCCCAGGCGGGCATCGACGATGTCCACCGGATCGCGGCTGGTGGAGTTTTCGACATCCCACCAGGTACGGCCGGTGCGGCGATAATCCAGCCGGGCGTTGAGATCGAGATCATCGCTGAGCGGGCGGACATAGTTGATGCCGGCGTTCAGCGTGTAACGGCTGATCAGCGGCAGTTCGTTGCCGATGCGGGCGGCGTTGGCGAACTGCTTGATATTGCTGTCGGTATAGCCAAGGCCGACATTGATATCGAGGCCCTTCATCGGCCGCAGGCTGGCTTCCAGTTCAAAGCCCTTGATCTGCGCCAGCGGCACGTTGCCGAGGTTCTGCGTCGAGTTGGCGGCGAGGAACACGAAGAAATAGCTGTTTTCGGTGCGGGTGGAGAAGGCCGCCGCGTTGACGGTGAGCAGCTTGTCCGTGGTCTGCGTCTTGGCGCCGATTTCCCAGGTTTCGGCCACTTCGGCGTTGAACACATCGTTCACACCCACGATGCCGTTGCTGGCGGCCACACCGCCCACGCCGGTCTGGTTGAAGCCACCCGAGCGGAAGCCGCGGCTCCAGCCACCATAAAGCGTGACATTGTCCGCCGGCTTGTAGGTGACGGTGACCTTGGGCTGCCAGCTCTGGAAGCTGCGCTCACGCACCTCACCGGTGCGGCCCTGGGCAAAGCCCGGCACGTTGGGCAGGAAGCCGGTGGGGGTGAGCGTGGTGTTCTCGCGGTTGTCGCGGTCATAGCGCAGCGAGGCATCGACGCGCAGCTGCTCGTTCACCTTCCAGCTGGTGTTGGCGAACACCGCCCAGGCGAAATTGTCTTGAGAGTCAGACAGGAAGCTGAACTGCGGGTTGCGCGGATCGGTGGACGGGGTGCGGAACACCGGGAACACGCCCTGATCGCGATCGATCATGTTGCCGGTGGAAATGAAGCGCTTGGTGCCGACCATATAGGTGCCGACGATGAACTGCAGCGGCTTGTCGGCCGGCGATTCATAGCGCAGCTCGTTCGACCAGGCGTCAACTTCCAGGAACTGGCTCTGGTTGAGATCGAAGCCGAAGAACTGGAAGAACAGCGAATCGCGGATCGGCAGGAAGTTGAAGGCATCGCCGGTGAGCACTTCGGTCAGCCGGTCATAGCTGAACACATTCTGCACCGTGCCGAAGTCGCCGCTGTACTTCAGCTTGAGGGCGGCGTTCCACATCTCGCGGTCATTCTGGCCGCGGTTGTTGACGCGCACCGGCAACGAAGTGTCGTTCACATCATTGACGATGTTGAAATAGAGCGCCTGCGTTTGCAGGTTGGAATAGGCCACGCGCAGATCGACATCGAGGCCCTCGGTCGGGTTCCACAGCAGATTGCCGCGCAGGTTCAGATCCTTGATCGGATCGGCCTTCTCGTTGAGGAACGTGTTCTGGATGAAACCATTGGTGTCATACCAGCTGCCCGACAGGCGGAACTTCAGATTCTCGGCAACCGGGCCCGAGACATTGCCGCGCACATAATAGCCAAAGCCATTGTCCACACCGGCGGTGATCTTGCCGGACAATTCGTCGGTGGGGGCCTTGGAGCGGATGATGATGGCGCCGCCGATGGCGTTGCGGCCATACAGGCCACCCTGCGGGCCCTTCAGCACTTCGATCTGTTCGATATCAAACAGTTCCTGGTTGAACTGAGCCGGGTTCACCTGCTGGATGCCGTCAACGATCACCGCCACCGAAGGCTCGCTGTTGCGGGCCTGGGTGATGCCGCGGATGATGACGAAGGCGTTGCCGGCGTTCTGGGTTTCGACCAGATTGACGTTGCTGGTCAGGCCGATGAAATCGCCCGGACGCTCGATGCCGGCGGCCTGGATGGTGGTGCTGTTGAACGCGGCCACGGCGGCCGGCGTGTTCTGCAGCGTGTCGGCGCGGCGGGTGGCCGTGACGATGATCTCGCCCTCATCAGCGGCGGGGGCCGGCGCAGCGGTTTGCGCCAAGGCCGGAACGGCAACCAGTGCCGACGTGGCCAGCAAGCGGAACCCGAAACGGGCGAAGTTCATCTGCATCTTGTGCCTCCCCAGAGATTCGGCGTGGCCGACCCTGAAGGCCACGCCGGGCCCTTTTACGGGCCTTGCTTTGGGGCGATAATGCTTCGCCATGCGAAGTCAAGTTCGATATGCGAATTTTGGCACGCGAAATGCCGCACCTGCCGGCGTGTTGGATTTGTCCTGCAGGCTGATCAACGGGCCAGGGATCGCGCCAGCATCGGGGTGCGGCGCAATTCCGCCTCGATCTGGCCGGCGGCATCGCGCAGCAGCGGCAGGCGGGTGCGCACCAGTTCATCCTGGCTGATGCGCGTGGTGCTGGTGGAGCAGTTGATCGCCGCCACCACCTGCCCCTGCCCGTCGCGCACCGGCACCGCCACCGAAACGATGCCATAATCCAGCTCGTCCAGCGCGCTGTCATACTGGCGTTCGCGCACCAGGCTGAGCCGGGCGCGCAGGGCGGCGGGATCGGTCACCGTCCGCTCGGTCAGGCGCGCCAGCGGGCCGTGGCCCAGGAACTCCTCTATCACCGCCTCCGCGCCGTAGGACAGCAGCACCTTGCCCATCGAGGTGGCATGCAGCGGAAAGCGCGTCCCCACGCCGGCGCCCAGCCGGATGCGCCGGTTGCTCGGCACATGCACGACATAGAGGATCTCGCGCCCCGACCGCACCGCCAGGCTCACCGAATCCCCGGTGGCCTCGGCCAGGGCCTGCAAGGGCGGCACCGCCACGCTTTCAACGTTCATCGATGACAGATAGGCCGACCCAAAGGCCAGCACTTCCGGCGTGAGCAGGAACCGCCGGCCATCCTGCCGGATATAGCCCAGTGAAACCAGCGTGTTGAGGCAGCGTCTTGCCACCGCCGGTGAAAGCCCGGTGACGCTTGCCACATCGGACAGCGCCATATCCGGCCGGCTCGCATCAAAGGCGCGCAGCACGCGCAGCCCGCGTTCCAGCGTGGACAGATATTCCGGATCCTTCTCCTCACCCATGGCTTTGGTGTGACAGGCTTTGCGCGGCGCGGTCAACTACTCCGCCGCCTGGGCGTGCCGGCCCAGCACGGCGGCATTGTCCTGCCCAAGCAGCGGCGGTGCCGTCACGGCCAGGTTGCGCTGCCCATCGAACGAGATTGGCGAGCGGATGGTGCGGAACTCGCCCATCGGGCCGGG
>JAIXQY010000108.1 GCA_027485485.1 Sphingomonadales bacterium | reverse complement strand
GCGCGTGGCCGGCAAGTGGCGGGCGGTGGCCGGGTGCTGATCCGCTCCTGCCAAGGCAGGATCAGAGCAAGGAGCCGCAGAGTGGCTGCGGCCAGAACGAGACCGCGATGCGCAAGTGGCAGTCTGCGATTCCTTGCGTCTGTCCGGCACAGGCCGCGGGACGGCGGAGCATGCCCTTTCAATCGCGCCCTTCGGTTTGAGGTGGTGGACAAGCCTGCACGCCAAGCGGTTTGCGCCAGCAGATTTAATCCCCACAATTGATTACATTCATGTAATGTTGGTTCCTCGCACTCGGACACAACCGATTCAAAGGGATGCCAAATGGCGCGTTTGTTTTTTGCCGGCCTCGTGATCCTCGCCACACCCGTCGCTGCGTTCGCGGCATGCCCACCGTTGAAACTGCCGCCAGCAGGTTCAAAGCGTCCGGAGATTGTGTCGGCCGTCATGCCGGCAGTTGTTCAGGTGCAGGCTCGCTTTGGCCCAGACACCAATGAAAGCTATGAAGAAGCGCTTGGCGACGCGATGCGCGAAACGCAGGCCAGCAACAAACAGTCGCTTGGCAGCGGTTTCATCGTTTCGGCCGACGGTCTGGTGGTCACCAACGAGCATGTTGTGGCACAGGCCACCCAGATCACCGTTCGCCTGGCTGATGGCAGCCTGAGAGGCGCCACGCTTGTCGGCAGTGATGAACGAACCGATATCGCCTTGCTCCGCATGGAAGCCCTGGCACGCTGCTATCCCGCGTTGACGTGGGGGGACAGCGACAAGGTCCGCGTCGGCGAAAATGTCACGGCGGTCGGCTCCCCGTTCGGGCTGGGCGGCTCTGTATCGGCTGGAATTGTTTCTGGCCGCGGTCGGTCACTGGGCACCGGACAATATAGTGATTTTTTGCAGATCGATGCCGCCATCAACCAGGGCAACAGCGGCGGACCATTGCTTGACGAAGCCGGCCGCGTCGTTGGCATCAACACGGCCATCCTGTCCCCGGCTGGCGGCAACATCGGCATCGGTTTTTCGCTGCCGTCCGCCATGGCGCAACGCGTCGTTGCTGAATTGCTCGTGCTCGGAAAGATCAGCCGCACCCAGCTGGGTCTCGGCGTGGTGAGCTTGACCGGCGACATGGCTGAGGCGCTCGGACTGCCATCCAGTCGCGGGGTGCTGGTAATCGAAGTCGTGGCGGGAAGCTCGGCCGAGCGGGCCGGAATTTCAGTGTCGGATGTCGTGCTGGCGGTGGATGGTCGTCCCGTTGGTGACTTGGGCGCTTTGTCGGCCGAAGTGGCGACGTTTGCGGCCGGCCGCAGTGTCCGGTTCGAATTGTGGCACAATGGCGGACCGCTTTCGGCCGAACTGGTTCCGGCGTCCCAGCCGGACGGGGCGGTTCGCGCCAAGGAATTGGCGAGCGTCGTGGCGCCGGATTCGATTGTTTCACTGTCCGGTCTGCAACTTGCAGGCACGACCAGAGACACGAATGAGGTCGCGGGCCAGAACGGCGCCCCTGGCGGCCTGATCGTGGTTGCAGTGGCGCCGGGCAGTCCTGGGGCGGCGCGCGGCATTGCTGTTGGCGATATCATCGTGGGGCTGGCAGGCAAGCCATTGTCATCAACGGTGCAATTCACCGATGCGGTTGCCACCGCGCGCGAAACGGGCAAGCGCAACATATTGATCACATTGCTTCATGGCAAAAACACCGTCTGGATGGCCTTGCCGATCAGTTCACGGGAACAAGCCGTTGGAAAGCTGATGTAACCAGGCCCTTGCTCGCCTGAACGCGGCCGGCGCGCGGTTGAATCGAACGCTGCCCCCCGCTCCCAAACAGCAAAAGGGCCGCAGGATCGCTGCGGCCCTTGTTCATTCGTGCTGGCGCTTATGCTCAGCCGGCGATTTCGGTCTGCGCGAAGAAATAGGCGATTTCGATCGCGGCGTTCTCGTCGCTGTCCGAGCCGTGCACGCTGTTGGCTTCGATCGATTCGGCCAGTTCCTTGCGGATGGTGCCGGCATCGGCGTTGGCCGGGTTGGTGGCGCCCATGATGGCGCGATAGGCGGGAACGGCGTCTTCGCCTTCCAGCACCTGCACCACGACCGGGCCTGAGATCATGAACTGCACCAGTTCACCGAAAAAGCCACGCTCGCGGTGGACGGCGTAGAAGCCTTCGGCCTGGGCCTGCGTCAGGTGCAGGCGCTTTTGCGCCACGATGCGCAGGCCGGCGCCTTCGATCATCGCGTTCACCTTGCCGGTGATGTTGCGACGGGTGGCATCGGGCTTGATGATCGAGAAGGTGCGGGTGATGGCCATGGGAAAGTCCACTTGTGCGATAGGGGTTGATCGTTGCGCGGGCCCCTACAGGGGGAGGCGCGAAATGGCAAGACTTCAAGGTCCTCCCCCGCTGGGGGAGGTGCCCGAAGGGCGGAGGGGGCTTCAAGGACGGTGCCTGGCCGCCCCCTCCGTCGCCCTGCGGGCGCCACCTCCCCCAGAGGGGGAGGATCTAGTGGGGCTCACCCCTCGAAATTGTCGGCCACGAAGCGATCCAGCAGGCGCACGCCGTAACCGGTGGCGCCCTTGTCGTGCACGGCGCCGGGCTTGGCGGCCCACACGGTGCCGGCGACATCCAGGTGTGCCCATTTCACGCCCGGCTTGATGAAGCGGCCGATGAACTGGGCCGCGGTGATCGAGCCGCCGTCGCGCGGGCCAACATTCTTCATGTCGGCAATGTCGCTGTCGATCAGCTTGTCATAGGCGTCGCCAATCGGCATCCGCCAGAGCTTCTCGCCCACGGCGGCGCCGGCGGCGCTCAATTGCCCGGCCAGGCCATCATCGTTGCAGAACAGGCCGGCATGTTCATGGCCCAGGCTGACGATGATCGCGCCGGTGAGCGTGGCGAGATCGACGACGATTTCGGGGTTGAACGTCTCCTGCGCCCACCAGATCGCATCGCACAGCACCAGCCGGCCTTCGGCATCGGTGTTGATCACCTCAACCGTCTGGCCGTTCATGGTGGTGACCACATCGCCGGGGCGCTGGGCATTGCCGTCGGGCATATTCTCCACCAGGCCAACCACGCCGATCACATGGGCCTTGGCCTTGCGGGCGGCAAGCGCGTGCATGGCGCCGGTCACGGCGCCTGCCCCGCCCATGTCCCACTTCATGTCTTCCATGCCGGCGGGCGGCTTCAGGCTGATGCCGCCGGTGTCGAACGTCACACCCTTTCCGACGAACACCACCGGCTTCACATCATCGCGCCCCGTGCCGTTCCAGCGCATCGCCAGCATGCGCGCCGGCCGCACCGAGCCTTGCGCCACGCCCAGGAGCGCGCCCATGCCCAGCCGGCGCATTTCGGCATCATCCAGCACGATGAGTTCAATGCCCAGCCCGGCCAGATCGAGCGATTTGTCCACAAAGCTTTCGGGATACAGCACGTTCGGCGGCTCGCTCACCAGCGTGCGGGTGCGGGCGACGCCGCCGGCAATGGCTTCCAGCCGCGCATATGTTGCCGCGGCATCGGCCGCGCCGATGATGGCCAGATCGGCCAGGCTGGGCTTCTGCCTGGGCTTCATCGTGGTGCGATAGGGAAGGAACTGCCAGGCGCGCAGGGCGGCACCATGGGCCAGATGCGCGGCAAGGTCAGCGCTCAGCACGCCCGCCACATCCACATTCACCTGGGTTTCGCCGCTGGTGAGCAGGCGGGCGGTGATGGCGCCGCCGATGCGCTCGGCGGTCAGCGCGTCCAGCTTGTCAGCCGGGCCCGTGCCAACCAGCAGCACGCGGCCGCAGGCCAGCCCGGCCGGGGCGAGCAGCTCCACCACGCTGGCCGCCTCGCCTTCGAAGCGCGCCGCCTTGGCTGCCCGCGTCAGCGCACCGCCCGTGGCCGCATCCACAGCGGCGGCCGGGCCGGCAAAGCCATCAGCAGCACCGGACAGCACCACCAGGGCATGAGCGGGATCGGCAAGTTCAGGCAGGAACGACACGGCAAGCATCTGGTTATCCTTGGTTGATTCGAGACAGGTTTTAGGCCGTCCCGCCGCCGGCACCAAGCATATGGTTGCAGGCGGCAAGCGGCGCGGCTAATCGGGCTGGGTGTTGCCCGCCCCGCCCTTGTTCCGATCACCGCGCTGGGCGTGCCGGGCCGCGTTGCTGGCCGGGGTGACGCTGGCGACGCTGGCCCCTGAGGCGGCGCTGGCACAGCGCATGAGCCCGGCCCTGCTGGGCAATGCCGAACCGCGCAACGCCGATCCCGATGCGCCGCCGCGCCGGCCGAACCTGCCGGGGCGCGGCGACAGCGTGGATTTCGAAGCCGATGAGCTGGTGTATGACGACGCAGCCCGGCTGGTGACGGCGCAGGGCCGGGTGCGGGTGTCGCGCGAAGGCTATGCGCTGACGGCGGACCGGGTGGAATATCGGCGCGGCAGCGATGGCGCCGATGGCGAGGTGGTCGCGGTTGGCAATGTTTCGATCACCGATCCGGCTGGCAACCAGGCGCTGGGCGATCGCATCACCCTGACCGACAAGCTGCGCGATGGCGCGATTGCCAACATGCTGCTGGTGCTGAACGATGGCGGCCGGTTGGGCGCGCGCAGCGCCAAACGCGCAGATGGCAATTACAGCCTGGATCACGCCACCTATTCGCCGTGCGCCGTGATCAACAGCGAGGGCTGCCCGCAGGTGCCGGTGTGGAAGATCAAGGCGGTGAAGATCGCCTATGACCAGAAGCGCCAGCGCATTTCCTATCGCAATGCCAGCCTGGAATTGTTCGGGCTGCCGGTGTTCTATCTGCCCGGCCTGTCCCACCCCGATGGCGGTGCGGCGCGCGCCGGCGGGCTGTTGGTGCCGGCGGTGGAAATTCAGCGGCAGCTGGGCGTGGGCGTTTCGGCGCCGATGCATTTCGCCTTTGGTGCCGATAACGATGTGACGCTCACGCCGTGGCTCTATACCGCCACCAACCCGGCGCTGGCGTTTCAGGCCCGGCGGCTGCTGCGCGATGGGCCGATCCAGGTGGATGGCATGTTCACCGTGTCGCGGCGCTTTGATCTGGCCGCCGATGGCATCACCGAAGTCGATATGGGGCAGAGGTTCCGCGGCTATCTGGGCGTGAAGGGCCGGTTGCAGCACAGCGGCACCTGGCGTTCGGTGTTTTCGGTGCGCCTGAGCAGCGATGACACGTTCAACCGCCGTTATGGCCTGGGCTTTGATGACGTGCTGCGATCAAGCTATGCGCTGGAACGCATCACCGAAGAAAGCTGGCTTTCGGTTTCGGCCTGGTTCTTCCAGGGCCTGCGCGCCACCGATCGGGTGGGCGAAAGCCCGCTGGTGCTGCCGCTGATCGATTATGACTGGCGGCCCGATTGGGATGTGGCCGGCGGCCGCGTGCGGCTGGGCGCCAACAGCATGACCCTCACCCGCTCTGACGGGCAGGACATGTTCCGCGCCCTGAGCTGGGGCCGCTGGGACCGCAGCCTGTTCACCCCGCTGGGCCAGCGCATCACGCTCACCGGCCTGGTGCGCGGCGATATCTATGATGTGCGCAACAGCCAGCTTGCCACCTTCCCCGAATATGCCGGGCGCGATGGCTGGCGCAGCCGCGGCATTGCGCTGGCGGCGGTGGATGTGAACTGGCCGCTGGCTGGCCCGGCGCTGGGCGGGGAACAGACGATCACACCGCGCGTGCAGCTGATCGCGGCGCCGCGCCTGCAGAATGGCGGCTTTCCCAACGAAGATTCCCGCGCCTTTGAACTGGAAGACATCAGCCTGTTCGAACTCAACCGCGCGCCCGGCCTTGACCGCTTTGAAAGCGGCAGCCGCATCACCTATGGCGCGGAATACAGCCTCGATCGGCCGGGGGTGCAGCTGCGCGCCGAAATCGGCCAATCGGTGCGGCTGTCGGGCGATGGCAACGAGTTTTCCGCCGGCACCGGCTTTCAGGGCCGGGTTTCCGATGTGGTGGGCCGCGTTGCGCTGAAATTCGGGCGGATCATCGAACTCACCCATCGCTTCCGGCTGGACAAGGACAATCTGGCGGTGCGCCGTAACGAGATTGACCTGACGCTGGGCGGGCGCCGCACCTATGTGTCGGCGGCCTATATCCGGCTGAACCGCAACGTCACGCTGGAGGATCTGGAAGACCGGCAGGAATTGCGGCTGGCCGGCCGCGTGGCCTTTGCCCGGTTCTGGACGCTGTTCGGCAATGGCATCGTCGATCTCACCACCAAGGCCGACAATCCCCTGGCCAACGGCAACGGCTTTCGCGGCATCCGCCACCGCTTTGGGCTGGAATATGAGGATGAATGTTTCCGCTTTGGCGTGGGCTGGCGGCGCGATTATGTGGGGGACCGCGATTTCCGCCCCGGCAACGCCTTCCAGATCAGCATCGCGTTTAAAACGCTCGGCCGGTAAACCGGCCGGGGCAAAACGCTTGGCCGGTAAGCCCTGATTTAACCCTTGGTTCAGCCAGCATGGGGCAAGGTTGCGAACTTGTGGCTTTCCCCCTGGTGCAGCCATGCGCTAAGGCGGGGCGGGCGCTGCGGCGCGGTGGAGTGTGGGAATGCGGTTTCAGTTGATCAAACCCCCGGTGATCGGGTTGGCCCTGCTGGCGGCGCTGCCTTTGGCCAGCGGCGTGCTCACGGCCGGTTCCGCCGGGGCCCAGGCCGCCAGCGGGCAAGGCGCGCCGGGCAGTTTTTCGGCCGATGATCTTCCCGATATCGTGCTGCTGGGCAATATCGATCCGGCGCTGCGCAAGGCGCAGGCCATCGTGAACGGCGATGTGATCACCGACACCGATATTGATCACCGGCTGGGCCTGGTGCTGGCGGCCAATGGCGGCCGCATCGATGATGCCGAACGCCAGCGCCTGCGCCTGCAGATCGTGCGCAACCTGATCGATGAAAAGCTGCAACTTCAGGAGGCCGCCGAAAGCGAGATCCGCATTCCGGAATCCGAAGTGCAGCGCTCGTTTGATCGCATCGCCCAGAATTTCAAACGCTCAACAACCCAGTTCGAAGCCTATCTGTCGCAATCCGGTTCGTCGGCCAGCAGCCTGAAGGCGCAGATCCGCGCCGAACTGGCGTGGAGCCGGGTGCTGCGCCGCAAGGTGGAGCCGCTGGTGAACGTGGGCGATGATGAAGTGCAGGCGGTGGTGGACAAGTTGAACGCCGCCAAGGGCAAGGACGAATTCCACGTTGGCGAAATCTTCCTGTCGGCCACGCCGGAAACGCAGGAAGCGGTGATGGAAGATGCTGCCCGCATCGTCGGCCAGGTGCGCGGCGGGGCGAGCTTTGTCGCCTATGCCCGGCAGTTTTCCGAAGCATCGTCCGCCGGCCTGGGCGGCGATCTGGGCTGGGTGCGCGCCGAACAGTTGAGCGATGCGCTGGCGCCGTCGCTGGCCGGGCTGCAACCGGGGCAGATCACCGATCCGATCGCGGTGCCGGGCGGCGTTGCCATCATGTCGCTGATCGAAAAGCGCCAGGTGCTGGCCGCCGATCCCACGCTGGCGGTGCTCAGCCTGAAGCAGTTGACCATTCCGCTCAAGCCCGACACGACCGAGGCGCAGGCGCGCGCCAAGGTGGCCGAAATCGGCACGCTCACCCAGAAAATGGGCGGCTGCGGCGGTGTGGAGGCGATGGCCAAGCAATTGGGCGGCGATGTGGCCACCAATGATGCCATCCGCATGAAGGATCTGCCGGCGCCGCTGCAGAATATCCTGGGCGGCCTGTCGATCGGCCAGGCCACGCCGGCCTTTGGTTCGGCCGAAGAGGGCCTGCGCGTGCTGGTGCTCTGCGGCCGGGATGACAGCCAGGTGCAGGCCCGTGCGCCCAATTTCGACGAGATCTACAGCCAGATGAACGATGAACGGGTGGGCATGCGCGCGCGCCGTTATCTGCGCGATCTGCGGCGCGATGCCATCGTCGATTATCGCTGATGGCCGGGGCCACAACCACAGCCCCGCTGGCCATTTCCATCGGTGATCCGGCCGGCGTCGGCCCGGAAATCATCGCCGCGGCCTGGGAACGGCGCGAGACGGACGCGCTGCCGCCGTTTCTGGCCATTGGCGACGCGCGCGCCATCCGCGCCGTGTGGAACGGCCCGATTGCCATCCTCTCCGATCCCACCCACGCCGCCGCGGCCTTTGCCACCGCCCTGCCGCTGATCCAGGTGGATGATCCGGGCGAGATCGTGCCGGGCCAGCCCAATCTGGCCGGCGCCCGCTGCGCGCTCGACAGTCTGGAACTGGCCTGCGGGCTGGCGCGGCAGGGCATGGCATCGGGGCTGGTCACCGGCCCGGTGGCCAAATCGCAACTGGCGGCCATCGGCTTTGCCTATCCGGGCCAGACCGAATTTGTGGCGGAACGCTGCGGCATGTCGGCCGGCAATGCGGTGATGATGCTGGCCGGGCCGTCTTTGCGCACCGTGCCGATCACCGTGCACGTGCCGGTGGCCGATGTGCCGCGCCTGCTCTCGGTTGAGTTGATCGTGGGCCGCGCCCGCATCACGGCGCGCGCGTTGACCCGCGATTTTGGCATCGAAACCCCGCGCCTGGCCATCGCCGGGCTGAACCCGCATGCCGGTGAAAGCGGCACGCTGGGCCGCGAGGAGATCGAGATCATCCGCCCGGCCATCGACATGCTGCGCGAAGACGGGATCGATGTGATCGGCCCGCTGCCGGCCGACACGATGTTCCACCCCCCGGCCCGCGCCCGTTATGACGCGGCGCTGTGCATGTATCATGATCAGGCGCTGATCCCGTTGAAGGCGCTGCATTTCGATGATGGCGTCAACATCACGCTGGGACTGCCGATCATCCGCACCTCGCCCGATCATGGCACCGCCTTCGATATTGCCGGCACCGGCGCGGCGTCGCCGAATGCGATGATTGCGGCGATCCGCATGGCGGCCGATTGCGCCGCGCGCCGCCGCTGACCCGATGGCATTGGACACGCTGCCGCCGCTGCGCGAGGTGATTGCCGCGCATGGGCTGAACGCCAAGAAATCGCTGGGGCAGAATTTCCTCACCGATACCAATCTGCTCGATCGCATCGCCCGCATCCCCGGCCTGGATGCGGCGTCGCGCGTCTATGAAGTTGGCCCCGGCCCCGGCGGGTTGACGCGGGCGCTGCTGCGCACCGGCGCCGCGGTGTTTGCGGTGGAGCGCGACGATCGCGCCCTGCCGGCGCTGGCCGAACTGGCGGCGGCCGCCGATGGCAAGCTGCAGGTGGTGGGCGGCGATGCCATGCAGGTGGATGCGCGCGCCCTGGCCGGCGACGGCGCGCATATCGTCGCCAACCTGCCCTATAACATCGGCACCGCGCTGTTCACCGGCTGGCTGGAAAGCCCGCTATGGCCGCCATGGTGGGCCAGCCTGACGCTGATGTTCCAGAAGGAGGTGGCGCAGCGCATCATCGCCGCACCGGGCAGCGATGCCTATGGCCGGCTGGCGGTGCTGGCGCAGTGGCGCTCAACGCCCAGGATCGCCCTCACCCTGCCGGCGCGGGCGTTCGTGCCGGCGCCCAAGGTGGAATCGGCCGTGGTCCACCTCGTGCCCGCCCCACCGCTCAGCAGCGCCACCCCGGCCCGTCTGGCGGCGCTGACGGCGGCCGCCTTTGGCCAGCGCCGCAAGATGCTGCGCGCCAGCGTGAAGGCCCTGCCCGGCGCGCTGGAGGCACTGGAAGCCGAAGGCATCAAGGCCGAAGCCCGGGCGGAAACGGTGCCGGTGGAGGCGTTTGCCAAGGCGGCGGCGCGGTTGGGATAGGGCGAGAACCCACCCCCAGCCCCTCCCGCAAGCGGGAGGGGAGTAATCTTATCTCCCCTCCCGTATGCGCGAGCGGGCATCCTTTTCTCCCCTCCCGCTTGCGGGAGGGGTCGGGGGTGGGATTATCCGCCCCTCACTGCTGGGTCGGCTTGTCCTTCACCGCAACACTCGCCGTCTGGCTCGCCTTGGCGATCACGCCGTCCAGACGGGCCGCGGCCGAGCAGTCCGCCTTGCACAGCGCCTTGATGCGCGCCAGGTTGATCTGCGCCCGCGCCGTGGCACCGCGCGCCACCAACGCCCGGCCCTGGCCTTCCAGCGCGGCAATGTCAGACGGGTTGAGCGCGAGGGCCTCGCGATAATATTTCACCGCCTTGCCCGGCAGGCCCAGTTTCTCATAAGCCGCCGCGATACCGGAAAAGGCCGCGACATTGCGCGGATCAATGGCCAGCGCGGCTTCGAAGCTGTCGATGGCATCCTGCGGCTTGGCGGCGGCCAGCGCGGCCTGGCCGGCGGCAGCGAACTGCACCGAAGCCGGCTTCAACTGGTCATCACGGGCCGGCGCCGCAGCAACAGGCGCAGCGCTGATCAGCAACAGGGACAGGAGGGCGAGACGATTGATCATGTCCTGCCAATATCAGAGCCGGGATGACTGTGCGATGAAAAAGCCGTCGCAGCCCTGGTCAGCCGGGGTGAGCACACGGGTTTGCCACGGGGCGAGGCCGGGCGTGTCAGCCAGTTGGGCCTCCGCCTCCGGTGGCAGCAGCGAGCACACCACATAGACCAGCCGCCCACCGGGTTTCAGCAGCGCTGTACCGAGCCGGATCAGATGGGCTTGCGTGGCCACCAGCCGCGCCAGCCGCTCGCGGGTGAGCCGCCAGCGGCTTTCCGGGTTGCGCCGCCAGGTGCCGCTGCCCGAACAGGGCGCATCGATCAGCACGGCATCGCAGCCACCCATCAGATCGGCCAAAGCGCCGGCTTCAGCGGCCGGATTGAGCAGCCTTGTTTCCACTGCCGCCCCGGCCCGCTCGGCGCGCGGCGGCAATTGGCTGAGGCGGGCGCGATCGGTGTCACAGGCAATCAGGCGGCCGCTGCCGGCCATCTCGGCGGCCAATGCCAACGTCTTGCCGCCGGCCCCGGCGCACAGATCTACCACCGTCTCGCCCGGCCGCGCGGCCAGAGCAGCGGCGGCAATCTGGCTGCCGTGATCCTGCACCTCGATCCAGCCTTCGGAATAATCCGGCAGTTGATCGACATTGGTGCCCGATGGCAGCCGCAGTCCCAGCTCGGTATCAGGCAGCGCCGTCCAGTCCGGATGATCGGCCAGCACGGCAGCGCGGTTGGTCTTCAGGCGGTTGACCCGCACATCCAGCGGCGCGCGGTCGAGCAAGGCCGCCAGTTGCCGATCAGTGTCCGCACCGAAGCGCTGTTCCAGCAATTGCCGCAGCCAGTGCGGCGCCAGGCCGGCTTCGGCCGCCGGTTCGCCATGCACCAGTGGCGGCGGGGCGTGGCCGGCGGCGCCAAACAGCGCCAGCAGGGTGGGATCATGGGCGCGGGCATGGCCGATCACCGCGGCCCGGCCCGACACCGGGCGCTCGCCAGCCGAACGCACCACGGCGAACACCAGATCGCGCACGGCGCGCCGGTCCTTCGATCCGGCATAGCGGCGGGTGGAAAAATAACGCTGGATGATCGTATCGGCCGCAGCCCCGCCATCACGGGCGGCGGTGATCACCTGGTCCAATATCTCGATGGCGGCGGCCAGCCGGGCGGCGGGGGTCATCCGCCAATCACCCCCCCGTCGGATAATTGGGGGCTTCGCGCGTGATGGTTACATCATGCACATGGCTTTCCTTCAGCCCGGCATTGGTGATGCGGATGAACTCGGCGCGGGTGCGGAATTCTTCCAGCGTGGCCGAACCGGTATAGCCCATCGCCGCCTTCACGCCGCCGGCCAGCTGGTGCAGCACATTGGCCACCGGGCCCTTGTATGGCACCTGGCCTTCAATGCCTTCGGGCACCAGCTTCAGCTGATCCTTGATGTCCTGCTGGAAATAACGGTCCGCCGAACCGCGCGCCATGGCACCCACGCTGCCCATGCCGCGATAGGCCTTGTAGGTGCGGCCCTGCCACAGGAAGGTTTCGCCCGGCGCTTCCTCGGTGCCGGCCAGCAGGCTGCCCACCATCACCGCGCTGGCCCCGGCGGCGAGCGCCTTGGCGACATCGCCGCTGGTGCGCAGGCCGCCATCGGCGATCACCGGGATGCCGCGCTGCCAGGCGGCTTCGGCGGTGTCCATCACCGCGGTCAATTGCGGCACGCCCACGCCGGCCACCACGCGGGTGGTGCAGATGGAACCGGGGCCGATGCCCACCTTGATGCCATCGGCACCGGCATCGATCAGGGCCATGGCGGCCGCGGCGGTGGCGACATTGCCGGCAATCACCTGGGCATTGTTGCTGAGCTTCTTGATGCGGGTCACGGCTTCGGCCACGCGGTCGCTGTGGCCATGGGCGGTGTCCACCACGATCAGATCGCATTCGGCATCCAGCAGCGCCTCGGTGCGTTCAAAGCCGGTATCGCCCACCGTGGTGGCCGCTGCCACGCGCAGGCGGCCGGCTTCATCCTTGGTGGCATTGGGGTGGTTCACCGCCCGCACAATATCCTTCATGGTGATCAGGCCGATGCAATGGCCATCATCGTCCACCACGATCAATTTCTCGATGCGGTGGCTGTGCAGCAGGCGGCGGGCTTCGGCCTCGGTCACGCCGGGGCGCACCGTCACCAGATTGTCCTTGGTCATCAGCTCGGCGATGGGCTGCGCGACATTCTCGGCAAAGCGCAGATCGCGGTTGGTGACGATGCCGACCAGCCGCCCCGGCGCGCCACCGGGGCCAACTTTTTCGACCACCGGAAAGCCCGAAATGCCGTGACTGGCCATCAGCGCACGGGCATCGCCCAGCGTCTGATCCGGGGTCAGGGTGACGGGGTTGACCACCATGCCGCTTTCGAACCGCTTGACCTGGCGCACGGCCAGCGCCTGTTCCTCCACGGAAAGATTGCGGTGCAACACGCCGATGCCGCCCATCTGGGCCATGGCAATCGCCATCTGGCCTTCGGTCACCGTGTCCATCGCGGCCGACAACATCGGGATGTTGAGCCGGATCGAGCGGGTGACGAAGGTGGACGTATCCGCCATGCTGGGCAGCACCGCCGAAGCGGCAGGCACCAGCAGCACATCGTCGAAGGTGAGGCCAAGGCGGGGTTCCGGGCGGATGGGCATCGACGACTCCGTGGGGCGTGCGGGGCGAAAAGGGTGGGCGTCTATAAGAGCAAGCAGCCGGAATGAAAAGAGCGCGCCGCACATGGGTGCGACGCGCTCTGCTTCAAAAGCCTGACAATCAGGCGGCGTTGCCGATCAGCACTTCATAGAAACGCGCGATGGCGGAGCGCGGGCCGGCCTTCACATTGGCCAAGGCGGCGCGGGCGCCGGCCTTGTCACCCATGGAGTTCAGCGCCATGGCCAGACGCAGATTGACCGTGTCCTGATCCACCGCCGCATTGCCGACCAGGCCCTTGTAATAGGTCACGGCCTTGTCGAACTGCTTGAAGCTGGACAGCGTGTCGGCCGTCACCAGCGCCAGGCGCGGGCTGGTCTTGGCGTCACGCTCCAGCCCCGGCAGGCCGGCCCTGCTTTCGGCGATCTTGCTGGTCGCCATCGACAGCAGTTCCTTGATGCCCTGCTTGGTGGGATCGACCAGCTGCTTGGCAATGCCTTCCTTCAGCACGACATCGGCTTCGGCGGGCATCCCGCGATCCAGCGCCGCATCGGCATATTCCAGGAAGCTGTTGGCGGTGACCATGGCGCCGGTGGCCCACATCAGGCGGCCGAAATCCAGCAGCGTGTTGTTGTCGAGATTGCCCGAACGCTGCTTCACCAACTCGATGGCGAGGTTATAGCTCTTGGGTTCGGGGAAGGCCTTCACCCAGCTGAGCAGCGACGGCATGACCTTGTCGTCCAGCTTGTTGTCGATGGCCAGCTGGGCGCGGAATTCATACCAGCTGCGATCGCCGGTCTCGCCCTTGGCTTCGCGAATATCGATCGCCTTGGTGAGCAGATCATAGACCTTGGCATATTGCTTCAACGACGCGTTGACGCTGGCCGCCTGCACGATCATGTCCACATCGTCGGTCTTCTGGGCCAGGTAGAATTCATACCATTGCCAGGCCTTCTGGTAATCCTTACGGTTGGTGGCCAGGCCGGCGATATATTTGGAATAGGTCAGCTTTTCGTCAGGCGTGATGCTGGGCGCTTCGGCCGCTTCGGTCAGCGCTTCTTCCAGTTTCACATTGTCTTTCACGTTCTGGGCCGAAAACAGCTTCAGCTTGGCCATGATCAGCGCATCATCCACCTCGGTGCGCGGCACGGCGGCCGCTTCGCCCAGCTTGGCCAGCGCGCCGGCATGATCGCCGGCCTGCTGCAGCTTCTGCACCGCCATCACCACCGCCAGGATCGGCTTGGAGAGCTTCGGCGGCGCCGGCGGTTTCGGCTTTTCGTCTTTCTTCTGTGCCAGCGCCGGCGTTGCGGTGCCCAGCGCGGAGCCTGCCAGCAAAACCATGGCAAGCGCGGTTGCAATCGTCCTCATTCGTGCCTCCCTTAATGCAATGTGCACCGGGCTAAGCCGTCCCAATGTCCGCGTCAACCGGTCACATGCGTGGTGCAGCAGCAACAAGAGCATGGCCAAGATGAACAATCGGTGAGGGAGCATGTGCAGCCTTGCCGTTGCCGCCGGCAAGCCCGACTATGATCGGCATGACCGCCATATCAAGTACCACACGGCCGGACGGTCTGCCCCTGAAGTTCAAGGCCCTGCTCGCCCTCGCCGGGCTGGCCGGGCTGGCCTATCTGCTGGTCGGGCAAGCGCTGGCGGGGCCGGCGCATGTGCTGCTGAAAGGCAGCAGCGTGTTCCTGCTGGCCTGCGCGGCCACCCAGGTGCAGGGCGGCCGCTGGCTGGCGGTGATCATGGGCCTGGGCGCCTGCGGCGACATGCTGCTGGCCATGCCCGGCCTGTTCACCGCCGGCGCCATCAGCTTTGCGCTGGGCCATGCCGTGGCCATCGGCTGTTACTGGCAACATCGGCGGCCGCCATCCACGCTCGATCGCAGCCTTGCCATCGGCCTGCTCATCTATGGCCTGGTGATGCCGCCGCTGCTGGTGCCGGCGGGCGAAGGCCTGTGGCCGGCGCTGGTCTATGCGCTGCTGCTGTGCGCCATGGCGGCCAGCCTGTGGCGCAGCCGCTTTCCGCGGCTGGCGGCCATCGGCGCCATCGGTTTCATCGCGTCAGACACGCTGCTGGTGATGCGCATGGGTGAGCGCGAGCTGTTCGGACCGGCAGTGGACGGCGCGCTGGTGTGGGGCCTCTATTGCGGCGGCCAGTGGCTGATCACCCTGGGCGTGGCGCGCGGCCTGCTGGCCAAGGCCGCGCACGCTGATTGATCCGGAATTGAGGGGGATTGATCAGGCCTCTGGCGCCGCATCCTCGCTCGCCGCCGCTTCATCAGCCGGGATCAGCGCGGCCGAGACCACATGCTCATTATCGGCCACCTTGAACAGGGTGACGCCATTGGTGGCCCGGCCCATGATGCGGATATCGCCGGCGCGCAGGCGGATCAGCTTGGCCTGATCGGTCACCAGCATCACATCATCGGCGTCGGTGGCGGTGAAGCTGGCCAGCACATCACCATTGCGGTCGCTTTCGGCGATGTTGCGGATGCCCTGCCCGCCGCGGCCCGACTGGCGATATTCAAACGCAGAGCTGCGCTTGCCAAAGCCATTGGCCGTCACCGTCAGGATGAATTGTTCCGCCGCCGCAAACTGGCCCATACGGGTTTCCGACAGCACCCGTGTCGCCGGATCATTCTTCCAGGCCGCCGCCTTCAGATAATCCTCGCGCTCCTCGGTCGTGGCGGCAAAGCCCTTCAGGATCGCCATCGACACAACTTCATCACCATCGGCCAGGCTCATGCCGCGCACGCCGGTGGAGGTGCGGGAGACGAACTCGCGCACATCATCCACCGGGAAGCGGATGGCCTTGCCGCTCTTGGCGGCCAGGAACACATCATCCACCTGGTCGCACAGCGCCACGCCGATCAGGCGATCATCGTCACCATCCTCGAAGCGGATCGCCAGCTTGCCGGCGGTGGGCACGCTGGTGAAGGCATCCATGGCGTTGCGGCGCACGCTGCCGTGCGCCGTGGCGAACATCACGTGCAGCCGGCCCCATTCGGCCTCATCCTCCGGCAGTGGCAGGGTGGTGATGATGGTCTCGCCATCCGCCAGCGGCAGCAGATTGTTGATCGGCTTGCCCTTGGCCGTCGGGCCGCCCTGCGGCAGGCGCCACACCTTCAGGCGATAGACCTTGCCGGCGGTGGAGAAGAACAGCACCGGATTGTGAGTGGAGGTGACGAACAAGGTTGTCACCACATCCTCATCCTTGGTGGACATGGCGTTGCGGCCCTTGCCGCCGCGGCCCTGGGCGCGATATTCGGCCAGCGCCACACGCTTGATCCAGCCATCGCGGGTCACGGTCACCACCATGTCCTCACGCTCGATCAGGTCTTCATCGTCGATATCGTCGTGCACTGCCAAAATCTCGGTGCGGCGCTTGGACTGGAACTCGTCCGACACCGCATCAAGCTCGGCGCGCAGCACGGTGCGCAGCCGTACCCGGCTGGTGAGAATATCCAGCAGATCGGCGATGCTGGCGGCCAGTTCCTGCAGCTCCGTGCCGATTTCGTCACGGCCCAACGCGGTGAGCTTTTGCAGGCGCAGATCGAGGATGGCCCGCACCTGGGCTTCGGTCAGCTGGATGGTTTCGGCATCCGCATCCACCGTGCCGGCTTCCACCAGCGCCAGATAGGGCCGGATTTCGGCGGCATCCCAGGTTCGCGCCATCAGGCTTTCGCGGGCGGCGGCCGGGCTGGCGCTGGCGCGGATGATGCGCACCACCTCGTCCAGATTGGCCACCGCAATCACCAGGCCGATCAACAGATGCGCCCGGTCACGCGCCTTCATCAGCTCGTGCTTGGAGCGGCGGGTGATGACCTGTTCGCGGAACTCGACAAAGGCCTGGATGATGTCCTTCAGGCCCATCAGCTCGGGCCGGCCACCACGGATGGCCAGCATGTTCATCGAGTAACTTTGCTGCGCCGGGGTGTGGCGCCACAGCTGGTTCAGCACCACTTCGGGGGTGGCATCGCGCTTCAGATCGAGCACGATGCGCACGCCTTCGCGGTTGCTCTCGTCGCGCAGATCGGACACGCCTTCGATGCGCTTGTCCTTCACCGCTTCGGCGATTTTCTCCACCAGCGCGTTCTTGCCCTGCTGGAAGGGAATTTCGGTCAGCACGATGGCGCGCTTCTCGCCGCGGCCTTCCTCCACCTCGTGGCGGGAGCGGATGCGGAAGCTGCCGCGCCCGGTTTCATAGGCGGTGCGCAGTTGGCTGGTACCCAGGATCAGGCCACCGGTGGGGAAATCCGGGGCCGGCACATGCGCCATCAGGCCTTCGACATCGATCAACGGATTGTCGAGGAAGGCGCGCACGGCGTCCACCACCTCGTTCAGATTGTGCGGCGGGATGTTGGTGGCCATGCCGACGGCAATGCCGCCGGCACCATTGACCAGAAGGTTCGGGAAGCGCGCCGGCAGCACCGCCGGTTCATGTTCGGACCCATCATAATTGGGAACGAAATCAACCGTGTCCTTGTCGATATCCGCCAGCAGCGCATCGGCGGATTTGGCCAGCCGGGCTTCGGTGTAGCGCATGGCGGCCGGGGCATCCGGGTCCATCGAACCGAAATTGCCCTGCCCGTCGATGAGCGGCAGCCGCATCGACCAATCCTGTGTCATCCGCGCCAGCGCTTCGTAAATCGCGCTGTCACCATGCGGGTGATATTTGCCCATCACGTCGCCGACGATGCGGGCCGATTTGCGATAGGGTTTGCCGTGGGTGAAGCCGTTTTCGTGGCTCCCCCACAGGATGCGCCGGTGCACCGGTTTCAGGCCATCACGCACATCCGGCAAAGCGCGGGAGACGATGACCGACATGGCATAATCAAGGAAACTCGTCCGCATCTCCGTCACGATGGAGATCGGCTGGATATCCGGTTCGCCCGCAGGCGGTTGAGTCGTTGATTCCATGGGCTTTTATCGGCTCAATGCTGAGTGTTGCAATCGCATGACCGGATTAGGGGATTGCGGGTGAAAAGGCCAGTG